>DATIKF010000121.1:0-7569 GCA_035477855.1 Dissulfurispiraceae bacterium
CGGCATTCCTGCCGACAAGCTGCAGAAGATATTCGAGCCGTTTTTTACGACCAAGGATGTGGGCAAGGGGACCGGGCTTGGGCTGAGCATAGCGTATGACATAGTGAAGAAGCATGGCGGGGAGCTGACCGTGCAGAGCGAGCCGGGCAAAGGAACGACGTTTACGGTAACCATACCGGTTGTGGAGGGGTAAAAAGAATGGATGAGCCGATCAAGATTCTCTGTGTTGACGACGAGCAGAATGTGCTGAATGCGTTGCGGCGCCTGTTTCTTGACGATGAGTATGAAATCCTGACGGCGAACTCCGGAGCCGACGGCCTTGTGCTGCAGGAGCGTGAGCATGCCCAGATTATCATTTCCGACTACCGGATGCCGGCAATGAACGGCGTCGAATTCCTTCGGGAGGTGAACAAAAAGTGGCCGGATACGGTGAGGATAGTTCTGTCCGGCTATGCGGACACCGCGGCTATCGTCTCGGCAATCAATGAAGGGCAGATTTACAAATTTATCCCGAAACCGTGGAACGATGACGAGATCAGGATAACGATCGGCCATGCGATTGATCGTTATTCCCTCGCGAAGATTAACCGCGAGCTGAGCGATGAGCTGACCCGCAAGAATGCGGAGCTGAATCGTCTGCTGGCGGAGCAGACGAACAGTCTTGAGCAGCGCAGCCTGATGCTCAAGAGCTTTCAGAATATTATCGACGCCATTCCGGTCGGCGTGCTCGGTCTCGACAGCGAGGGCATGCTTGCCCAGGCAAATGAGGAGTGGTTCCGCCTCACGGGGGGAGATTACAGCCTGCTCGGGCAGAACGTAACCAGTTTTATGCCGGGGGTGCTGCCGCTGCTGGAGAGGATCCGGCAGGAGGGGCGTGCGCTTGACCGTGTAACGATCAGGAGTATTCCGGGGCGGCTCATCGGTTCGAGGCTGCTCGGCGCACAGGAGCAGGAGGGATATATTCTGGTCTTTATCCGCGAGGACGAAGCGTTGTGAAGCCGGTCGTGCTGTTTGTCGACGATGAGCCGGGGGTGCTGTCTGCCGCACGCCGGATTTTTCTGGAGGAGCAGGTCGAGGCGGTGACGGCGGGCAGCGGCGTTGAGGGCATGGCTGTTTTGCGGGGGCGCGAGGTTGCGGTGATCGTATCGGACAACATGATGCCGGGCATGAACGGCATTGAATTCCTTGAGCAGGCCAGGCTGCTTGCTCCCGACACGATCCGCATTCTCATGACCGGCTATGCGGATGTGCAGGCGGCGATGGATGCGATCAACCGCGGGGGCGTTTTCCGCTTCCTGACCAAGCCGTGGGACAATGAATACCTGCGAAAGACCGTTCTCGAAGGGGTGCGCGAACACGGCATTGTGTCTGCCCTCAAATCCGCCGATGAAGCCAAGCTCCTTTCCCTGGCGCAGACCATTGAGCTCAAGGACCACTATACGCGCGGACACTGTGAAAATGTAGCGAAGTATGCCCTTGCAATAGCCGCTGCTGCCGGGCTTGCAGGAGACGAGCTGAAGGATATCAAATATGCGAGCTGGCTGCATGACTGCGGAAAGATCGGCGTGCCGGAAGAGATTCTGAACTATCCCGGCCGGCTGACCGAAGACATGATGCGTATCGTGCGCAAGCACAGCGAGTGGGGAGCCGATGTAGCCAGAAAGGCCGCCCTCCCTGATGTTGTGGTGAAGGCCATTCTTCACCATCACGAGAAATACGACGGCAGCGGATATCCGCACGGCATTTCGGGCGGGGCAATCCCGCCGGGCGCGAGAATTCTGGCGATTGCCGACGTCTATGATGCCGTCACGACCGACCGGCCTTATCGTGCGGCGATGCTGAAACAGGATGCCGTGAACATTATTTGCGAGGGGCGCTCGACCTGGTTCGATCCGGAACTGGTCGGTTATTTCATTGCCTGGATGGGAGGATCGTGTGACAAGTGAACTGAACACCGCTAAACTTGCGGTTCTGTTTGTCGATGATGAGCAGAATGTGCTCAAATCGCTGACGCGGCTGTTTCTTGATGAGCCCTTCACGATTCTGACCGCCGGTTCAGGACCGGAGGGGCTGGAGATTCTGAAAGAGCATCCGGTGGCGGTTATCATCTCCGACCAGATGATGCCCGGAATGATCGGTGCTGAGTTTCTCGCAAAGTCGCAGAAAATGCAGCCTGACGCCGTGCGCATGATCCTGACCGGGTATGCGGATGTATCGGCGGCAATGGATGCGATCAACAAGGGCGGAGCCTTCCGCTATATCACGAAACCGTGGAACGACGACGATCTTGTGCATGCAGTGCATGATGCGCTTGAGCGCTACCGTCTCGCCGCTGAAAACCGGCGTCTGACCGCGCTGACGATTCAGCAGAATGAAGAGCTCAGGAAATGGGGTGAGGAGCTCGAAATGTACGTTCAGCAGCAGACCATCGATCTCAGCAAACGAAACAAGGAGCTTGAACAGCTCACGGTCAAGCTGAAAAAGAATTTTCATGACATGATTACGGCTTTTTTGAAGATTATGGAACTGAGGGACCATCTTCTCTACCGGCATTCGATTCAGGTTGCCGCGCTGGTTGAGGGCATGGGCAAAGCCATGGGATTGAAGGCTGAGTCTCTTGACCTGCTGGTTGTTGCCGCACAGATGCACGACATCGGCTCACTGAAAAGTCCGGACATGTCGCTCCTGAAAGACATGAAGGAAATGTCTCCCGAAGAACAGCAGGAATACGCCGTCCACCCGGTTCGGGGACAGTCCGTTCTCGCTGTGATCGATGACCTGAAGCAGGTCGGCCTCTGGATACGAAACCACCACGAATGGTACAACGGCCGGGGATTTCCCGATCGACTCCAGGGGGAAGCCATCCCTCTCGGCGCGCGCGTCATAGCCGCAGCCGATGCGTTCGACTGGATGATGTGTCGTGGAGGACACGCGCGGGATGCTGTTGCCGGCATGCTCGAAAAAATCCGCCCGCTCTTCGGTGTACGGCTGGACCCCCGGCTGTTTGAGGCGTTGAAGTCCGCCGCCGCCTCGGTCTACACCGCCGATGCCGATAAAGGGCAGGACATCGTGATTGAGCTGCCTCTTGAGAAGCTGGCTGTGGGAATGGTGCTTGCCCGCGATATCCGCAGCGGTTCTAACCTGCTTCTTCTCGGCAAGGGAGCAGTGCTCTCGCAAAAGGCTCTGGACGGTCTGCTCCGCTATCACGCCGTTGATCCGCTCAAGGAAAAAATTGCCATTCTCACCAAGGTAAAACCTGCATGACCCCTGATGCAATGCTCTGTGTGGATGACGAGCAGTATATCCGGGACGCACTGAAGCGTGCTTTTTTTGATCTTCCGGTTAGGGTGTTTGTCGCGGCAAATGCGCAGGAAGCTCTCGCGATCTTAAAGCGTGAAGAAATCAAAATTGTCATATCAGATGAACGCATGCCCGGCATGACAGGAGCCGAACTGCTCGAAATAGTCCGAAGAGAGCATCCGGACACCATCCGCATCATGCTGACCGGGTATGCGAGTCTCAAGGCCGCCATTTCTGCAATCAACCGCGGAGAGATATATCGCTTCTTCACAAAACCATGGGATGATGTGGATCTCAGATTTGCAGTGCAGGCAGCACTGGAGAAATACAATCTTGAGGCGGAGAACAGAAGGCTTCTGGCGATTGTGCGGCAGCAGGCGGTTGACCTCAGGCTTCTGGAGCGGCAGTATCCGGGCATAGCCGAGATGGAGCGCGATGAGCAGGGCAGAATAATTGTAGCCGACGTCTCTCCGGAAGAGTTGGCGGTGCTGGCAAAAGAGTGCGAGCGGATATTTGAAAAATAATCGCGGATAATTCCTGTTGTGATGAGCGATATGCGCTCTCTGCCGGAAAGGACGAAACCCACCCGGAGAATGCCTCCGAATGGGCCTGCATTATTGAAAAACAAGTAGACGCTCCACGCGGCACATGAACATGGCCTACAAGGCGTGCTATTTTAACCGGACAGTAGTGTTTTTAATTATAATTTCCGGCGCTCTGGCGAAGCCCAGCGCCAAGGCCGAACGAAAAAATCAGCCGGAGCGTAGCGATCGGCTGGATTGATTTGTTGTGCGACGTTCTTCGGATGTTTCTGAACGATGCCCTTTAAGGCGTGCCGGACCTCGGTCAATTATCTTCTTCACTAACAACCAGATAGAAAAGCCGAGGCCCACCATTCCTAGAAAGAAGAGGCTGTATGAAAGCCGCCAATCAAGCCCTTGCGTCATCATGCTCCATTCCGACATGCCGCCGATGCTGGCGATAAGATTGAGGGGCAGGAACACGATGTTGATCAGTGTGAGATTCTTCAGCAAAACGTTCATATTGTTGTTTACTATGGTGCCACGAGCATCCATCAGGCCGCTGAGCACAGAACTATAGATGGCGGCCTGCCGAGCGGCTTGGTTGTTTTCGAGAATGATATCATCAAGCATTTCAATATGACGTTCTTGGAAGCCGAGCTGAACGGATATACTCCGCAGTTTTGCAAGCACGGCTCTGTTTGCCTCAATGGCGTCAACATAGTACACAAGGCTTTCACTGAGATTGAACATTTGAAGAAGATGTTTGTTCTCCATAGCAACCGTGATCTTCTTCTCTAATTCGGAGCTTAGCTGTTTGATGACTTTCAGGTGGCCAACAAAATGACGGACTGTGCGAAGCAGAAATGCCAACATTACATCTTTAATATCGGTGATTTTACGAAATTCCCTGTCAGCGAAAGACAAGTCTCCATTTGCCCGTACAAATGCGAGGCAATCTCGAAAATACGTCAAACCAATCACGCCAACATCCAGTTCAATAGCTTCGGAAATGGTTGCGCTATGGGGCAGCTTCCAAATCAGGAACAATCTACCATCGTCCAAGTCGAGCCTCGAAACCTCGTCTGGATCAAGGGTCGAACTCAAATCGTAATCATCAAGAATAAACCGTTCTTGTAGAAGTACTCTCTCGCGGTCATCAGGTGAAATCGCAACTAAAACCTCCCCTGCGTCTTGGGTGGATTGAATAAGTTGATTTTCTGCAATCTTGTAATAATCCATATTTTCCCCTCTATTTTCTGCACAACACAAAGTTGAGCCGGAGCGGTACGCGATCGGCTCGAACGATTTGTTGCGTCATGATTTCAGCTACCGGTAATATCTGTTTCCCGTGGCGAACGGCAAGTACGGAGATCTTCTTTTCTTCTAATCGGTAGATTATTCGATAGTTGCCGTATATAAGTTCTCGTATAGTATTGTTGTCGATCTCCGGCACAACGCGACCGCTTTCAGGAAATGCTTTAAGTTCTTCTACTTTTTGGGAAACCGTTTCTATCCAACTTTCTGCGGCAACCGGATTATCCTGATCTATGTATACCGCTATCTCCGAGACTCTATCCACTGCAACGGGAGACCAGACTATTTTCATTTTCTGATCCGCTTCAATACGGCGGCCTTCGCATGGTCATGGTCAATTCCCTGACCAGCTTCTATCTGGCAAATGGAAGTCTGTATGTCTTGAAGCAATTCTATTCTCTCTTGCATAGCTTCGTATTCGCCAGCATCGAGCAGGACGGCTACCCCCTTTCCATGCTGGGTGATAATCAGCGGGCGCTTAGTGTCGTGTATCTGCTTAAGGAAGGAGGCTATACCAGTGCGAAACTCTGACATTGGTCTGATGTCTTCATTGACTCTAACTCTTTTCATAAAGCACCTCACATAAATAAGGTACATTATAGCGTACATTATATGTAACGGTCAATATTGTCTCAAGGCATATCACAGAGCCGCCCAGGAGCGGCCGGACAGGATCGCGATCCGCTTCGGCGCCTGGTTAGAATTTCACAATCATTTCTCTGCAATTACAAGCATTTCAAAATCCTCAGCCGATAATTCGTCATTCCGACTAAAAGCACCGAGCTTCGCACCGAAAATATCAATGGTATTGAAATCAAGGGTCTTTAACAGCCAGGTTATTTCCGATGGCGTATAATACCTTTCGTTGCAATGGAGTTCTTTTTTGTTCCCAAGATCATCTTCAGCATGTATTGTGTTGTGTTCCCGGAAAGTCATCAAATCGAATGCAACGTTGACGGATCTTGCGTTTCCATCCTTTGTGTTTGAATCAAGGAAATCTTTGACGGAATGGAACAGAGGGAATAAAGCATTCAGAGTAGTAAATATCAGTTTTCCTTTCGGCTTCAGGGCGTTAGTAGCGTTCTGGAGAATCTGATAATTCATTTCGTCGGTTTCCATCAGTGTGAATCCTCCTTCGCACAGCATGATGACCACGTCAAATTCATGGAGGAATGGAAGATTTCTGGCATCATGCTTTTGAAAATGTATGTGCAGATTATCCATGGATGCCTTTTGTCTTGCCCGTTCTAATTGCGAATCTGAAAGATCGACCCCCACGACAGTATAGCCTCTTTTGGTTAATTCGATTGTATGCCTACCCGTTCCGCATCCAATATCCAGTATACTTAAGCTTTTATCGTAATTGATTTCTTTTTCGATAAAGTCGCATTCACCAATGGTGCCTTGGGTGAAGCATTCGTTATCATATTTCATTCCGTAGTTTTCAAATAGTTCTTCATACCATTGTTTCATGTTGTTACATCCTTATTGTTTTGGCGTTAACGGCGAATCCACCTGACTTTTTCCCGCCGCTTCGCTCTGGGAAAAAGTCAGGTGGATTGCTTTGATAAGTCTTTTTATCATCAGCATATTATCATCATATTCGGATAGTCCAAATTCTTTTTTTTGTTCTTCTTTGCTTAGGGATTTTACATATTCAAATCCGGCCTTTCTATATGAAGCTATTGCTCGTTCATTTCTTGCTGAAGGGCTTATTATGAAATTGGTAATACCATAATTTTCATGTATATAATTGCAAAGTGTATTTAGAGCGTCACTACCATAGCCATGCCCACAATATTTTTCAGATTGCATCCATATATCCAAGACAACCCTATCTTTTTGTTTATCAAGAAGATCATATCCAATGGTTCCAATTTCTTTATCGTTGGCAATAATAATATAGTTTCGCCCTTTGCCATCACCAGAAGCGTTAAAAAAGGAAAGAGGATACCCCTCACAAAATTCTTCCCATGAAGGGATCGGGTGATCTGTGTAGTTTGGCGATCCCATTATAGATGGAGTTAAATCTGACTTTGCAAGCCAAGTGTATATTTTTTCTCGATCCGATTCGTGGGCGGTTTTCAATTCTATTTTATTCCCCGTAATTTTCATTGTCTATTTTTCCTTATCGCGGCGGATGAGCGTGCGGCAGTTCCCTCTGTGTCAATATAACTGAGACACCTCCCTCGTAGGAAATTAGAGTAGAGGGCGGGGAGGAGAGATCAGAATGATAGCGGAAAAGATCAAGACAGTGGAGGCGACGGAATCTGTGGTTCATAAGGTGCCGGTGGCGCTTGCGCCGAACCCTGAAGTCCCGGCAGCGGCTGTTCGGAGACGGTTCACGGCCGAGTACAAGCTCCGCATCCTCAAGCAGGCCGATACTTGCAGCGGACTTGGGGAACTCGGCAAGCTTCTTCGCCGTGAGGGG
>DATIKF010000122.1:0-32108 GCA_035477855.1 Dissulfurispiraceae bacterium
GGTTGCTGACGTCGCCATGGGCAATTTTGCGGAGAATTCTGCGCATGATCTTGCCGCTTCGGGTCTTCGGTAGTCCCGGAGCAAACTGGATTTTGTCCGGCGTGGCGATCGGGCCGATAACCTCCCGGACATGTCCGACAAGAATTTTCAGCAATTCCGGCGTCGGATCGAAGCCTTCTTTCAGCGTGACAAAGACGTAGATGCCTTCGCCCTTGATGTCGTGCGGGTAACCGACGACCGCCGCCTCAGCTACTGATGTGTGGCTGACAAGCGCCGATTCCACCTCTGCGGTGCCGAGGCGGTGCCCTGAAATGTTGATGACGTCATCAATGCGGCCCATGAGCCAGAAGTCGCCGTCGGCATCAACGCGTGCGCCGTCGCCGGTAAAATACTTGCCGGGGAAGCGTGAGAAGTAAACTTCCTTGACGCGTTTGTTTTCCGGGTCGCCGTATGTGCCGCGCAGTATGCCGGGCCACGGTTTCTCTACGATCAGGTATCCGCCTTCATTTGAACCGGCGTTAGTGCCGTCTTCCTTGATGACGCGGGGGACAATACCGGGGAACGGCCTGCAGGCAGAGCCGGGCTTGGTAGTCATCGCACCCGGCAGGGGAGTAATCATGATGCCGCCGGTTTCAGTCTGCCACCAGGTGTCGACAATCGGGAGCTTCCCGCGTCCGATGTTCCGGTGATACCACATCCATGCCTCGGGGTTGATCGGCTCACCGACACTCCCCAAAACCCGCAGCGTTGAAAGATTGTTTTTTTCTACCCATTGCTCGCCCTCCCGCATCAGTGAACGGATGGCGGTCGGCGCGGTATAGAAGGTGCTCACGCCGAACTTGTCGACAATGTCCCAGAACCTGCCCGGATTCGGGTAGGTCGGAACACCCTCAAACATGAGGCTGGTCGCGCCGTTGCTGAGCGGGCCGTAGACGATGTAGCTGTGGCCGGTGACCCAGCCGATGTCGGCAGTGCAGAAATGGATGTCTTCCGGTTTGTAGTCGAATATCCATTTGAATGTTAGGCTGGTGTAAAGCATATAGCCGCCGGTGGTATGCAGCACCCCTTTCGGTTTCCCGGTCGAACCGGAGGTATACAGGATAAAGAGCGGGTCTTCGGCGTCCATCTGTTCCGGCTCGCAGTAGTCGGCAATTTCGGTATCGTGCATGAGATCGTGCCACCAGAAGTCGCGGTTCGGCTCCATGCCGACTTCGCCGCTGCGCTTGACGACAATCATATTCTCGATGGACGGGCACTCTTCGAGCGCGGCGTCAACATTCGCCTTGAGGCGAACAGACCGTCCGCCGCGGACGCCGTGGTCCGCGGTGACGACAAGCCTGGCCTTGCAATCGTTAATGCGGTCGCGCAGCGCCTGCGCGCTGAAGCCGCCGAAAACGATGCAATGGATTGCTCCGATGCGGGCACAGGCGAGCATCGCAATAGCCAACTCAGGTATCATCGGCATGTAAATAGCGACACGATCGCCCTTGCCGACGTTGAACTTTTTCAGGACGTTGGCAAAACGGTTTACTTCGCGGTAGAGCTGCTGATACGTATATGTCTTGTAATCGCCGCTGTCCGACTCCCATATGATTGCCGCCTTGTTCCGCGTCGCGGTAGTCACAAAGCGGTCGAGGCAGTTATAGGAGGCGTTAATTTTCCCGCCGATAAACCATTTTATATCCGGCTTTGTGAAGTCCCACTCCAGCACCTTGTCCCACTTTTTGAACCAGGTGAGCTGGCTCTCAGCCATCTCGGCCCAGTAACCTTCGGGGTCCGCCTCTGCGCGCCTGTACAGCGCTTCGTACTCCTCAAGGCTTTTGATGTGTGCCTTGCTCCTGAAATCGTCTGAGGGCGGAAAGGTCCTTTCCTCGCTCATCAGCACCTCAAGCCGTTCTTCTGCCATCTTTTCGTCCTCCTTTAGTGTCTTTTTAAAAGCCTGTCAGGCAATTACCGAATTGCCCATAATTCTACCATATCTAAATGCGCTGGAATCGTTCTCTTCAGCACTTCCGGGCTTTTTCTATTCCGCTCCTATGCCGAGGTAGCTGCGGAGCTTTTCTTCTGCAAACTTTTCTTCAGCGCCCGGATCTTTCGTCAGGAATGAGACGACGATGGCTACGATGATTGCCGCACCCATCGAAAAAATACCGGGGTTCTTGAGCGGGAAGAGCGCCACGGGATTTTTGAGAATATCCACCCAGATAGTCGGGCTTATTATAATCAGTCCGACGGCAAGGAACAACCCGGTATAAATGCTCGCTACGGCTCCTTTTGTCGAAAGGCCTTTCCAGTAAATCGACATCGCAAGTGCGGGGAAATTTGCGCTCGCCGCAACCGCAAAGGCAAGCCCCACCATGAATGCGACGTTCTGGCCCTTAAACAGCAAGCCGAGCACTATCGCGGCAACGCCGAGGCCGACGGTTGCCATGCGCGCAACCCTTACCTCTTCTTTTTCGTTCGCCACGCCCTTGCGGATAACGCCGACATACAGATCGTGCGAAAGCGCAGAGGCGCCGGCAAGGGTCAGTCCTGCCACAACAGCGAGAATCGTTGCGAATGCGACTGCAGCAAGAAACCCGAGAAACAGATTGCCGCCGAGGGCCTCGGCAAGAAGCGGAGCGGCCATGTTGCCGCCCTTGTCGATGCTCATTATGACGTCGGATCCGACCAGCACTGCTGCGCCGAATCCTATCGTAACGGTAAGAATATAGAAATAGCCGATAAAGCCGGTCGCATAAAAGACGGACTTCCGGGCCTCCTTCGCGTCAGGCACGGTGTAGAAACGCATAAGGATGTGCGGCAGCCCTGCGCAGCCGAACATGAGCGCAATACCCAGAGAGATCGCATCGAGCGGATTTGTTATGAGACCGCCGGGCTGCAGGATTTTATCGCCATACTTCGTTGCCGCTGCTTCGAACAGCGCACCATAGCTGAAACCGAACTTCGCGAGCGTCAAGGCAACCAGAATGGTGGCGCCGCCAAGTAAAAGCACCGCCTTGATGATTTGGACCCATGTCGTTGCGAGCATGCCGCCAAAAAGGACGTACGCTATCATCAGCGCACCGACGAGAACAATGGCAAGCTCATAAGAAAACCCGAACATCAGCTTGATGAGCGTTCCGGCGCCTACCATCTGCGCTACCAGATAAAAAAGGACTGTTACCAGCGAACCCGTCGCCGCAGCGGTGCGGATTGGCCGGTGGCTGAGCCGGTAGGCAAGAACGTCCGCGAAGGTATACTTGCCGAGGTTGCGAAGCGGCTCCGCAATCAGAAAAGTAAGAATCGGCCAGCCGACGAGCCAGCCGACCGAATATATCAGTCCGTCGTAGCCGCGGGTAGAAACAAGCCCTGCGATTCCGAGAAATGAAGCGGCGCTCATGTAGTCGCCGGACAGCGCCAGCCCGTTCTGGAAGCCGGTTATGCTTCTGCCGGCCGCATAGAACTCCGACGTGCTGCGCGTACGCTTTGCTGCCCAGTAAGTAATGCCGAGCGTAATCACCACAAACCCCAGAAAGAAAAGAATTGAGGTGATGTTCGCCTGTCCTATTGTAGTCTGTTCCATGCTATCCTCCTATGCGGTCGCGAACGCTCCGCACCATCGCGTCATATTTCGTGTTTGCCCAGAAGACGTAAACACCGGTGAGTATCCATGAAAGAATGATTGCGCCGATGGCGATTGGAATGCCTATCGTAATGGCGCCCGAAATTTTTGTTCCGAGAAAAGGCTTGTAAAAGGCGAGAAGCGTAATAAAGCCGAAGAAAATAATCATTTCGATGATCGTGAGAATCAGCGAGACTCTGTTTTTCTGTCTTGTCAGTTTTTTAAACTCAGGATCCTCAAGCATCCTTGCTACATTCAAATCTGTCCGCATTATGACCTCCGCAGCTAAAAGTTACTCATCTGTCCGGCCGGAAGCGCGCGCGTTCCGCCTGCTGCCGGATTCCCTATCCGCAATAAACCACCAATCGTTGTTATTTCTTCTCGTCGGAGCATCGACAGAAATCTCTGAAAAACCTGTGCTGTAGTGTAGGCATCGCTGAGTGCAGTATGCGCCGATGCCGCCGAAATGCCGAGATCTCCGGCGATGGCGAAAAGGGCTGTGCTCGCGCCGCCCGAAGCCTTTTGCGGCCGCAGGACTCCCCTGCCGGTCAGCCATTCGTAGAGTGAATAGGTGTCGACAACCGGGTTGCCCAGTTCTTTGCCGTGAAGCGACCGAAGCTCCTTGTTCAGATAAAAAAGATCAACATCAATGCAATGGCCGACCAGAACCGAGTCCTTGCAATAGGAGAGAAACTCGGCCAGTATCGGCTTCAGCGACGGTTCGAGCTGGACTTCGCTCGGCATCACCCCGTGAATAACAACGCTCTTCGGATTCATTGCCCGCTCCGGATTCATCATCCGGTCGAAGTAAGTGCCGAGCTCAATTTTACTGCCGGCCATGCGGAGGGCGCCAATCGATATAAGGGAGTCTCGCCGCTGGTCCAGCCCCGTCAGCTCCGTATCGAGTACCACAAACCTGACTTCGCTTATCGGGGCATCCGGGTCGATAGTAACCGTCAGCAACTCGGTTGAGCGGAAAATGTCGAAGAAGGCTTTCACCATATCATGTGCTTGTATCGTTCAATTACCATGTCCTGCACCCGGGTGATAAGGTGGAACGCTTCTTTGGCGGTTTTCTTTTCCAGGGGGGTTAATGCCTCCGGATTGATGAAGTTGTCCGGCACGATCCCTTTCGTGACCTGCTCGAACTGGTGCTGCATTCTGAGCAGCATGATAAATTCAAATGCCTGCGCCAGCTCGTCGCCATATTCGGTGACAATCGAATGCTTTCCCTTCAGGGCTCGAATGCGATCGAGCGTGGAGGTCTCGCGCGCCTGCTTTTCGAGTGCGAAGAGCCTCGCCAGGTCGATAATGGGAGCGAGTCCTTTTATCTTCATGTTCAGCATATCCTTGTGTTCGCCGCTCTTCTCAACCACAAACGTCTTCAGGAAGCCTATCGGCGGGCGATTCTTGATAGCCATGTTGGCGATATAGCCGAGAAATACCTTGCGATCTTTCAGCTGGGCGCAGAGAAAATCCCGCAGCTCCTCCGCGAACATGCGTTCGCCGTGCACGGCGCGGAAATCAAAGAAGGTGACCGAGTTGAGCACTGCGCCGGCCGTAGGCTCGGCTATCCATTGAGAGAAATATTTTTTCCAGCTCTTCAGTGGCTGGCACCACTTCGGATTGCTCGCCATGAACCCCGCAGGGCAGAGCGGAACCCCGCACTGGACAAGGCTTTCGCGCACAAACGAAGCGAATCCTGAAAAATAGCGCTCGGCGCTGGCGGCTTCGTGCGGAGTCGCCGGGTCTGCGTGGATTATTGCATTGTCCTGGTCGGTCCGGAACGTCTGTTCTTTCCGCCCTTCGCTGCCGAACGCTATCCAGCAATAGCGGAGCGGAGGTTGACCATACTTGCGCTCGGCGATTTCAAGCACTTTGCGAACGAGACGATCGTTGATTTCTGTGATGACACGCGCAATGCTGCCGGCGCGCGCCCCCTCTTTCATGAGCATGCCGACGATGCCGGTTCCCTGCCGCGAAACACCGGCAAGTCCTTCAACGCTCTGCTGTTCCTCGATGTCTCTGGCTATCGAAAGGGGTGAGTTGCCGTGCAGCAGCATGAGGTCGTGGTTGGTCAGCATGCCGCACATCGCGCCGTCCTTCACCACAAGCAGATGATGTATGTTGTACCGGATCATCTTCAATATCGCTTCGAAGCACAGATCTCTTGCATCCGAACGGATCAGCGGGGCGCTCATTACGTACCGGACCGGTTCGTTCACATCACGACCCCGCGCAACCACCTTGCCGCGCAGGTCGCGGTCCGTCACGATTCCTGACGGAAGACCATTCGCATCTGTCAGCACAACCGCACTGATTTTGTTCTGGCACATGATGCCTGCGGCTTCCCTGATTGAGATGCTGTCCGGCGCGGTAATCACGTTCTTTGATGCGATTTCGCCGACGGTGGCTGTGAACATGATGCGATCCGCAGATGATGTCGACATGCTCTTGTCGTGCATCTCCTTGAAGGTTTTGTCTATGTAGATGTTCAGAAAGGATTTCAGGAAGAATTCTCGGACGCCCTCATTCGTGTCGAGCAGTTTGCGGACGGTCGCCCGGTCGATTTGATAGCAGATGGTGTCTTCCGCCGTAACGACATTCGCCCGGGACTTGTCTCCCCCGAAAAGCGACAGATAACCGAACAGGTCGCCCTCACTGCGATAATCAATAGTGACGTCCCCTTCATCCGCTGTCGAACGGGATACCCGGACGCCGCCCTTTTTGATAACATACAGATACTCGCTTGCCTTGCCGCCCTGCTTGAGAATGAGCGTGCCCTTCGGATAGAACTCCAGAGAGACGCCATGCGCCACAACAGTAAGCTGCGGTTCGTCGAGGAGCTGAAACGGCGGAACCTTTCCAAGGAACTCTACTATCTCTCCGATTATCATGACCATACTGATAAGCAATGATTATGCCATTTGATTACGGCATTGCGCAAAAAAAGTGAATACCAATTAAAATTCAACCTGTTAATGGCGAGATTGCTTGCTATATAGTATATTTATGCGCAGTGGAGCCCGTGAAAAAAGGTGACACAGGCGGCTTCGCGGGTTACGAAAAGTAACACACTTCACGCGTCGCCTTTATGAGCAAGTTTCTCCTATGACTCTGCAATGAAACCTGCTACAATTACTCAGATACGCGTAGTAACCGACAGATCAATGAACAAGGAGGAGCATTATGCCTGCTTATGATTTCACCTGCAAGGATTGCAAGAAGGAATTTACGGCGTTTTACTCAATCGGTGAGTACCAGGCAAACCCGGCAATCAAGTGTCCGCATTGCGGAAGCAATAACATTCAACGGAAGTTTTCAGGGGTCTTCGCAAAGACCAGCAAAAAATCGTAGCTGCGGATACCGGCCGATGCAGTGCCGGATAAAATGCCTTCAGGTCGCCGAATCCAGGCGCTTCCGACTATTGAATCGGATCGCTTTTCCGATGAGCCGCGGGGGCTGGAACGATTTTTCTCCGGGCAGTGCCCTGATCAGGAAAAAGCCTTCAGGGAATATTTTTCGAACAGGGACTCCTGAAGCTCCTTAATCACCGAAAAGACCTCCATGAGAGCATGGCGCTCCACCTTGCCCAGAATGCTCGGGTTAATGTAGTTGTCGGCTGGCAGCCCCTGCCGTATCTGATCGGACTGACTTCTGAACCTTAAGTCCATCAGGAAGGCGTAGGACTCCTCCAGATTGATCGCGCTGCTCCGTGCAAGTGCACCAATCCGCGCGAGCTCCCGGATGCGGACGAAGGTGCTCGAATCCCTGAGCCCCCGGTCGAGCGCGAGGACCCGGATCCCCTGGACTATAGGATAGATGCCTCCCTTCTTGATGTCGAATTTCCCGTCATGAGCCCCTCCCTTGTCCACGATAATATTCTTGAAGAAACCGACCGGCGGCTTGAACCGCACCGCCTCGAGCGCGAGATACGGAAGAAAGAGCTTGCTCCGCCGGATGGTTCTGACGATTACCTCCCAGAGTTCATCAGCAAGGGAGGCATCACCGTACACCGGGCGAAAATCGAAAAAAATTGCAATATTCAGGACATTTTGCGGCTTCGGCGTCTCTATCCAGGATGTTGCTTGGGAGGTCCACGAAGCAAGGTCGCGCCGCCAGAATGCGTTGGAGATCATGACGTCACCGGGGCACGGAGGATAGCCGATCCGCAGGAGATTTTCGGTGAAACTGCGCGAGAAGCGCTCGATCCGATCCGCCTCATCGCCTCTCCGCGCAATGAGGGCAATGTCCTGATCTGTCGTGAGACTCTGCTCCCGCCGCCCTTCGGAACCGAGTGCCAGCAGGACAAACGGTCCGATCGGGCCGTCCGGCAAGTCTGACTTTGTAATATCGGCCGTCCGGCTCACGAACCGGTCATTCAGTTCGGCGATGTACCGGCCGATCTGTTCCGCATGGGCACCGCGGGCGACAAGGTCAACGATTCCCTCGTGCATTCGTCCGAAAAGACCGGCAAGATCCTCGATCTTTTTCGCCCTGTCGACCTCTTTCAGAAGAAAAATGGCGTTCTTGCTCTCGTAGGCAATAATATCGCTTTCTTCAAGAACCGATACAACAGTTCCGCCCCTGCTGACCGGCAACTTCCGGATTGCATGGCGGGCCATGGTGAGAACCGCGTCGAAGAAAAGGGAGTTCTCGTCAATCGTCACGAGCGGGCTTGTCGCGATATCAAGCGCTGTGACTTCGGCAGGATTGCGCCCTTCGGCAATCACCTTTTTGATGATATCCCGCTCAGTCACAATGCCGTATGTGCCGTCAATCTCAACAAGAACAAACGTCGCGTTCCGCTCCGCCATGCGCCGGCAGGCCGAAACAATCGTCTCGCCGGCAGATACGATGATGGGCTTTTTGCCGGGCACTTCGCGCAGGGGAACCGCTCCGACTCCCTCGTCGCCGGTCAAAGGGGACACGCTTCTAAGATGAACGCGATGCGCGATTCCGCGCGTAAAAAAACGGGCAAATTGCTCATGGCGCTCGAACAGCTCTAAAAAGAACGCCTTCGGCAGCTCGATCAGCGCTACGTCATCAATGACGACTGCTGTGGCTGAAGCTGCCAGATCGCTCACGAGCGATACATATCCGAACGCCTCTCCTGCGCGGAGCCTCATGAGTTCCCGCCTGCCGCGGGTCAGAACGACCGCGCCCGACTCGATCACGTAAAGGCGGTCGAGAACCGATTCCCCTTCGCGAAAGATCACCGCACCCAGGGAGTACCGGCTTCTTGATACCTTCTGCACGAGCAGGGCGTCCACCTCGGGCGGAAGCATATCGAACGGCGGCGTTCGGCGAAAAAATGAGATTATTTCATTCATGCTGTGATCCTGATTTTATAACAAGAATACGCAAAATGATAAGCACGATTATTATGGCAAAGGTCGTGCCCCGGGGAACGACCCGCCGGGCCGCTCGGTAGAGCGGCTCGGTCGCCCGGTAAAAAAGCGCATAAATCGGGTTTTCCAGGCTCGTCGTCCAAAGGGAAAGGACGGCTCGTCCGAAGACGAGCCACATCAAAAACGCAAGCGTATAGTTTATAAAATCAATTGCCGTCACTCTTTGGCTCCGGATCCGACCGCTCCCTTCGGGTAGCGCACGTTATCCACAAACTCCCGGATCTCCTGCGACGGCACCGCGGTGAGACGTGAGACGATAAATGCGACGATAAAGCTCAGCGGCAGTCCGAAGATCCCCGATGAAATCGTCTTGATTCCAAACCAGTCGAGGCCATAGAAACGGGATCCGACGAGATAGAAAATCGTTATGCTGAGGCCGGCGATCATGCCGGACATCGCCCCGGCGCGGTTCATCCGCTTGTCCCACACCCCGAGGACGATTGCCGGGAAAAGAGAGGCCGCCGCGAGCGAGAAGGCCCATGCTACAAGCTCCACGATAATCGCGAGCTTGTAACTCGCCACCCATGCTCCGAGCGCCGCTACTACGAGGAGGAGCGCTTTGCCGAGCTTCACTCGGGCCGACGGAGAGAGGTTCGGGTTGATGATTTTATAATAGACATCGTGCGAAATCGCGTTGGAGATCGTGACCAGCAAACCGTCGGCCGTCGAAAGCGCCGCCGCAAGACCGCCCGCAGCGATTAGTCCGGCTATCACATACGGCAGCCCCGCAATCTCAGGGGTAGCAAGCACGATTGCATCCGCCATGAGCGTGAGCTCCGCAAACTGGATTATGCCGTCGCCGTTCAGGTCCTTCAGCGAAACAAGCCCGACTGCAGCCCACTTCGCGACCCACGGCGGGATTGTTGCGAATGACGATCCAACAATGTTCTGCAGGACCTCCATCCGTGCGAAAGCGGCATACGCCGGAGCGGTGAAGTAGAGCGCAAATATGAAGAGCAGCGCCCATGCGGCTGAACTCCGCGCTTCACGCACCGTCGGCGTTGTATAAAAGCGCGAAATGACATGCGGCAGACCTGCGGTGCCCGCCATCAAACAGAGTGTCAGCGCGAGAAAGTTCAGCTTGTCTGTCGTGGTGCTCGGAGGCGCGACATACGACTTCGGCGGCTTTGAGGAAGCATCTGCGGCCTTCATCGCAGCAGTCCATTTTTCACGTGCTTCTTCCTGCGTCTTCGGATAGTCCTTGACCGCCTTTTCCGCATCAGCACGCTTCGGGTCGCCCGCCGGAATAGCCGCAAGCTTTGCATCGAGATCCTTTTTGCCGGCATCCCAGCTTCCGGGCAGGTCCGCTATTTTCCCTTTGAAATCGTCAGCGCGGTTTTTGTGGATATTCCGCACCTCGATCTCCTTCGGGTCGTTTTTCAGTTCGGCCTGGCGCGATTCGATCGTCTGGAGCGCCTGACCGTACATGATCTGCGGAATCGGAACCTCCGTATGTTTGTAGGAAAGCACTGTCACCGGAATGAGATATGCAACGATGAGAATGATGTACTGTGCGACCTGCGTCCATGTCACCGCACGCATCCCGCCCAGAAACGAGCAGACAAGGATTCCTGACAAGCCGATAAAAACGCCGAGGTCGAAGGAGATGCCGATGAACCGGCTGGTAATGATGCCCACGCCGGCTACCTGCGCGATAAGATAGGTGAATGAAACGAGCAGTGTTGCGAGCACCCCTACCAGTCGCGGGGCTGATCCCTCATACCGGGCTGCCAGAAAGTCAGGAATTGTGTATTGACCGAACTTCCTGATATAAGGGGCGATAAGGACCGCCAGAAGAACGTAGCCGCCGGTCCAGCCCATAATGAACGCAAGGCCGTTGTACCCGAGATTGTACAGTGCGCCCGCCATGCCTATGAATGAAGCCGCCGACATCCAGTCGGCAGCGGTCGCCATGCCGTTAAAGACCGCCGGGACCCGCCGACCCGCAACATAATATTCAGTAGCATCGCTGGTTCTCGATATAAATCCTATCACTGCATAAACAGCGATGGTCCCGAACATGAAGATATAGCCTATATATTTAGGGTCGAGGCCGTTCCGTTCGGCAATTGCGAGACCGATAACGAGCGCCGCAAAGGCCCCGGTGTATATACCGTAAATCTTCCATAACCGCTGGGTAAATGCATCCTTTGCCATTGTTTAATCCTCCGCCACGCCGTAGTGTTTATCGAGCTCGTTCATCTTCCGGGCATAGTAATAATTCAGGACAACGAAGACGACGAGTGCTCCCTGGGCGCCCATATAGTAGCCGAGCGGAAAACCGAAGATCGTGACGGTATTCAGCCAGCCCGCCACGAGTGCCGCGCCGTAGGAGACGATTGCCCAGATTGAAAGCACCGCGACCATAATTTTTTTGTTCCTCCGCCAATACTGATCCAGCTGTTCCTTGCTTGCCATGTCCTTCCCCCTTCTTCCGGTGAGCCCGCCAAACTGTGTGGCGGGTCTTATTGTTTGTACGCCTTCCCCCGATCACGACGGTGCACACGCCGCGCTTCGAGGGCCTCACTGATCACTCTTTTTTTTGACATATCCGTGTTCGTTCATCACCCTTATCCCCACGCCGCGGAATCACGCGGACGGATACCCGCCGGGTTGCCGGCCCTGAGCAGATCGCCAAGCGTCGTCACCCCGATGCGGCCTAAAAAAACAAGGAATCGCTGAAAAACCTGCGCGGTGATGTATGCATCACCAAGGGCATGGTGGGACTGTCCGACCCCGATGCCGAGGTCTTCGGCGATTGCGAACAGGGCTGTCGAGGCCCCGCCCGTTGCGCGCTTCCGCGAAACAAGACGCTCCTCGACAAGGCGCTCATAAAGCGCATGCGTATCAATCTGATGGTTCAGAATCTCACGACCGTAGTGGGCGTCTGCCTCCTTATTCAAATAGAAGAGGTCCACCTCGATGCAGTGGCCGACGATGACGGCATCGCCGAGGTATGAGAGAAACTCCCCCAAAATCGGCTTGATGCTCGGTTCGCTCTCCACCTCGCTCGGCATGACGCCGTGAACGACGACGCTTCGCGGATCCATCACCCGCTCCGGATTTACCATGCGGTAAAAATAGGTGCCCAGTTCGATTGCTTTGCCGCGCATCCGGAAAGCTCCGATCGAAATGAGCGAGTCGCGCCGCTGATTCAGGCCGGTCAGCTCCGTGTCGACAACGACAAATGAACACTCTGCTATCGGACACGTGGCATCCAGCGGCGGACGTTCCTTTTTGGAAGGACGAAAGATGTCGAGCCATGTCGTCAGCATATTACCCATGTAAGATCATGAGCAAGGCCGAAAAGCCCGCATGACGCACCCGCTCATCCACTCCCTGAAATATGATTCCTTCTCCGACAACCATGCTTGGAAGATAAGCAATGCTTATGCCAATATTTTTATTTCTTATGATAAAAACAAATAAATTATTATAAATCAACGGCTTGCTTGAGCGACTCTCTCCCTTTTGGCATTTTATGCGGGATGAACAGGCGTGAATAAAAGTGACGCGAGCGCGGCGGATAATTACGGAAAGTAACGTTTCATCAAAGCGGATGTTTGTTTTTCAGCTCCGACTGCTTTGTCGGCAAAAAATCTGCAGCGGCACACTCGCGGATCATGACATCCCGGAATCGCCGTTGTTTTTGTACTATGGCGGTTCACTCCTGATGTGTTTTCTCATGACAATTGTGCAGGGCATTCACAAAGACGGACGATAAATCGCGAGGCAGGGCTAATCGCGTTTCAAGCCCCATTTTTTGCGCTTCTCCCACAAAGCCTTGCGCGTAATGCCGAGCATGTCGGCAATCTGCTGCTCATTGTGGCGCGGCTGGTGGCGAAGGATAAAGGTCTTTGTGTACTCCTCAATCGACAACACGCGGGCGCCGTCGAAATGCTCATGCTTTTCTGCCGTACGCAACTCCTCCGGCAGGTGAGAAGGAGAGATGGTCCGGTCGCCGGAGAGTAGCACGCCGCGCTCAATGATATTCTGGAGTTCGCGGATATTGCCCGGCCAGGCATAGCTCATGAGGAGGAGCATTGCCGCATCGTCGATGGAAGCGACCTGCTTGCCGACTTCGGCAGAATACTTCTTCACAAAGTGGAGAGCGAGCGTTTGCACGTCGCCGGTTCGCTCCCGCAGCGCCGGAAGGCGCAGCGTCACAACGGCAATACGGTAGTAGAGATCTTCGCGGAAGCGGCTGAGCCTGATCTCTTGGCCGAGGTCGCGATTGGTAGCCGCGACAATACGCAGATCGACTTTGCGGCCATGTATGCTGCCGAGCGGTCTGATTTCGTGATCATCAAGCACGCGGAGCAGCTTCGACTGAAGCGAAACCGGCAGATCGCCGATTTCATCCAGAAAGACCGTGCCATGATCGGCTGCTTCGAGCAGGCCGCGTTTGGGACTGGTTGCGCCGGTAAATGCCCCCTTTGCATAGCCGAAGAGTTCCGATTCGAGGAGATTTTCAGGGATCGCGCTGCAGTTGATCGGAATGAACGGCTTGTCCTTACGGGAACTGTTGTAGTGAATGGCACGGGCAAAGAGCTCCTTGCCGGTCCCGGTTTCGCCCAGGAGCAGAACATTGCTGCGGGAATCGGAAATTTTTCGCACATCATCTATGAGTGCCTGTATCTCGGGACTCTCGCCGATTACCTTGCCGAAGTCGTACCGCCGCTCTATCTCTTTTTTCAGGATTACGTTTTCAGTGCAGAGCGACTTTTCGCGGAGTGCATTCCGGACGCTTTGCTTGATCTCTTCATACATGAGCGGCTTGATCAGATAATCATAGGCTCCTGCCTTCAGCGCCTTGACCGATGTATCAAGCGATGCAAAGGCGGTCATGATGATAACGCACTGTTCATGGCTCCGCTCCTTGATGCGGCGAAGCAGCTCGATACCGTCGATGCCCGGCAGTATAATGTCGGTTATAACTACATCATATAACCCTTCATCATACAGTCTGATTGCAGATTCCCCGTCTCCGACCGCGTCGACAGAATAGCCCTCATCAGTAAAAATGCGCTGGAGCCTGTCTCTCAGTTCATCTTCGTCTTCAACTATGAGCAGGTGTTCGGCCATGGCTCAGAAGGAAAAAGACGCAGGGGGAACATTCGTGAGAACGGTCTTTCTCATAGGTTCATTTTACGCTTTGCCTTTTTCTTTTTCTTCAAGATCGAGCACAACGCGGATGCTGTCTTCATCGCCGTCCACTTTCCTGAAGAAAAGACGCTCCGACAAATGGATCATATACGTGTTCATCCGGAGTATCTCCATCCAGATGTGTTTTATGCCAACCTCCCGGGCCACTTCAATGCAGTAGTCGCAGAGTTTTTTTCCGACCCCTTTGCCCTGCCACGGGTCGCCCACCATAACCGCCATTTCGGCATTCTCCATGTCAGGCAGCTTGATGACGCGTGCATCGCCGATAATCTGTTCGCGGTCGCCGTCTTTCACAACGCAGACAAAGGCCAGCTCGCGCTCGTAGTCGAGCTGGCAGATGCGAACCAGTTGCTCATGGCGCAGATCAACAATCCGCTGGAAAAAGCGGAGACTGATGGTTTTCTCTGAAAATGTCTTAAAGAGCTCGGCAATAAGCGGTTCGTCTTCAGGCTTGATCGGCCTGAAGACAGCTGCTGTCCCGTCGCTCAGTATAACCTCTTTCATATAACGGGCCGGATACGGCGTGATGGCAAGGTGCGGTGGGCAGAACTCGCACTCAAACGAAAGATCGGCATCCAAAACATTTTCTTCGAGCAGAATACCGGCATCAAAGGCAAACCCTTCCCGGTCGGTATCGCTGACGAAGAATGGGTTGATGTCGATTTCCCGGATCTGCGGGAAATCGACAATAAGCTGCGAAAAGCGGACGAGTATTTCCTCCAGGTGTTTGAGCGTATGTGCAAAGCTCTGCTGATTCAGCAGATAACGGTAGATGCGGGTGTCGCTCATCATGCGGCGGGCCAGCGCCTGATTCATCGGAGGCAGACCGACGGCGTAATCCTGCAGCGCCTCGACCAGCTCGCCGCCGGTGCCGAAGATAAGGGCGGAGCCGAAGGTCCGGTCTTTCTTTGCGCCGATGACGAGTTCGTAGCCATGCCGCACTATCATAGGCTGGAGAATTACCTTCGCGTCCGCATCGCCGCTCAAATCCGCAATAGCCCTGAGCGAACGATATGCCTCAACGACTGCACCCTTGTCCCGCACATTGAGGATGACGCCGCCCTTCTGGAGTTTATGGAAAATGGTCGGGGTATCGACCTTCAGCACGACCGGATAACCGATTGCCGCCGCTATGCGCACCGCGTCTTCTTCACTCTGCGCAACCTGTGTTTCTATTACCGGGATGCCGTACGCCGAGAGAATCTCTTTCACCTCAAAAAAGGTGAGCAGCAGGCGCTTTCCTTCAGATGCGGAGCGGATCATTGTTTCCACATGCTTTTTGTCAGGTTTAAAATCCCTGAGAATCGCCTCCGGCGTCTCCAGCAGCAGTCGCAGATTGTCATCGTACCGGTACATGTAAACAAATGCCCGCACAGCCTGTTCCGAAGTGACGAAGGTCGGTATTCCCCGCGTTGCGAGAATGTCGCGGGCCGCTTCTACCGAACCGGCTCCCATCCACGAGGTCAGCACCGGTTTGTGCGCATAGTCACGGGCGGCGGCGGCAACAGCCTCCGCCGTCTCCTCAAGATTTGAGCCCGGCGTCGGCGTCTGGATGACAAGAACCCCGTCAACGCCCTTGTCTTTCAGGCATGCGCGCACCGCAGCATCAAACATCTGCGGCGAAGCGTCGGAAAGAAGATCGATTGGGTTGTTGAGCCCGGCAAGCGCAACCTTCTCGCGGATTGATTTCACGCTTTCATCGCTCAGGACGGCAAGCTCGCCTCCCTGCCGCACCAGCACGTCGACCGCCATGAGCGCAAGCCCGCCTGAATTGGAGACAATAGCCAGCTTGTTGCCTCTCGGCCGCTTCTGTTTCTCGAGCGTCTCCGCAAGATAAAAAAGGTCGAGCACGTCATCGACACGCACAGCGCCGGCCCGCTTGAACGCAGCGTCGTAAATGCGATCTTCTCCCGCCAGCATGCCGGCATGCGTCTGCGCTATCTGAGCGAGCTGAGCGGATACGGGATACTTGCCGGATTTGACCACCACGATAGGCTTGCTGCAGGCAAACGACCTGACCGCCGTCATGAACCGCCGTCCGCTTTCGATTGATTCTATGTAGAGAACAATTGCGCGCGTCTCGGTATCCATGCCGAGGTAGTCGATCATGTCGGAAAAACAGATATCGAAGCGGCTGCCGATCGCTCCGAAAAAGCTGATGCCGACCTGTTTGTGAACAGCGCGCTCCAGCAGCGCCACCGAAAACGTCGAGCTCTCCGAAACAAAGGCAATGTTCCCCTTCATCGGCATATGCGGGAAAAGGCTGGCATTCAGGCCGATGCTTGGACGGATGAAGCCGAGCGAGTTCGGTCCGAGCACGCGGAACCCGTATTTGAGCGACCGCTCATGCACATACTGCTCAAACTGCTTCGGATTTTTGGTGCGGTAGTGAAAGTCGGGACAGAGCAGAATAACCCCTTTGACATGCTTTTCGCCGCAGGCGTCCAGCTGCGGAACGATATGCGCACACGTGGTCGAAAAGATGGCGAGATCTATGTCATGCGGAATATCCGCGACACTCGCAAATGCCTCTACGCCGTGGACAGCCTCGACATGCGGATTGATAGGATAGGCAGCTCCCTTGAATCCGGCTCCGACCAGATTGCGGAAGACCGTCCCCCCGAGCGAGCCCGGTTCATCGTTGGCGCCAAAGACAGCTATGCGCTTCGGGCGAAAGACAGCATCAAGATTCCGGATCGACATAAAGCCTCCTTATAATAACCAGAATGTAAAAGCCCAAAAGCGCAAATGGCTCAGATGAGGCTGCCGCAGAGGCACCTCCTCTGTCAAAACAGTACTATCCTGCTTCCCACTCGCCTCTTATTGTCACTCATGGGTGTCAGCAGCACGTCCGATGCTGACGATGCGGTCTTCATCGTCAATATCCATAAGTTTGACGCCCTGGGTGTTTCTGCTGAGCACCGAAATGCTTGCTGCTTTGGTTCTGATGAGCTTGCCGCCGTTGGTGATTATGACGACTTCATCTTCATCTTTCACCTGCAGATGATCGACCGCCTGTCCGTTGCGCTTGCTCGTTTTGATCGAGATAACGCCTTTTGCCCCGCGTTTGTGGACCGGATACTCCTCGACCTTCGACCGCTTGCCGTACCCGCGTTCAGTAACAGTAAGCAGGCAGGTGCGCTCTTCGGCCACATTGGCAGAGACAACCAAATCTCCCTTTGTCAGGCGAATGCCGATAACCCCGCGCGCAGAGCGACCGACAGAGCGGACGTCATCTTCCGGGAACCGGGCGGCAAGCCCTCTGGCTGTGCCGATGATGACATCGTTTTTACCGGTGGTCCGCTTGACAGCAATCAGTTCATCTCCCTCATCGAGATTCACCGCGATGATGCCCCTGGAGCGAGGGTTTCCGTAATTTTTAAGCTCGGTCTTTTTGACGATGCCGTGGCGCGTGAACATCACGAGGTAGCCTTCGATAAAGTCCTTGACGTTCAGCGCGGTCGAAATCCGTTCGCCCTCGGCAAGCGGCAGCAAATTTACCATTGCCTTGCCCTTTGCCGTACGTCCGGCTTCCGGGATTTCATAGATCTTCTTCCAGTAGAGGCGTCCGAAATTGCTGAAAAAGAGCATATAGTCGTGGTTTGAGCAGATGAAGAGCTGTTCAACCCAGTCCTCCTCCTTCGTCTCCATGCCGGTCAGCCCCTTGCCGCCGCGGTGCTGGCTGCGATAGGTCGAGAGCGGATTGCGCTTGATATAGCCGGTATGCGAGATGGTGATGACCATGTCCTCGCTGGTGACGAGGTCTTCCATCTTCAGTTCGGTTGTATCGTGGATGATTTCGGTCTTGCGAGCGTCGGAGTACTTCGTCTTCACTTCAAGCAGCTCGTCCCTAATAATCTGATTGACGAGCGTCTCACTGGCGAGAATGCCCTTCAGTCGTTCAATCTCTTTCAGGGTTTCGTTATAATCGCTCACAATCTTGTCGCGCTCAAGGCCGGTAAGACGCTGCAAGCGCATGTCGAGAATCGCCTGCGCCTGAATCAGCGAGAGCGGATAATTGGTGATAAGGCCGAGCTTCGCCTCTTCGCCGTTTTTCGATTTCCGGATAAGCGCGATAACCTCGTCAAGCCGGTCAAGCGCGATTTTGAGTCCTTCCAGTATGTGCGCCTTCTCTTCAGCCTTGCGCAGGTCGAAGCGCGTTCTGCGGACAACGACATCGCGCCGGTGCTGGAGGAAGTACCAGAGCATCTTCTTCAGGTTCAGAATGTGCGGCTGGCCGCCGACCAGCGCAAGCATGTTGATGCCGAAGGTTGTCTCCATCTGCGTATGCTTGTACAGGTTGTTCAGGATGATCCGGGGGACCTCTGCACGCTTTAGTTCGAGCACGATGCGGATGCCGTCGCGGTCCGACTCATCCCGAAGGTCGGAAATGCCCTCAAGCTTCTTTTCCCTGATCAGCTCGGCAATTTTTTCGATAAGCCGGGACTTGTTCACCTGATATGGGACTTCATTTACGATAATGCTGTCGCCGCCGCGCGGCTCACGCTCAATGCGGGCCTTTGCCCGGACCTTGATCAATCCCTTGCCGGTCCGGTACGCCTCCATAATGCCGCTGACCCCGTGAATGCCGGCGCCGGTCGGAAAGTCAGGCCCTTTAACAACTTTGCAGAGGTCATCGATCTCAACCTCCGGGTTTTCCAGCAGTATGATCAGTCCGTCAACGATTTCTCCCAGATTGTGCGGCGGAATGTTGGTCGCCATGCCGACTGCGATGCCGGAAGAGCCGTTGATCAGCAGATTCGGAATTCGGGTCGGCAGGACTGTCGGTTCTTCGGTCGTTTCGTCGAAGTTCGGCGTAAATCTGACCGTCTCCTTGTCGATGTCGGCAAGCAGTTCCTCCGCAACCTTGGCAAGACGTGCTTCGGTGTAACGATAGGCTGCTGCAGGATCGCCGTCGATCGAACCGAAGTTTCCCTGCCCGTCGACAAGCGGATACCGCATGTTGAAGTCCTGCGCGAGGCGGACCATAGCATCATAGACGGCGGAGTCGCCGTGCGGATGGTATTTCTTGAGCACCTCGCCGACCACGCCGGCGCTTTTGGAGTACTTTTTGTTGGGAAGCAGCCCTTCGCGGAACATGGCATACAAAATCCTGCGCTGGACCGGCTTAAGTCCGTCGCGCACCTCAGGAAGTGCACGCCCGATAATTACGCTCATGGCGTAATCAAGATAACTCACCTGCATTTCTTCTTCTATACTGATTGTTGCCTTGGGAAGTTCAGCCGTGGACATTAAATCTCTACCCCTCTTCTTTGAGAAATCTGTCTATTTTAACATATTTACAGTCAGAAACGTCAGAAGAAAAAGGATTAAAACAAGTTGAATTAAAAGCTTTTTTGGCCCCTTGTTCAGACAGCTCCTGCCGGCCCTTCGCCCCTTCCTCCCGCAGCCGAAAAAACTTGCTCAAAAAATGCCATGAACCGTATAATTTTCACGAGAAAGCAAATCTATCTGTACTGAGGAGCAGACCTTTGGAACTTGTTCCCGGCACCGGCACTATTTTACTGGTTGATGATCAGGAGCTCGTGCTGGATGTCTGCAAGGACATGCTGAGCATGCTTGGCTATACGGTGCTGACTGCAAACAACGGCCTTGAGGCTGTTGCCGTTTTTGAAAGGAACAGTGTGGATTTGGTTGTACTGGATTACATCCTGCCGGGGATGACCGGTTCCGAGATTTTTGATCGCATCCGGGCTATTCGTGCCGATGCCTGCATACTTGTCGCCAGCGGCTACAGCAGGGATGGGCTAGCCGGGGAACTCCTGAATCGTGGCTGCTGCGGCTACCTTCAGAAACCATACAATATTCTGGAGCTCTCCCGGAAGATTCGCGACGTGCTTGAGCCCCCCGGAGAGCGCTCCCTCCGGGCCTGCAATGTAAGCTCCTTGCCCCCCGCTTACCCCTGAAGCCCTACTCGTGCTCTCCGCCGCTGCTCCGAAAGAGTCGTTCAACCGCCTCTATCAGCCGCATATGGATGAAAACGGCCTCGCCCTGAACTCGATACGAGATTTCCAGAACATCGTCCGTCCCAAAGGCAGGTCGCTGATACAGGGGCCGCACTTCGTAGCCGATAACCGCCCCCGCCGTACCTGTGATTCTGCTAAGCTGGTGCTTCCAGATGTCTGGGGTGACAGCAAGGAATTCCTGCGCCCGGCGGAGCGCGTCCTGCCCCGAAAGCCCCCTGATTATCTTATACTCGAATTCCGGCGCATACGGCTCAAACCGGAACCCGTCGCCATCCCTGTCCAGAACGGCGACGCGCTGAATACCGTTTCCCAGCCCGCTGTCAAACAGGACAACCGAAAACGGCCCGGATACTTCCTTTGCCTCGGCTAATTCCAGCCGAAGTGTAAGCGCTTCAGCGACCGGGATCGCCGCTGTCCAGAGGAGCAGAACAGCATACAGAAAAATTCGTTTCAGAACGGTGTGCCGTGACATTGTGCCCTCCTTGAAAGGAAACCGGCTGTACGATATGCCCCGGTCTTTTCCACGATGATTTTGCGGTAACTGCTCAATTAAATAATAGCAGATTGCTGCGCAACAGGAACAATCTCTAATGAAGACGGGGATTATGAGGAGGGGTGATGGGGTGGATGACGGGGATCGAACCCGCAACGACTGGAGCCACAGTCCAGTGCTCTGCCATTGAGCTACACCCACCGACTTTATTGGCGCGCCTGAAGGGATTCGAACCCCTGGCCCACTGCTTAGAAGGCAGTTGCTCTATCCAACTGAGCTACAGGCGCAACAAATACAAAGAACGAAAAAAGTGAAAAAATCGGGGCGAGAGGATTCGAACCTCCGACCCCCTGCGCCCAAGGCAGGTGCGCTAGCCAAACTGCGCTACGCCCCGTGAGCTGAAATATTACTAAATAATTCCGCTCGCTGTCAATTTTCGCTGATTTTTCAGAAGCAACAAGTGTAAGGAAGTCTGTCCTTTTTGCTGGACAAGATTGCGGAAATACAGGGCTCTCACCAAGCCTTTATTTGCAGCTCATTGAAAAACTGACGCGTCACAAATCTGCACGATTTTTTTCAAAAAAATCCCGCTCATACCGCGAGCTCGGGTTTGACAGCCTTGTGTTGAGGCGTGATTCAAGGCAGTATTGACTCCTGCTGAGCAACTTCAAGACACCCCGTTAATATCAAGGGGCGGGGCAATTTTGGCCCCTTGATAAAAATCGCATCCGGAAGGGTGGTGAAGAGCTAACCATAATTTTTTTGTCTGCTCAGCGTCGGGTTGCGATTATCAGCGTCCGCTCCATGTCTGTGTCGGGAAGCATGAGAGAAAGGGTTTTTACCTGAAAGCCTTCGGGAACCTGCAGCAGCTCTTCCTTTGCTTTCTCCCCCTTGCTCAGAATAAAGGCTCCTCTTTCAGCAAGCAGATGATCTGCTTTTCTCATCAGTTCGGCAATCGAAAATGTTGCGCGAGTCAGAACAGCATCAAACCGCAGTTCTCCGACCTCTTCCGCCACCGCCTCAATGATGTCGACATTGTGCAGAGCGAGCCGTTTTGAAAGATTGCGGAGAAATGCGCACCGCTTGCGCGATGGTTCTATAAGAGTGATTGGGAGGTTAGGGCGGACAAGCGCTATCGGCAGGCCCGGAAACCCTGCGCCGCTGCCGACATCGCACAGATTTCTTGCAGACATGGGAAGCGCTTTCAGATAGAGCAACGAGTCGAGGAAATGTTTGGCAACGATTTCTCTGTCATCAGTTATCGCCGTGAGATTATATGCCTTGTTCCACCTCTTCAATTCCGACAGATAAAACAGCAAAGCATCAACGATCTTCTCGTCAGGAACAATGCCAAGTTCGCTGAGACCGCTCTTCAGGAGGTCTTTGACTGCTTCCACTGTTTTTCTACCGCAATCAGAAGGATAGAGACCGCTGTCGGGGTCACGCCCGGAATTCTGCCCGCCTGCCCGAGAGTGCACGGCTGCACTTCCTGCAGCTTCTGCACGACTTCGCGTGAGAGTCCCGGCAGGGTGCAGAAGTCGAACCCGTCAGGTATGCGCTTTTCTTCATACCTCATCATGCGATCTGCAAGCTCCACCTGCCGCTTGATGTATCCATCATATTTCACCTGGATTTCGACAAGCGACTGAACGTCGTCCGGGATTTCTTGCGGGGCCGGCGCAAATTCCCTGATAAGGCCGTACCTTACCTGCGGCCGCTTCAGAAGCTTTTCAAGCGAACAATCTTCGGGCATCGGGGCTGTCCCAAGCTCTGCCAGACGCTTGTTCAGCGCATCTCCCGACTTGATACGTTCTCGCGCCAGCCGCGTACGTTCACCCTCCAGGAGGCTCCTCCGGAGGCAGAATGCTTCGTATGCATCACCGGACAGAAGGCCGACGTCATGGCCTTGGTCCATAAGGCGGAAGTCCGCGTTGTCATGCCTGAGCAGAAGGCGATACTCGGCTCGCGAGGTAAACATGCGGTAAGGCTCCCTGGTGCCTTTTGTCACAAGATCGTCAATCAGCACGCCGATATATGCCTCGTCGCGACGGAGGATGAGAGGCTCCTCGCCACGGAGCTTGAGCGCAGCGTTGATGCCCGCCATGAGACCCTGTGCAGCGGCTTCTTCGTATCCTGAAGTGCCGTTAATCTGCCCGGCGAAGTACAGGCCCGCTATGGCTTTGGTTTCAAGGCTGTGGCGGATCTGGGTCGGCGGCACATAATCGTATTCAATCGCATATGCCGGCCTCATCAATTCAGCATCTTCCAGTCCTTCGATGCTCCTGACAAGAGCTATCTGGACGTCGTACGGCAGGCTCGTCGAAATGCCGTTGGCATAATACTCGCTCGTCCGGAGCCCTTCCGGCTCGAGGAATATCTGGTGGCGATCCTTTTCGGCAAAGCGGACGACCTTGTCTTCGACGGACGGGCAGTAGCGCGGGCCGACGCCGCTGATCTTGCCGCTATAGAGCGGTGAGCGGTCAAGGCTGCCGCGGATGATGTCATGCGTTTTCCGGTTGGTGTATGTGATGTAGCAGGGGAGCTGCGGATTGGTGATGCGTCCGGTGCTGTATGAAAACGGCACCGGCGGTTCGTCGCCGTATTGCGGCGATAGGCGATCGAAATCAATGCTCTTTGCATCAATCCGCGGCGGGGTGCCGGTCTTGAGTCTGCCGAGTTGAAAGCCGAGGTCTCGAAGGCAGCCGGAGAGCGTGATGGAAGGGAACTCTCCTGCGCGGCCCGCCGGAAAGCTCTCCATGCCGATGTGCATGAGTCCCTTCAAAAACGTGCCGGTCGTTACGATAACCGCCCGCGCTCCGTAAAGCACGCCGAGCGAAGTGACGACGCCTTGCACATGGCCGTCTTTTGCCTCAATGCGTTCGGCCATCGCCTGCTTGATATACAAACGCGGCTGCTCTTCAAGCACCTGTTTCATGAAGACGCGATAGAGCGACCGATCTGCCTGCGCACGGAGCGACCGGACAGCAGGTCCCTTGGAGAGGTTCAGCATGCGGAACTGGATGCCGGAACGGTCGGTGTTCTTTGCCATTTCGCCGCCAAGCGCATCTATCTCGCGCACAAGATGTCCCTTGGCAAGTCCGCCGATGGCAGGATTACAGGAAAGCTGAGCGATGGCATCGAGATTCATGGTAAAAAGGCAGGTCTCAAACCCCATGCGCGATGCCGCCAGGGCAGCCTCGCAGCCGGCATGGCCGGCTCCAATCACAACAACATCAAAGTCTTGCTCTTTAAACATTAATTGATTATTATAGCACTAATGGTACAGCCGGTTTTTCAGCACACCATTGCTCTTCTCCGTGCTTTTGTCGAAAGCGAAAACGTGCCGATTCAGAGAATCTCGGAACTGATCCGGTACGATCCCGGCCTCTATTTCTCCACACTGTCTGCGCTCAACCTTTCCGGAAGGCGCGGGGAAGTCTCCACCCTCACACAGGCTATTTCCATGATCGGCACCGACATGCTTGAGCGCACAATCCTCTCGCACGACCACTACCTCGACCAGAAAAACATGCTGCTCTGGGTCTATACGGTGCTGTCCGGAGAGATTGCGGCACACATCAACGGCCGTGCAAATATCGGCGACGAGGAAGAGGCTTATTTCTCAAGCACCCTGCCGGTGCTCGGCATGCTGATGATGCTTGGCCGCAATCCCCGGTATCAGAAGATTCTCAACTTTTTGCTGCGCATTCCGATGGAGGATCGCATTTACATCGAGCATCGCATCTTCGGAACCGATCATCTTGAACACTTGAGAATGCAGGTCGTCTCTCCGAAGCTCTATCGCGATCTTGTAACCCTCATGGGTGTCATGTTCGGACCGGAAGGTCGCATCGAGCGCTTCCCCCAGGCAGGCAGGCTGTCAATCGGCTATAAAACGTTACAGCTCTTCCAGTTGCGGGATGTTGCCGAAGCCGGCGCCCAGTCGCTGTTGTTTCCTCTGGCGGTTGAGGCGCGCGAGCGCTTTCAGGAATTGAGCAAGCGCCATTTCAAGGTTTCCGAGAGCGAAGGCGAAGAACTGCTTGCCAACGCGGTCGCCAAGGTTGAAGCGCTCTGCACTGAATTCAGGGTCGATGATTTAGCGCTGGAATATCTTGCCGAAGCGGAATCGTACCAGTATCCTGCATACCTGTTCGCAACGAACAGCAAGGCATTTGACGAAGAGCTTCAGGCTGCGTATGCGGCAAATGCCGCGGACCGCTGCATTCTCATATACGGCGAGCCGAACGTCGGGAAGCGCCTTCTGGCCGCAGCGCTGCATGATCACCCGGACAATCCCCGGAAAGACAAACCCTTTCTCTCGCTCCATTGCGGCTCCATGGACGCTGAAACGCTTGAGCTTGAACTCTTCGGCGCAAAAGGAGGATTCATGGGGATCGACAAGCAGAAAGGCTTGCTGTCACTTGCCAATGAAGGCACCGTCCTGCTCAAGGATATTGACCGCGTGCCGATTGCGGTTCAGGAAAAGCTGGCCGAAACACTCAGGCAAGGTTCTTTTTTTCCGATCGGCTCAATAACTTCCGTTGTTTTTGATGTAAAGCTGCTCCTTTCAACCCGCTCCAATATTCTTGAGGAAGCCGCGGCCGGGCATTTTTCATCCGCACTGGCACTGCAGCTCGCCCCGCTTCCGATCCGCATTCCTCCGCTCAGGGAGCGGCGGGAGGACATTCCGTTTATTGCGGAAGGCATTATCGACAAATACAATCTCGGCCTGCACGATGAAGCGATGCTGCTCGGCCTGTATGAGTATTTCGAACAACAGGAATTTCCGGAAAACCTGCGGGACCTAAAGCGCCTGCTCTTTTTTCTCGGCGCGAAAAGCCGCGCGTATGCGTAAATATTCGATCAGCCCCCACAGTCCTGCTGCAACAATCGACAGAAACCAGAGCAGCGAGAGCGCTATCGCCTTGTCTGAAGCGACCCCGAGCGCTCCAAAAAAGAAGACGAAAGCGCCTTCTCGAACGCCGAGGCCGGAGATCGAAACAGGCAGCAGAGTAAGCAGAATAATCAGTGGGAGAAATACCGCGATATGCAGGAGCGAGATCCCCAGGCCGAGTCCCTGCGCAAGCCAGAAGACGGCTACAAAGCCGAGCATCTGAATGGCGAGCGAATAGATGAAGGTTTTTGCAAGGAGCGCCCGGTCCGAACGATACAGGTGAAAATAGTCGGACAGTGTTGCAAGAAAACGAATCTTTCCGGGCAGGCGGAGAAACATCAGCAACAGGGAAACCGCCAGAAAGCCTGCAAACACGGCGGGAAACGCCCAGACAAGAGAAAGCGATGCCAGATGCTCCCGCCCGAACGGATACGCGAACAGCCCGAGTGCGAGCAGGCCGGCAAGTCCGATATACCGATCCATGAAAACAGATGCAAAGGCAACACTATACGGCGCATTGCCGTGCTGAAGTGCCTCGTCGACCCGGCCGCCCTTCGGCGGGCAGGCCGCTTCGTTCCTGAGATCTGCGGCAAGATAATATGCCTTTACCGCGTCGCCGCCGACCAGCCCCGGAAGACAGGTATTGAAAAACGATCCGACCATATAGAGGCTGAACAGCCGCCGAAGTCCGATAGTCTGCGGGATGAGCATTCTCCAGCGCAGGCAGGAGAGAACGACCGCAGCCAGATAGCATGCGACCGCCCCGGCGAAAGCAACAGGGGTCGCCTGTCTGAGCGTATCGAGCAGAGCGTCACCGCTTGTGCGGGTGAGCAGAAGCGTCATCAGGGAAGCACTGACGACCAGCTTGACAGCTATCAGGAGGATTTTTTTGACGACGCTATGCACCCGGGCCGAGGATTTTCTTGAGGGTATAGATAGGCTTCTTCTGGCTTTCGTGATAGACGCGGACAATCATCTCCCCGAGGAGTCCGAGGCCGATGAACTGCACGCCGACGATTATGAGAAGGCCTCCGAGCATAAGAAGCGGACGCCCGCCGATGGATACGCCAAAAAACAGCTTCTCAATCGCCAGATATGCGCAGATTCCCGTTCCGAGAATACCGAGCAGCACGCCGATAGGTCCGAAAAACTGTATCGGCTTGGTCGAAAAGCTCTGGAGGAACTTGACCGTAATCAGATCGAGCAGCACTTTGACGGTGCGGCCTATGCCGTACTTTGACTTCCCGTGGAGGCGCGGGTGGTGGACCGTCTCGATTTCCTTGATTCTGACGCCATACCAGCTTGCAACAGCAGGAATGAACCGGTGCATCTCGCCATACAAGCGCAGGTTCTTCACCACATCGCGCCGATACGCCTTCAGCGAACAACCATAATCATGGAGCCGCACGCCGGTAACGCGGCTGATCAGCCAGTTCGCGATCTTCGAGGGGAGTCTGCGCGAAAGAAACGCATCCTTGCGATTCTTTCGCCAGCCGCTGACGAGGTCGACGTCCTTTATTGCCTCAACCATCTTGCCGATGTCGTCCGGATCGTTCTGCAGATCGCCGTCCATGGTAATGACCACATCGCCACGCGCAAAGTCGAAGCCGGCAGCAAAGGCGGCGGTCTGCCCGAAATTGCGGCGAAGGCTCAGGACGACAACGCTGCAATTTTTCTTCTGAATGTCTTCAAGCAGAGGCAGCGTTTTATCCGTGCTGCCGTCATCGACAAAAATGATTTCGTATTGCGTCCCGAGCTTTTCGAGCGACGCATGCAGACGCTCGTAAAGAATGGTCACATTGTCTTCTTCATTCAACAGCGGGATGACAACCGTTACCGTCATGCATCTCCTCGTGTTTTTCTAATAGGTTTTCGGCGGTTCCTGCGCAAGGCCCCGGAAGCCGTAGCAGAGAAAGACCCCATATTCCCGGAGCGTCCGACCTTTATCATATACCGTAATGACTTTTTTCTCAACGCGCTGAAATGCTTTCAGAACCAGCTCCGGCGGCTCTCCGGGCCCTATGCGGACATAAATGCCGTTGACCGCGCCTGCCGACCGCGCCTGCCCCGCTGCCGCATTCATGTCGGGCCAGAAGTCGTACTGGTTCATGCGCCTGCCGTTGTTGATGCAGTATGTGACAGGACGGCCCGTCACATAAAAGGCCAGCTCACTTGCGACCTGATAACTATCGGAAAAAATCAGCACGCTGCCCTGCGAAGCAAGCTCGGCCCGGAGCCGTCCGACCTCAGCGCCTATCTGTTTCCAGCCGCGCAGCCGCTGAGAGGGGTCCATCTTCACCGGCAGCCATGTGGTTGCCGGGACTATATGGGCGAATGTCGTGACAATAAGGGCGAGCAGCGCGCCTGTCACAAAAACACGCCGGTTCCTGAGGCTTGTTTCCGCAGACCGGCCAAGCCAGAACCAGAAACTGCCGCAGACCGCAACCAGCGCAGTAACATATCCGGTCATGGCCCAGTTCGGCTGAACCTTGCCCTGCACGCTTTTCAGCAGGAAAAAAACGATGATCGGCACGGCAAACCAGAAAAGAAACTGGTGCTGGAGATCTGCGCCCGGCATCCGTCTCCGGCAGAGGGCTATCACCATCAGGACGAAGAGCACCGGCGTCACGATGATTATCTGGGAGCCGAGAAACTCGCCGAATGTTTTCAGCGATATCTGCATTCCTGCCGCTATATGCGCCTGCCCGGCCGTATGGCGCACCGTAACCCAGTCATGCTGCATATTCCACAGGACAACCGGGCTGAAGACGATCAGGCTTATCAGCAGCGCCATATACGGGTATGGCGTGAGCAGCAGCTTCCGCTTCTTCGTGAAGAGCAGGAAAAGAAAGCCGCTTGCAATAAAAAACGCCATCGTATACTTCGTCAAAAGACCGATCCCGACAACGACACCGACAAGAATCCATGAGAGAAGCGGCTTCGCCCCGATCGGCTCCTCTGCCGCCCGCCAGAAACAGGCGAGAGCAAGAATCCACAAGAAGAGAAACGGGGAATCGATTGTCAGAAGAACGCCAAAAGGCGCGAACATCGGAAATATCTGCAAGAGAATGGCCGAGCCGAGCGCAATGTCGCGCGCCCGCAACGTGGCTTGCCCGTCGTGTGTGTCGAGAGGCGAATACATCCTGCCGACCAAATCATACAGCACAATGCTGCCGAGCACCGAAAAGAGCGGCGCAAAGCAGCGGACTCCCCAGACCGTGTCGCCGAAAAGCCATGTTCCGGCGGCTATCAGATACGCAATGACCGGGCCCTTCGAGTAGTAGCTCAGGTCGAGCCGCCGCGCCCACTCCCAGTAGTGCGCCTCGTCAGGACTCAGGTCGAGCGGGCCATTCAGGATATAGAAGATACGCACAAGCGTGAGCGCGGCGAGAACGCTGCCGAGCACCGTCGCATGCGGATGCGTCTCGTACCACCGCCGACCCGCTCCATAGATGACCCAAAGTGCATATGCGGTGCCAGATCCAAAGAGTGCTCCGGCAAGAACGTCGGCAGGATAGTGAACGCCGACGTACGGTCGCGAAAAAGCGATAACTGCGGCTATCGCGAACGGATACCATCGAACCGGTCCCGTGACGAACTCTCTTGTGAAGAAAAAAAGGGCTGTGGCTGCGGCAAATGCATTGGTTGCATGGTTAGACGGCATTGAGGCTGATTTGGTACAGCCGACCAGCAGGTGAACGCCTTCAAGCACATTGCAGGGGCGCACCCGCGCTATCTGCTTCTTGATTTCGGCGGCAAACCAGTCGCCGAGCAGCACCGCTGCAACTGCAAAGATAAATGCTGCAGACGCCAGGGGAACAAGCTTTTTTCGATCGCCCTTGAACGCTTTCAGCAGAACATAGACGGCATAGGGCGCAAAAAACAGATATCCGCGCGTCGTGATGAAGGGTATAATCGCGTCGAATACCGAATTCGCGAGTCCCTGATTGATAAAAAAGAAGAGCGCTGTATCTATGGCATGAAAATCCATAAGTAACCTTTATTATACCTATATCCGAGCATTGCAGGAGCTGATGCAGGCAGAGCGACTTGCACGGGACCATGCTGTCACGATAAATTAAACATATGTGGCTCCTGGTTCTTTTTTCTGTATTCCTTATAATTGCATCCCCCGTCCTTGTTCGGGCATCTGTCATTGGCGGTGAATTCGAATACTCCATTGAAAAAGGCGACACGCTTGATCGCATTGCTGCAAAGCTCGGCGTGCCGGCGAAGCGCATTGTTGATGCCAACGGCATTGATCCGAAAAAACCCCTTTCCATCGGCCGGAAATTAAAGGTGTTCGACCGCAAGATTGTTCCAATGGCAATGGACGAAGGCATTGTAGTCAACATTCCGGAACGGCGCCTCTATTTTTTCAAGGATAAGCGCCTTGCTGAGACATTCCCGGTAGCTCTCGGTCTTTCACGAAAAGCAAACGGGTTTGATTGGCGAACGCCGATCGGCAAGTTTGTGATTACTGCCAGGGAAAAGGATCCGACCTGGCTCGTTCCACCTTCAATCCAGGAAGAAATGGCAAGGGAAGGCAAGGAGGTTCTGGTTTCCGTTCCGCCGGGACCTGACAATCCTCTCGGGAGATATGCGTTGAAAACCTCGCTTCCCGGCATACTGCTTCACGAGACCAACAAACCTGCATCTATCAGCCGGTTCGCGAGCCACGGCTGCATCCGCATACATCCCGACCACATGGCAAAGCTCTTCCCCGAAGTCAGGAGAAACACTCCCGGTGAAATCATCTATATGCCGGTCAAGGTGTTTCTCGCAGAGAACGACCGGGTTTTTGTCGAAATTAACGACGATGCTTACGGGAGATTGAAAAACATCCGCTACGAAACCGTCAAAAAGCTACAGGATGCCAGCGTGGCCGGGCGCGTTGACTGGCAGAAAATTGAGCGCCTGCTGAAAGAAAAAACCGGGATTGCCGAGGATGTGACCCTGTAAATAACATCGGCAGCCGAAGTAACAGCATGTGGGAGAAGGTCGAAAAGACAAGACAGGCCTGCCTGCCCAGGACGAAGCTCGGCAGGCAGACCAAAGCACGACTAAGGATACAGGAGAGTACGGCTCAGACCTCTGAATGCCTCATGACATTGCAGGGTCAAACAAATCGCTTGATAATTTCGCTTTTGCCGGCCTTGGTCAGATTGGCAGCTACCTGCTTCACCAGTTTTGAGATGACGTCCTGATCCAGAGCCTCGACAAGCTGCTTGAGAATTGATCGCTCGGCTGCAAGATACCAGCTGTCGGCATTCTCCTGCCGGACCGATGCGGTTATGGCCTGACCGAGCGCCTTGATTTGGCGCTTTTGCTCCTCATTCGCAATCTCATGAGGTTCACCGTACCCCTTGGCAGACCAGCCCCCGCCACCCTGCCCTCCGAACTTGCCGGGACCGTCTGTTACCTTGTCCGACATCTTGCCGTGAGCACTCACGAGGTCGAAACTGTCGATCAGCTCCAAACGAGGCGTTGCCTGTTCAGTTTTTGAGAGCCGGTAAGCCTTGAAATGCCCGAGGTCGACGACAAATACCATTTTCCCCATACCGTGTCCCCCTTGGAGAAGGATTATCTCAGCTTCAGTATAGTGCTTTTTAACCGGAACGAATAGCCCCTGTTATTCATTTAACTGAGGCGTGAGACGGACAGGGCAAAGCGCACTGCTTGCTTTATCAGGAGGGAAGCGGGAGCCGGCGGCAGCGGGTCGCCGCCTAATGAGAGGAAAAGGTGCAGGCCAGGCGGCTCTGCACCGGCCTGCATCATCAGATGATACGTTTCGCTTCTGCTTCGCTCAATTCAACACGCGCATGCGTCAGCTTCGCGTATTTGGACTTGGTCTTCGCCATGTCTCCGGCAGCAATGGCTTTGACAAGGTCGCCCTCAAGCTCGGCAACCTCCAGGAGTTTGTAATAATCCAGTGACTCCATAAAGTGGGCCATGACGATCATGCCGGTCAGAATCGGATGGTTATTGGTTACGTTATAGTGCTTGAAAGTGATTCCGTGCTCAAGCTCAACCGCCAGCCCGGCACAAAAATCCTCAGGCGTGACATCCAGCCCTTTTTTCGGCATATGCCCGAAAATTATCCTTGCCTCGTCCAGCGAAACATCCGCCTTCTTTTTCTTCGTCCAGTCTGAAATGCCAAGCTCCGCGCAAACGCGCTGGACTTCTGCTTTTGGTACATATTCCGGCAACTTCATGAGTTCCTCCCAGGCTTTTTGTCATTATAGCACGCAATGCCGTGAGGCATCATGGAGGACGGGGCAAAAAATGCGGCAGGAAAAAGGAGACTATCGCACTGGGAGCGCTGCTTCCTCTGGAGTGTCATGCCGCATATAACCGACGGCATATGTAGTTTTCCGCGACGGCCGCCCTGGCGTAATGACACAGTTCGGTGGAGTGCCTCTCTTTCGATTCTTTGCCGGGATTAAAGCAGTCTCTTTACCGGTACCCAGCCGCCTTCAAGCAGTTCGTGGAATCCCTCCAGAAGACCCCCACACCGAAAGACAGAGCCAAGCGGGTCTTGATGTTGCTGCCG
>DATIKF010000123.1:0-17502 GCA_035477855.1 Dissulfurispiraceae bacterium
AAGTCCCTCTGCGGCTCAGCAGGGTCAATTTCGGGGGATGTTCTGACATGGATTGACCCGAGTTTTTCGATTCTTGAGCCTCTGAGAGAGTCGTTTTTGGCAGTGCATTTTGCATCAAGAGTTTTTCAGCAGCCTGTTAGGTGTTAAGCAGAGGAGACGACATGGTTACAAAGGAGAAGGTGGGTGTTCTTGCCGGCGGAACCTCGGCTGAACGCGAAGTGTCGCTGCGGAGCGGGTCAGCAGTGCATCGCGCGCTGGCTGAACGTGGATACAATGTCGTCCTGATTGACCAGGACCATGCGGTTGCGGCAACGCTTGCCGAACAGAAGATAGGGGTTGTATTTATCGCGCTGCACGGAGGACACGGAGAGAACGGTGCCCTGCAGGGCCTTCTTGAAGTAATGGGCATCCCGTACACAGGTTCCGGCATTCTCGCATCTGCTCTTGCGATGGACAAGGAAATGTCCAAACTGGTGTTTGAGGAATATGCATTGCCCATTGCTCCGTATCGACTGTTCACGAAAAATGATCGTGCCGGCATCACGCTTCCTTTTGCGTATCCGTGGGTAGTCAAGCCTGTTGCTGAAGGCTCCAGTATCGGCGTCAATCTCGTCAGAAGCAATGCAGACCTCCATACCGCTCTTGAGGATGCGTTCCGCTATGGCGGCAAAGTCATTATTGAACAGCATATCGCCGGGAAAGAAGTGCAGATAGGCATCCTCGGGGAACGCGTCCTTGGCGGCGTGGAAGTGCGACCGTTGAAAGAATTTTATGACTATGAGGCAAAATATACTGCCGGAATGACACAGTATGTTTTGCCGCCCGAGATCGATACTGCCTCCTATGCCGCTGCACAGGCGGTCGGTTTCCGGGCTCATCAGGCACTGGGATGCAGCGGAGCAACCCGTGTTGATCTCATTCTTGCGAAAAACGGCACCCCTTATGTGCTTGAGGTGAATACGGTGCCGGGCATGACCGAGACGAGCCTGCTGCCGAAGATAGCGGGCCTTTCAGGTCTTTCGTTTGAGGATCTTGTTGAAGAAATTCTGGGACTGGCAGTCCATGGCTGAACGGGAAAAGGCGATGCTTCGCAACAAGCGGTCCCTTGAACACAAGAAAGGCTTAAAGAAGCTCTATGCCGGAGTGGCGCTTGCTCTTTTGCTTTCGGCATCGTTTGCCGGGACTTTTTATCTTGTGAAAAAGCTGGTGGTCGTCTCTGATGTCATACTTTCGGGTAACCAGCATTTGAAGTCTGAGGAGCTGATTGCGCTGATGCGTATACGCAGAGGCGATGAGTTGTTCGGAGTGACGAACAGGGAATTGCAGATGCGTCTTATGAAGTCGCCCTGGGTAAAGGAGGCTGCGGTGCGCAAGGATCTGACCGGCCAGGTCGCAGTTCGCATTGCGGAAGCCGTTCCGCGCGCCGTGCTTGCGTTTGAAACGCGTTCGTATCTTGTGGATCGCGACGGCGTTCTGCTTGAAGAGCTGAAAGATGTGCCGACGATTTTTTTGCCGGTCATCCGGGGAATTAAACCTGCACAGATGCGTGATACTTATCGCGAAGCACTGTTGTTTATCGAGGTGATTCATGCGAAGCGCGGCGGACTGGCCGCAAACGGCACTTTTTCCGTGACCGGAACCCGGCCGGAGGACATTACGCTGCATCTGGAGAACATCGTGATTAAGGTGGGTTCGGGCGATTTCGAACGCAAACTCGACGATCTTCGCTTTGTGACTGAAGAAATTGCAAAACGGAATATCCGTGTGGAATATGTGGATCTCCGCTTTGCGAATCGTATCGTCGTGAAGCCGGCAAATCAGGAAACTCGGGAGCCCGGCGAACAGGAGAAGAAAAGTTCACGTGACAAGAATAAAAAGAGATAGCAACACAGTCATTGGTCTTGATGTCGGAACGACAAAAATCTGTATCGTCACCGGTGAAAAAAAAGAGCAGGGGGTTACGATAACCTCTGCCCGTTCGTTTCCGTCGACCGGCCTGAGAAAAGGGGTTGTGGTTGATGCGGACGCTGCTGCGGAGTCTATCCGCAGAGCCGTTGAGGAAGGGGTGCAGTCAAGGGACCGGGCGTTGCCGGTCTGCGTCGGTATTGCCGGAAGCCATATCAAAAGCTTCAGCAGCGAAGGCAGCGCGAAGATAAAAGGAAAAAAAGTTTTGCCGCGGGATGTTGAAAAGGCCATTGATACAGCCAGTGCGGCATATGTACCGCTCGACCGTGAAATCCTGCATGTGCTGCCGACCGACTTTGTGCTCGATGGGCAGTGCGGCATCAAAGACCCTGTCGGGCTGACCGGCCGGCGGCTTGAGGTAAAAGTGACGATCGTGACAGGGGCGATTGCTGCGGTGCAAAGTCTGCTCCGCGCCTGCGAGGCTTCCGGAGTTGCGGTGTCCGATATCGTTCTTCAGCCGATTGCATCGTCCGAAGCAACGGTTACCCAGCGGGAGCGGGAGCGCGGCGTCGCTCTCGTGGATATCGGAGGCGGTACGACAGACATAGCTGTCTATCAGGCCGGCTGGCTGGTGCGGACCGCTGTCCTCGGCATCGGCGGCAATCATTTTACCAATGATCTTTCAATCGGGCTTGAAGTATCGTTTCCTGAAGCAGAGCGCATCAAAAAGATTTTCGGATCGATTCTCTGCGATGAGCGACAGGAGAAGCGCCCGATTAAAGTTGCTCTCGCCAACGGCCATGTGAAAACAATAGCAGCCCGCGACATTTCCGACATTATTCAGCCGCGTGCTGAAGAAACGCTGGAGCTTATCAGGAAAGAACTGGACGAAGCAAAACGGCTCGGCGCAAACATTTCACGCACGGTGCTCACCGGCGGGTGCTCTCTGCTCGCCGGCCTGGATGCTTATGCCGGCACACTGCTCGGCACGCCGGTCAGAATCGGATATCCGGAAGTGAATATGCCGGATCAGTCCGACAGGGCGGGGAGACATGCTGCAAGAGCAAGATCGCATGAGTACCCGGCGGAGTTCGGCAACCCCATGTATGCAACCGGAATCGGACTGGTCATTTATGCCGCGCAGGCCGGGGAATCGGCAGCAGTGCTCGGCAATTCGACACAGCTGTTTCAGCGGATTGTGACCACAATGACCGGGTGGTTTCAGAATATTATCGGGAGAAAGTAGAGGAGGGACTGATGTTTGAGTTGCAGGAACTGGAAAGACCGATCGCGAAGCTGAAAGTTGCTGGAGTTGGCGGCGGCGGCGGAAATGCCATCAACAGCATGATTGCCGCAAATATCTTCGGGGTTGAGTTTATCGCTATCAATACGGACAAGCAGCACCTCGAAGCTTCGCTGGCTCCGATCCGGATTCAGATCGGCAGCCAGGTGACGCGGGGGCTCGGAGCAGGAGCAGACCCCGAACTCGGCCGTCTGGCAGCCACTGAAGACCGCACGGCTATTGCGGCAGCACTGGAAGGTGCTGACATGGTCTTCATAACCGCAGGCATGGGCGGCGGCACCGGCACCGGGGCCTCACCGGTAGTTGCAGCAGCGGCGCGTGAGCTCGGCATTATTACCGTCGGCGTCGTGACGCGTCCCTTTTTCTATGAAGGGAAAAAACGTGCTATGCGTGCTGAAGAAGGAGTGAGGGAGCTTCGCCAAAATGTCGATACTCTGATCGTCATTCCGAACGACCGCATCAACGCCGTTGCCGGCAAGGGAACGCCGCTGCTGAAATCATTCGCCATTGCCAATGATGTGCTCCGGCAGGCGATACAGGGCATCTCCGACCTCATTCTCATCCCCGGCCTCATCAACCTGGATTTTGCCGATGTGAAGGCCATCATGCAGAACGGCGGCCGTGCGGTCATCGGAGTCGGCACCGGCAAAGGAGAAGGCGGCGCGTTTGAGGCTGCAAAAAAGGCTATTTCCAACCAATTGCTGGAAGACACATCGATTGAAGGTGCGCGCGGCATTCTCATCAATATCACCGGCGGTATCAATATGCCGCTTGACGCCGTGCAGGAGGCTGCTTCGCTGATTCATGAATCTTCTGCGGATGACGCCAATATCATTCTTGGCGCAGTCATCAATCCTGATATGGAAGACGAAGTGCGGGTGACGGTCATTGCAACCGGATTTGAAGAGAAAACCGAAAAGGCGTTTTTGCCGAACATCAAGCCGTGGACCCCGACGAAGGATCCGGTCAAGCTTGCGGCTACGGATGGAATTCTTTCAAAAACGATGCCTTCCGGCATGAAATCTCCTGACGTGCTTTCCGTTGCCCCGGCGCACGTCGTATCACAGCTGGTTCAGTATTCACCTCACTCTCAGCCGCAGACCCCACCCTTTTTTGCATCGACTGCCGCTGATGCAGCAAAGAGTGCCGTTGAGCCGGAACTTCCGAAGACGGCGAAGCCGCAGCTGGTTGTTTCCGATCTGCAGCTATCCCGGCCTGAGTCTGATGCGGGGACTCCGCCGCAGACCCCTGTGCAGCCCGACCAAATGAAAGAATCCCTGCTGCCGACGGAGGATGAGCTTGACATCCCCACATATATTCGAAAACGTCTTTAATCGCGGAGGAAAACATAACATGCTGTTAACTGAGGACGAAGCCCGCTCCAAAAAATGTATCCTGCTGTTCAAGGCGGTGCTTTCGAATTCATCGCTGGTTGATCCCAGCGGCCGGATGAATCGACACACATGGGACGGATGCAAATGCATCGGGTCTTCCTGCCTGACCGGGTGGCGCTGGGCTGAGCCGGAAGGAGAGCGAAGGAGGGGTTACTGCGGCATCGGGCAGCGGCCCGAGTTCTGAGTGCTCAGCCGCAGGTGAACAGTCATTAACCGTCGTCTGACAGCACAGGCTGACCATCTTCTCGCTGCAGAGCGGGGGGCGGTTCGCAAATCTCCCGGCAGTCGAATTTCCGTCTGTATCGTCTATCCCAATCTCTATGGAGTCGGCATGGCCAGTCTCGGTTATCAGGGAATCTACCGCCTCCTGAATCTGAGAAATGACGTTGTCTGTGAGCGAGCCTTTGTTCCCGAACAAAAAGATCTCGCTGAATATCGGCGAACCGGCACTCCCATTTTTTCCCTTGAGTCAAAACGTCCGCTCGACCAGTTTGATATCGTAGCATTCTCACTTGCCTTTGAGAATGACTACCCGAATATTGTCCGCATCCTCGCGCAAAGCCGGATTCCGCTGTTCTCGCGTGAACGAACCGCTCATCACCCCGTCATAATTGCGGGCGGTGTTTGCGCAACGATTAATCCTGAACCGTTTGCCGATTTCTTTGATCTGCTGTTTGTCGGCGATGCTGAGCAATCGCTTCCTCAGTTTCTTGATGCGTTCGTCGCGGCGGGAGGGCGGCGTGCCGGTGTCACACAGTCAGTCGCGATCTCCGGCATATACGTGCCTTCACGGTATGAAATAACATATGCCGACGACGGGAGGCTTGCAGCCCGCTCGGCACTCTCCGGCGTACCAGAGGGTATTCGCCGACAACGGTGCGATGATATCTCATGCTCTCCGGTATCGACCGCAATCGTATCGTCCAAAAGCGAGTTTGCCGATATGTTTCTGGTCGAGGCAATGCGCGGCTGTCCGTGGAGCTGCCGCTTCTGTATGATCGGCAGTGTCTATCGTCCGGTCAGGCACAAGAGCCTTTCCGCCATGCGAGAGGAGATAGATCGGGCGAAGGAACAGGGATGCCGCGTCGGAATCGTAGGCCCGTCGCTGACCGATTATCAGTATATTGAGGACGTCCTCGCTATTGACGGGGTCGAATTTTCGCTTACTTCCCTGAGGGCAGAAGCAAAAAGCGCCCGGCTGCTCGATCAGCTTGCCGGTGCCCGGAGCGTCTCAATTGCGCCGGAGGCCGGCACCGAGCGTATGCGCAAAGTGATAAACAAAAAGGTAACCGAGACGGACATCGTTGAAACTGCTGCGCTTATATTTAAACGAGGCATTAGCCACCTCCGTCTGTATTTCATGATCGGCCTGCCGACCGAGCGGGATGAAGATATAATGGGCATCGTCGATCTTATCGCCCGCATCCGCTCACTTTCCCGGCACGGAAAGATAACTGCGGGTATCAGCACCTTTGTTCCGAAGCCCTTTACGCCGTTTCAGTGGTGCGCGATGGACATGCCCGACAACATCAGGAAAAAGCTCCGGCTGATAAAGAAGGCATTCCGGGCAAGCCCCGGCGTCAGGATAGTACATGACGTGCCAAAGGACGCTTATATGCAGGGACTTTTTGCACGCGGCGACAGACGTCTCGCCGCCGTTTTATCGGAGATGGAAATGTCGGATGACTATGCGGCAGCCTGTCGGCAGGCAGACATAGACTTGTCGTGGTATGTCTTTCGTGAGAGGGGGAAAGACGAGGTTCTGCCCTGGGACTTCATTGATGTGGGTGTAACAAAAGACAGGCTCTGGGAAGAGTATCAGAAAGCGCTTGCCGTATCAGAATAAGGAGGGCGAACGGATGAATGTAATTGTTGACCTTACTGTTGTTCCTGTCGGGATCGGCGTGTCGTTGTCAGCATACGTTGCGGCCTGCGAAAAGATACTCTCAGCGTCCGGACTGAAAATAGCTCTGCATGCAAACGGCACAAATATCGAGGGTGAATGGGACGCTGTCTTTGCCGCGGTCAGACGCTGTCATGAAACTGTTCATGACATGGGGGCACCCCGAATCTTTACCGTCATCAAACTCGGCACCCGCACTGACAAAGAACAGACCATGGAAGACAAAATAAAAAGCGTGAAGGATAAGCTGGCCGGGATGTGATGTTTTTATCCCGGGGATGTCATTTCCGGGCACAGTCCAAATAAGAAGGGCCGCAGGAGGTTAGTCCATGCGACCCTGCCTCATTGATTTTCATGGTGCCGGTGGCGAGAATCGAACTCGCACTTCCTTGCGGAAACCGGATTTTGAGTCCGGCGCGTCTGCCAGTTCCACCACACCGGCAACCTGAAAACAGGCTTATAGTATAGCATACCGGCGGCCTTCAACTGACAGTCGTATCGCTGCTTTTGTGGGGTTCAATGTGGACGACGACATCAACAACGTCCGGCATCACAGCCTTGATACTCTTCTCGACGCGGTGCGCAATTTCATGGGCGTCATTTATTGACATGCCCGGGGTAACCTGGATATGCAGATCGACAAAGACGCTTCCTGCTGTCCCGCGGGTTCTGATTTTATGGCAGTCCACAACACCTTCTACGCTCCGGCATACGTCCTGGATCACGACCGGACATCCTGCCCGGCTGTCCGCGAGGGCGTTCGCTGAATCGCGGATAATGATAACGCCGATGCGTGCCACCATGACCCCGACAACCACGCCGACGAGCGGATCGACAAACGCGTACCCGAGCAGCGCGAAGGGCAGCGAGACAATCACGCCCAGCGTCACATAGATGTCGCTGCGGGTGTGCTGTGAGTCGGCAATGAGAAAGTCACTTTTCAATTTAGTGCCCATACGTTTTTCATATGTTGCAACGAAGATATTCACCGCAAGGGTTACGAACATGACGACAAAGCTCGTGGCACCGATCACGGCACGTTGTTCTCCGTGAAACGATGCCCATGCCTGCTTCAGGATTTCGAAGCAGGTGAACAGCATGAGCACGCCGATGAAGATGGTGAAAACGGTTTCGTATTTCCGGTGACCGTACGGATGCCGTGCATCCGGCGGATGAGCCGCAATGTGAACGGCAATCAAGCCTGCGATATTTGAGACGCCATCAAACATGGAATGAAAGCCGTCGGAGGTGATGGCTACGGAGTCCGTCGAAAAGCCATACACTATTTTTGCCGCTGCAACAGCGACGTTCAGCAGCAAGGTTATAATGAGGACTTTTCTGACTTCCTTGTTTCTCTCCACGACGGTGAACTCCCAAAAAAACTAGGATTCTTCCCGGAAAAAAACAGCATCCCAGTGTGCCTTGAACGCGACAAAGGATCCTGCTGTAATAGCCTTGCGCATATCACCGAAAAATGCAAGATAGAAGGCAAGATTGTGAATGGTATTCAGCCGCATGGCAAGAATTTCTTTCGCCAGGAAAAGGTGACGCAGGTATGCCCGGGAATAGTTACGGCAGGTATAACATCCGCAGCGGGGATCCAGCGGGCCCGGATCGGTCTTGTACTCTGTCCGCTTGATGCTTACTCGTCCTTCGCTGGTAAAGAGCGTTCCGTTACGCGCGTTGCGGGTCGGCATTACGCAGTCGAACATATCAAACCCGTGTTCAACGGCAACAAGGCAGTCGCGTAAATCTCCGACTCCCATAAGATAGCGGGCATGCGTCGCCGGCATCTGCGGCGCAATATGGCTGATGATGTCGTACATCTCCTCTTTCGGTTCACCAACGCTCAGGCCGCCTGCAGCATAGCCGTCAAACCCGATTGCAGCAAGTTCCGCAAGACTCCTGGTCCTGAGGTCTTTATACATGCCGCCCTGGATGATACCGAACAAGACCGGAAGTCCGGACGGCCGGTCACCGCCGTCTTTTGTGTCCCTCTGCACATCAGGGCCTTCCGACGTTCTCGCTTCAAGATAGTCCTTGCATTGTTGCGCCCATCTGGTTGTAAGTGCCACGGATTTTTCAGCATACCCATGTTCGGCAGGGTATGGAATGCATTCATCAAAAACCATCGCTATATCCGACCCGAGCGAGCACTGAATCTCCATCGCCTCCCGAGGGCCGAGAAGATGGAGCGATCCGTCCAGGTGAGAACGAAACTCGACGCCGGCGTCGGTAATATTCCGCAGCGAGGCCAGGCTGTAAACCTGGAACCCTCCGCTGTCGGTCAGAATCGGACCGTCCCAATGCATGAAATCATGCAGTCCCCCAAGGCCTCGGATAATCTGATGCCCCGGCCTAAGATAGAGATGATAGGTGTTGGAGAGGATAATTTCGGCGCCAATAGCGCGCAGCTCTTCAGGCGAGAGCGCTTTGACTGTTCCCTGTGTGCCGACCGGCATGAATGCCGGGGTTTGTATGATCCCGCGGGTGAGCGTTACAATGCCGGTTCGGGACCGCCCGTCTCGCTTCTGTTCGGAAAAAATCATACTGATGCGGCCTCCACGGGAAGATAGATAGTTGTTGTTATGCCGGTTCCCGGTGCGCTCTGTAACGTAATGAACCCTCCATGTGCCTTCACGATGACGTCTGCCGCGATGAGACCTGATCCCTGTCCAGCGGCTTGGCGGGAGGAAATGGTTCTGCGGCTTAAGAGACTTCTGTTAAAGAACGCATGGCGTCAGCGCAAGGAGTTCCAAACGTGAAGGAACCTGCAGTGGTGAAATGCCAAAATGTTCATCGAGTAATTATAGCAGAATTGGGGGCACAGCCTTTTTCATATTCTCTCTACAGTGATTTCACCGGAAAAATCCAGAAAAAAGAGAGGGTTTCATTTTCCTCTTCTTTTCGCTTGACAAGCACAATATGTAGTGTGTAGACTTGTACGGCAACACAAAATAGAGTGTTTGAATAAGATAGTAACTCGTTAAAAAACAAAGGGGATCGCATATGAAAACACCGGCAGGAGCCTTGAATCTAACGCAGAACGCCCTAAAGGTACTTGAGAAACGTTACCTTAAGCGCAACGAAGACGGACGGGTCATCGAAACGCCTCAGGAACTCTTTGGCAGGGTTGCGCGCCATGTAGCATCTGCAGACGTCACATACGGGAGGACAGACGCTCAGATAAAGCGTCTGGAGCACGAATTCTACGATCTCATGACCTCGCTCTGGTTCTTGCCGAACAGTCCGACGCTCATGAATGCAGGGCGAGAACTCGGTCAGCTTTCGGCCTGTTTCGTTCTTCCGGTCGGCGACTCGATGGAGTCCATTTTCGATGCGGTCAAGTACGCAGCCATGATTCACAAGTCAGGGGGAGGCACCGGGTTCAGTTTCTCCCGGCTTCGTCCGGCAGGCGATGTTGTCGGCTCGACCAAAGGTGTTTCCTCAGGCCCCATCTCGTTCATGACGGTGTTCGACACCGCTACCGAGGCGGTCAAGCAGGGCGGTACCCGCCGCGGGGCAAACATGGGCATGCTCCGCATCGACCATCCCGATATCATGGAGTTCATTACCTGCAAGAACCACAACGCGCGGCTGAATAATTTCAATATCTCGGTTGGCATTACCGAAGAGTTCATGAAAGCGGTTGAGCAGGACAGCGAATACGAACTGCTGAATCCTCGGAGCCGCAAGGTTGTCAGTGCGGTGCGCGCCCGTGAGGTTTTTGAGCTGATCGTCAAGCAGGCATGGAAGAACGGAGAGCCAGGCATCGTTTTCCTCGATCGCATCAATGCGGCAAATCCGACACCGGCTATCGGCGAGATCGAATCAACCAATCCGTGCGGCGAGCAGCCTTTGCTTCCCTATGAGTCGTGCAACCTCGGGTCGATCAACCTCGCCCGCATGGTGAAGTTCGAACAGGGACAGCCGGCGGTTGACTGGCCCCGCCTGAAATATACGACGGGGAAGGCGGTACATTTCCTTGACAACGTGATTGACGTAAACAAGTATCCGCTGCCCCAGATTGACGAGATGACCAAGGCAAACCGCAAGATTGGCCTCGGGGTTATGGGCTGGGCCGACATGCTTATCCAGATGGGCATTCCCTATAACTCGGACGAGGCTATCCGGCTCGGCGAAGAGGTCATGGGCTTTATCCAGACCGAAGGCCGTCTTGCCTCTTCTTCTCTGGCAGAAGATCGCGGACCATTTTTGCACTATGAACAGAGCATCTATAACGGAGAAATGCTTGTTCGCAATGCAACTGTAACAACAATTGCGCCGACCGGAACGCTCTCGATTCTTGCTGGTTGCTCATCCGGTATTGAACCGCTTTTTGCGGTCTCATATATCCGCAACGTTATGGAGGGCACCAAACTCATTGAGACCAACATTAATTTTGAAGAGGTTGCCCGTGGGCTTGGCATCTGGAGCCGGGAGCTTGCCGAGCGCATTGCAGATCATGGTACCGTTGCTGATATCGCAGAGCTTCCCGACGATGTGAAGCGTGTCTTTGTAACGTCACACGATATCGCGCCGGTCGACCATATCCGCATGCAGGCGACATTTCAGAAATATACGGACAATGCGGTCTCCAAGACCGTCAATTTTGCCAACTCAGCAACCACGAAAGACGTTGAGGACGTGTACATGCTTGCCTACAAGCTTGCATGCAAAGGCGTCACGGTCTATCGCGACGGTTCGCGGGAGGATCAGGTGTTGAGTACAAAAAAGAGCACGGCAGAGCATGGTTCTCCGGCTGCCGCCGCTGTTGACGAAAAAGTGGTGCCGAAGAAGCGCCCGTCGGTTATAAACGGTTCTACCCGACTGATGAAGACCGGCTGCGGTCACCTCTATGTCACCATCAACGAGGATGAAAACGGTATGCCGTTTGAGATATTTACCAATATCGGCAAGGCCGGCGGTTGCGCATCCAGCCAGGCAGAGGCCATCGGACGTCTTATTTCGCTGGCACTTCGCTCCGGGCTGGAGGCGGACGAACTGGTGAAACAGCTGAAAGGCATATCCTGCCATCAGCCTGCATGGGCCGAAGGCGGACGCATTCTGTCCTGCTCCGATGCTATCGCCAAGGCACTCGAAAAATATATGCCGGCCGAGGCTCCGGTATCCGACAAAGGCGGCAACGGGAAATCCCATACCAGCCCTATCATGATTATCGGCGCATGCCCTGAGTGCGGCGGTGCGGTCGAACACGAGGGCGGCTGCGCGGTCTGTCACAGTTGCGGTTTCACCAGGTGCGGATAGGTTGATGAGCAGTAACAACGCCAACAGCTATAAGCGTCCCGCATGGGACGCCTACTTTATCGAGATTGCACAGGTGGTTTCATCGCGCTCGACGTGTCTGCGACGGCGCTATGGTGCAGTGATCGTGAAAGATAATGTTATCGTAAGCACCGGTTACAATGGTGCGCCGCGGGGTGTCATCAACTGCGCCGATATTAACCGCTGCAAGCGGAAGGAGCTGAATATTCCTTCCGGCGAGCGCTATGAACTGTGCGAAGCAGTGCATGCTGAGCAGAACGCTCTCGTCAACGGCTCGCCGGAGCGGATGAAGGATGCAACCATCTATATTGCCGGCTTTGAAGAAAACGGCGTGGTTGCCGACGGCAAGCCGTGCCTGCTCTGCAGCCGGATGATCCTGAATGCGCAGATAGCAACAGTCGTCTATCTGAATAAAGACGGAACCCTTGTGCGCATCGAAGACACGAAGCAACTGTACGTGCCGATCGGGCTTCCTGCCGTCTGAGAGAGCAGAACTGTTTGATGAATCAGAAAAAGCCTGCCGGAATATGCTCCGGCAGGCTTTTTTATATTGCGGGAGATCTGGTTATATGGGACAATATGCAAGAACAATTCCGGAGAGAGGTTCATCATGGATATATATCTAATGCGACATGCTGATGCGTGCAACGATACCGGCAATCCGCTTTCGCCGCAGGGCAGACATGACTCGGAAAAAATGGGACTCTTTTTTGCATCCAGGGGGATCGTGATAGAGAAGATATTTCACAGTGCAAAATTGCGCGCCAAGGAAACGGCAGTCATCATTGCCCCGTATGCCGGGTGCGAAAAAAAAGTTATTGAAACAGAGGGGATCGGTCCGCTTGACGACGCGGTGCTCTGGGCTGACCGCCTGCAGAGCATTGAAAGCAATCTGCTGATTGTCAGCCATATGCCTTTTTTGCCGAAACTTTTTTCGGCGCTTCTCTGCGGCTATGCCGATGAAAACCTTGTGCAGTTTCCAACCGCCTCGGTTGTCTGCATGCGGCGGCTGAGTGTCGGCATGTGGGCGTTGCAGTGGATGGTGACGCCTGAAGTTCTCATATAAAGGCCAGACTGTTTTACCTGCTTTGCATGAGTGACAGGTCGGCGCGATCGTAAAATTCTTTTTCCGGGTAACTTCATGCCCAGGATTCGCAAACGAGGAGATGTTGCAAAGGACCCGCTGCAGTTCCTGGCTCATGCAAGCACTATTGTATTCAGGTAGTTCAGTGCTTCAGTTTCGGTGTCGAACGTCGTGATGTACTTGATGAGGCCAAGCATTTCAAAGGTGTCTTTCAGCATCATGCTCATATCGGTGAAGCAGAGTTCCCCGCCGGTGTTCAGCAGTTTTTCGATGACGGAGAGAAGCATTGAAATGCCGATGCTGTTGACAAGTTCCGTTTTGCTGAAACTGATGACAATCTTCTTTGTGCCTTTTTCAATATATGAGGCGCATTCCTGGACAAGACATTCTCCGGCAACATTGTTCAGATACCCCTGTGGATAGATGACGGCGATATCGCCCACTATTTTTGAGCTAACTCTAAAGCTTCCTGGTGTCATGCAACACCTCTTCCTTTTTGATGTTTTTAATGAGCAGAACGCGCGTCCTGTCTTCAATGCGCTCAATGCGCACTTCATCCATGATTGATTGTATGAGCTTGAGGCCCCACCCTCGTTTATTGGCCGAAGTCAGCTTGCCCTCTATTTCCGGGTCTTCCACCGCTTCAGGATCAAAAAAGCGACCGGAGCTTTCCACCGCAATCTCCAACCGCTCTCCGGATGCGCAAAATTTCAAAAAGACCTTTCTTTCAAAGCTGCCGCTGTGTTCCATTGCGTTGATGCATGCCTCAATCAGCGCAAGTTGAATGCGTTCGGTCACTTCCGGCTGAAGTTTCAGGGTCTGCGCAATCTGCTCGAAGGCTTTTGCTGCGATAAGTTCAGCATCAGCGATTGACGGAAGAATTACTTCAAAGCAGGTGTCAGGCGTGACCTGATCGGAGTATTTTGCACGGATCAGCGTTCTCAGCTGTTCAGTGGGCTTGCTCTCTATGTCCTGCATATACAGGCTATGCATGAAATCGCGCAGGACAGGCTCTTTCGGTACTTTATATCCGGTTGTGCCCTTGAGGAATCCGGCTGATTTCAGTGCGGCAAGCGCCTCTTTTATCTCAGATTCCGCAACACCAAGAATTCTCGGGAGACGTCCTGTTGCAGCTACTTCTCCGGTGGCTTCGGCCAGATGCATGAATAAGCGCACGGCGAGACGCTGGATTCCAGGCTCCCTTATCGCCTCACTGAGTATGGATGACCAGTAGAGGGAAATCTCGCCTTCTGATACTTCATGGCTATAGCTCTCCCAAAGATCACGATGGGAGGCCTCTTTCTTGCCCATTCGCCAGATGCTGCGCGCGATGCACTTGATATAGAGCGGATTGCAGGCAAGAAATCTCACGAACCTGATGGATGCTTCGGGATCTTCCTTGATGCCGAGTTTGTCGCAGTGCGATTGAAAAAGTGCATACGCGACATCATCAGGAAGGGGACTTAGCAACATTCTTTCTGCTGTTCCCCTGAACGCATTTTCAGCGAAAACCGACTCAAGCGTTTCGGTCGGAGTGCCGGTGACTATGTGGGGACAGAGATTCATCTTCATCGGCGATTCAAAAAAACCGGCAAGGCCGCTGAAATCACCTGGGGTTGTTTCATAGAGTCGCAAAGCCATCTGAAAATTATCGAGCATGATGAGTACCGGTTTTCCGCTCAGTGTCGCTGCATGAGCAGGAGCCGAGACAGCTGCAAGCAGTTGGCCGTAGAAATCCCCGGCTTTCCGCAGTTCTTCGAATTCGTCCATCAGATCAAGCAGCCATGCAGCGGAGGGCGGGATCGCCCGGGCGGGTGACAACCCTTGCCCGATAACCAGGGAGGGGTCTTTGCTGAAGAAGGAAAGATATTGCCGGATGAACTGGCTGATGTAATCCTGGGCAAAGATGCTTGCCTTCAGGGTTGCGGTTTTGAATGAATAATAGAAAGGGACTACATTGGAATCTTCCCAGTAAATGCTGCGATAGACCTGCTTGAGCAGTTCTGTTTTACCGCTGCCGTTGGCACCTTCAAGCAGGATGTTTCCAAGAACATGTTTTTCGCGCAATCCAGCGAGGCGCTTCAGATAAAGCACCTCGCTCCTGCGGTTCACAAAATCTTTTGCCGGAATGCAATTAAACGGCAAAAAAGCTCCTTCAGTGCCAATTGAATCAAGTTAATTATAACAAATGCAGGGAAGCATAAAGCAGGTAAAATTTTATCCCACAATTGTCCGTCCCTCTCACAATAACCCGTCATCATGTCCAATCGTTATTGTCAGGGCGGGCGCGAGGGCGTGGAAGCTTTCTAACCCGCTCGCAGAGTCCCACGGGCATGCCCGTGGGTATCTACATATACTCTGCTCTTGGGAGATTGCGGCATGCAACCGCACGATTCATGATAATCCAGTCACCACGAAAGGATAAGTTATGGAGACGATCCCAAAACAGCCCCCGGCGGGCCTCAACCGTCGCGATTTTCTGAAAACTACAGGTCTCGGTCTTGCAGCCGCTGCGATAGGATTAGGAGGGCTTTTCAGCAAGGATGCTGCTGCCCGGACATCGGGAGTAATCACCATGAGAATTCCCCGCACCGGCGAAGAGCTCCCTGCCATCGGCCTTGGCACGTACCTTACCTTTGACGTCATCCCCGGGCAGCCGCGCGAATTCATCCGCGAAGTGATGCGTCGTTTCTGGGATGGCGGCGGGCGCTTAGTAGATACTTCACCACTCTACGGATCTATCAGGTTGGCTACTGGCGCAAGCGGTTTTTGAAAGACCGATGCGCCGGGCTGCACGATGAACTGCGCTCCGGCAGACCACGAACCATGAATGACGAGGAAGTCGCTGTTCTTATCAATAAGGCACTGAGAAGCAAGCCCGCCAACGGCACTCACTGGAGTATCAGAAGTTTTGCTGCGGACTCTGATGTTTCTCCATCCATGACGTATCGCCTCTTTCGCCTGTTTGGTCTTCAGCAGCATCGTTCGGAATCCTTCAAGCTCTCCAACGATCCGTTCTTTGTGGAAAAGGTCAGAGATATTGTCGGACTCTATCTGAATCCGCCGGACTGTGCTTTGGTTCTGTGTGTTGATGAGAAAAGCCAGATACAGGCTCTGAACCGCACGCAGCCGGTTCTGCCCATGGGGCTGGGATACGTTGAGGGCATCACGCATGATTATGTCCGGCGATATAGCCTCCGGACACGTGCTTGCTCAGTGCAAGCCTCGCCATCGTCATCAGGAGTTCCTGTCGTTTCTCAGGCATATCGATGCAAATGTTCCTCAGGATCTTGCTCTCCATCTCATCGTTGATAACTACTGCACTCATAAACATGCAAAAGTTCGCACCTGGCTTGCCGCCCGTCCCCGGTATCATGTGCATTACACGCCGACCTACGCTTCATGGCTCAATCAGGTTGAACGCTGGTTCGGCATCATAACCCAACAGGCAATACGCCGCGGTTCGTTTCGCAGTGTGCGCGATCTTATTCGCAAAATTCATCGCTTTGTTGAAAACTACAATACAAAAGCCACTCCCTTTGCATGGACTGCCACTGCTGATTCCATCTTTGCTAAACTGAAAAGACTTCTATCAGCTATTAATGAAACAGGACACTAGCTTTGACAAGCCTGCTGAAATGCCTCCCTATCCGGCCAAGACATACAACGGGATTATCCGCCGGGCACATAACCTGCGCAGAGAGGCAAACAAGTAGGCAGTTCCATATCCGCATACTGCGTCAACAGAAAGGAAGGCCGGACAGTGCCAACTATCCGGCCTTCCTTTCTTCAAGAACAGGCAGCTGGCAATGCCTATTTCAACATATCGGCAGTCCCTTCCCGGATTACCTGGTGCTCTCCTGTCCTGGTATTGAGATCGTAAATATTATAGAGCGTATTCGTTTCATATCCTTCATGGCGCACCACAAAGTTGAAAGATGCCGACCCTTTTTCGTCACTCATGATGCGATGGAAAACGCCGGCGCTCCAGGAAAGAATCGAGCCTCCCCTGAATATGATCTGATTGTTATGCGCGATTTCGTGAGGAGTAATGATGAATGTTTCAACCGTGCCGACTGATGGACGGTACAGCTCGACCTTTCGCGCGCCATGCAGAACGACTATATGGTCATCCTGGGCCGGGTGCATAAACCATGGACGCACCACATCGCCAACCCGGGCTGGTGATGTGGCGTTGCTTTCATAAATGACCCTTTCAATAGCGTCAATTTTCGGGAACAGGTCAATCGGCACAAAGTCGAACGTTACTCCTGCCGTCCTGCGGAATAATGTGAGCGCGACGATGCGATAAAAACCCGGAACTTCCCTGATGACCTCCATGACGGCCTCCCTTTGCTTTTGAATTACAGGGTTAGCAGTTTCGACGACTGCATGCGAAGGCAGCGTATCCTTGCGTCACTTCTGGACACATTATAGCAAGCAATCTGAAAGACGGCAACAGACTGTTACAAATTGTCAAGGCAATACACTACTGTCCGGTTAAAATAGCGCGCCCTGTAGGCCATGTTCATGTGCAGCGAGGAGCCTGTCTGACCTGAGCGTCAGTATATCAATCAGCGTTTTCCGCTCAAAGAGCGTTTCACGTATTACGCGGCTGAGCTGAAGC
>DATIKF010000124.1:0-3235 GCA_035477855.1 Dissulfurispiraceae bacterium
TGATGCAGAGAGAAACAAGACATTGGTGTTTCTGACCAACAACTTCAAACTGGCAGCCTCCACGATAGCGCAGATATACAAATCACGCTGGCAGATAGAGCTTTTCTTCAAGTGGATTAAACAGAATCTGAAGATAAAATCATTTCTGGGAACCAGCAAGAATGCCGTGCTGACACAGGTGTGGGTGGCGATGAGCTACTACCTGCTGTTGAGCTATATCAAATATCAGACGCGATACGGACATTCCTTGCTTCAGCTCAGCCGCGTAATACGAGAAACGCTCTTTGAGCGGAAAACGCTGATTGATATACTGACGCTCAGGTCAGACAGGCTCCTCGCTGCACATGAACATGGCCTACAGGGCGCGCTATTTTAACCGGACAGTAGTGACATAAGAAATATTTCTCTGCGTACACAAAACTAATGAGAAAATATCTGATTGTTGATGTTCGGGACCCAGTCGGGACCCAGTAAATCGTGGGGATTAACAGAGCATAACTAATTGAAAAATAAAAAGGAAGGATGGTGCCGAAGGCGGGATTCGAACCCGCACAGCCTTGCGACCACTAGACCCTGAACCTAGCGTGTCTGCCAGTTCCACCACTTCGGCGACCCTTGAAGCCCTCCCTGTTCCGGGCTTTCCCGGTGGTATCCGGGAGTTTTAATATTAGCATAAACAAGGAATCAGTGGGAAGCGGGAAGGAAACATGAGTTCCCCATTTTTTCCTAATCACTCAAAGAACACTTCAGAAAATGCTTTTCTCCTTGCCTGTCAACGGGTTGCTTTTGCTACAGATGGATTATTTGGGGAACTCCTGGGAAGGAAAAAGTACTCTCTGCATTTTTCCTCGTTCTGTCCTGTCTGATACAATATCGATTATCAATCAACTAGAGGTGAGAAGCTGCATGGAAGAACAGAAGAACGAACAGGTGCCGGTCGGACCGAATAATTTTATCCGCACTATTGTTGCTGAAGACCTGAAGGCAGGCAGGAACAACGGGCGACTCATGACCAGATTTCCTCCGGAGCCGAACGGCTATCTGCATATCGGCCACGCAAAATCCATCTGCCTGAACTTTGGACTTGCGCAGGAGTTCGGCGGGGTCTGCAACCTTCGTTTTGATGATACCAACCCGACCAGGGAAGAGCAGGAGTATGTCGATTCGATCATGGAAGACGTCCGGTGGCTCGGCTTCGACTGGGAGGATCGTCTCTATTACGCATCTGACTATTTTGAACAGCTCTATGATTTTGCGGTTGATCTCATCAAAAAGGGACAAGCATATGTCTGTGACTTGAGTGCCGACGAAATCCGTCACTATCGGGGCACGCTGACCGAGCCCGGCAGGGAAAGCCCGTATCGCGACCGTCCCATTGAAGAGAATCTCGAACTGTTTATCAGGATGCGGGCGGGAGAATTTGCAGACGGTTCAAGGACACTTCGTGCGAAGATCGATATGTCTTCGGGCAATATCAACATGCGCGATCCGGTCATGTACCGCATCAAGAAGGAGTCGCATCACCGGACCGGTGATGCATGGTGCATCTATCCGATGTATGACTATGCCCATGGGCAGAGCGATTCGATTGAAGGCGTCACGCACTCCATTTGCACAACCGAGTACGAGGATCACCGTCCGCTGTACGACTGGTATCTTGATGCGCTCGGCATCTATCACCCGCGCCAGTATGAATTCGCGCGGCTGAATCTCAGCCATACCATGCTCAGCAAGCGCAAACTCCTCAAGCTCGTTCGGGAGGGACTCGTCGGCGGGTGGAATGACCCACGCATGCCGACCATCGCGGGGTTCCGGCGGCGAGGCTTTACTCCGCTGTCGATAAGAAACTTTTGTGAGCGCATCGGCGTTGCAAAGCGTGAGAGCATCGTTGATCTGGGGCTGCTGGAGTTCTGCGTGCGGGAAGACCTGAACCGTACTGCGCCGCGCGTGATGGCGGTACTCCGGCCGCTGAAGGTCGTGATTACTAACTATCCTGAGTCGAAGGTCGAGCAGCTCGAAGCTGTCAACAATCCCGAAGACCCGGATGCCGGGACGCGGCAGGTTCCTTTTTCACATGAGTTGTACATCGAACGGGATGACTTCATGGAGAATCCCCCGAAGCAGTTCTTCCGCCTGGCGCCCGGACGTGAAGTGCGCTTGCGCTACGCGTATTTCATCAAGTGTGAAGACATGATAAAGGATCCGCAGACAGGCGAAATTGTCGAGATTCACTGCACCTATGACCCGGCAACGCGGGGAGGCAATGCGCCTGACGGCCGCAAAGTAAAGGCGACGCTTCACTGGGTAGCGGCGGACACGGCGGTTCAGTCGGAAGTGCGGCTCTATGATACCCTCTTTACCGTAAGCAATCCGAATGATACTGCCGAAGGGCAGGATTTTACCGATCTGCTCAACCCGAAATCGCTCGAAATCATAGCAGATGCCCGGGTTGAACCTTCGCTTGCTGAGGCACTGTCCGGCAACCGGTTTCAGTTTGAGCGCCTCGGCTACTTCTGCGTCGATACGGTCGATTCAGTGCCGGGCAAGCCTGTTTTTAACCGGACGGTTACGCTGAAAGACGAGTGGGCGAAACAACAGGGAAAAAGCAAGTAAAATGGGCATAATTGCAAAATCAGGCACTGCTTTTTGCAATTATGCCCATTTTAACATACAACTGTCTCACGTGAGCTAACCGGCCATGGATTTTGGGGCAATAGGTGCAGAGTTGCCCTCTGATTCTGCGCCCCTGATGAGCTCATCAGGGTTGGAGATGCTGAAGGCAGGGGCATTGGCCTCATGGAGTTGCCGCTTGCAACGTCAGTAATCGGGATATTCTGAGCAGATTGTATGCCGTTCCAACAAACAGACCCTGTAATTCCGTCCGCTGGGCACCCTTGAACCGTGTTCGCCGGAATCCTCCGACGACTTTCATCCAGCCGAAGATCTCTTCCACTTTCTTTCTGAGTCTCCGGCTGATTGTGTACCCTTCGTGTCTGGAGGTTCTGCCGCCTATGGCCGATACTCCGCGGCGCTTGTCATTCATGGCAACATGCGGTGTGATCTTTCGATCCCTGAGTTCCTTGATAACGCCTCTGAGTGCCTCTCTTTCGATTCTTTGCCGGGATTAAAGCAGTCTCTTTACCGGTACCCAGCCGCCTTCAAGCAGTTCGTGGAATCCCTCCAGAAGACCCCCACACCGAAAGACAGAGCCAAGCGGGTCTTGATGTTGCTGCCG
>DATIKF010000125.1:0-22338 GCA_035477855.1 Dissulfurispiraceae bacterium
CCGTCACCGGGCGTGACCTCAAGCTCAATTACGGGCGCATGGCCAGAGAGGCCAAAGACCTGCATACAGCCGGCTATTCTGCCGATGATGTCCTTCTCGCCTTTGGGGACGCTGGCCCCTGGTACCAGCGCGACTGGCGCGGCCAGCGCGGCGAACGGCCCTCTCTCGGCGTTATCCGGGACCAGATCAAAGACCTCTTATCCCCGATTGCTCCCCCGGCCTGGCCCGGGCATCCCAAACCACCCAACGGCCGGGACAGGTCTCCGGATGCGCTCGACCAGGAGATCGAGAGACGGCGCAAACGCATTGCCGCCGAGAAAGCGGCGAAAGGAATCGCATAATGGCCACCGAAGAAGATATCCTCGAATTGCTCTCCACCCTCAAGGCGGCGTACCCGGCCTGGAAACCTGGCAGCAGCACGCCTGCCATGCTCGACCTGTGGAATCGCAAGCTGGCTGATTTCGAGCCTGCCGCCTTGCGCCAGGCCATCGACCGCCATATCGACGGCAGCAATTTCTTCCCCTCTCTGCACGAGCTCATCACCCTGGCCAGGTATTACCGCCCCGGTGGCGTCGTGCAAAAAGACGAGCTGCGCGAGCGCATGCTCATGCTCGAGGATATGTTTTACACCGCCGGCGAGATCAGCCAAACCGCCTGGGGCGCTCTGGTGGTCGCATTCTACCAGTCAGGCCGAAAGCACGGCGCCATTCACGCCCGTGAAAAATTTTCGCAGTTCGCCGGCGTCTCCCTCGAGGTCGAACTGGAGCTGGTGGAGGCCTAAATGCGTTGCAGAAAAGCCTGGCAGCTCTACGTCGCAATTGGCCACCTGATCAGAGATACCCGGGAGCACAGGGACGCCGTGGCCGAGTACAAAAACCACATGCAGCGCTGCCAGGACTGTCAAGAGAATTACCGCACCCTCACCGCTTGGGCCAGAGAGAACGAGAAATACTGGACGCCGGACCGCATCCGGCAATTGGAGATAGACAATGATCACCTGGACTGAAGCCTCTACCGAGGTCATCAACATCGTGGAAGACCTCATCAAAAAACACCACCCTCACCTCGAAGAAGCCCGCTTTGGCCTGATGTTCCGCTCCGAAGCCTCCATCAGCCAGGGCCGCAAGGTCATCGCCAAAACCGCCAAGGTCTCCGAGAAAGACAAGGTCTGGAAGGATTTCGACTTCGAGATCTGGATTTCCCAGCTCGACTTTGAGGCGATGACCACCCACCAACGCACCGCCCTGATCGATCACGAGCTGTGTCACTGTTGGGGTGATCCGAGTAACGGCTGGAAAATGCGCACCCACGATATCGAGGAGTTCTGCATCATCGTTGAGCGGTATGGCTTATGGAACAGAAGCTTGATCCTGGCCGGCGAGACCGTCGCCTATGCCGCCCAGCTCGAGCTCCCTCACGTACGTAAACCCAGGTCGGGCAGCGTCCGCTCGCTTTCGCAGGAAGAGCTTTCCCGGATAAATGACAACCCGGTTGAACCGGATCCGCAGCCCGAGCAACCCGCCACTGAGCCGTTCCCTGATCTTGATCCCACTCAGCCGAATGAAGTTCCACCGGCGCCAGAGCCGCCCGCCGATCCGGTCGATGACCTGCTCAAGGACCTCGACCTGGACTACGACAGCCTCGGAGATAAAGACCCCTTCTAAGTTGAGGAGTGTTCCCATGAATGATCTGTTGATCGCCAATGCGCTTTGCTCCCTCTTCTCCGCAGTCATCGCAACCTTCGCTTTTGTGGGGTTCCAGCGCCTCTTCAAACTGTCCCTCGGCTGGCCCTGGACGGTCGGCGGCGCCCTGTTCGTTTTCACCCTCATGTTCCTGGTGATCGCGGTCTGCCAGCGCAGTTCCCAGCTCAGCCAGGCAGGCAGGTAGCCACATGCAAGCCACAACCGTCACCCTCGTAGGCACCCCGTCAGCCGTCCAGGCTTCATGCCGCTGCTATTTACAGCGCCATGCCAGCGATCATCCCACCATTGTCTCCTACATGGAGCACGGCCAAACGGCCACCACAACCATTACCATACCGGTAGAAAGGCAAGATCAAGACCATGACCACCACCGATTACCGCAACTTCCTCGAGAGTAAGATCGTTCACGTCGCCCGCTCTGGTTTCGACGTTTCCGATCACGATCTTCACCCCGACAACTTCCCGCACCAGATTGACGCCATTCGCTGGGCTGCCAACCTCGGGAAAGCGCTGGTTGCCATGAGCTTCGGGCTGGGCAAGACCCGCATTCAGTGCGAGCTGGCTCGCCTGATCTACCGGCACACCGGGAAGCCGTTCCTGATCATCTGCCCTCTCGGTGTGAAGCACCAGTTCCAGGAAGAGGACGGTCCCCGCCTGGGCATGACCTGGCAGTACATCCGCACAGATGCAGAGTTTCTGGCGTCGGAAAGTCCTTATCTGATCACCAATTATGAGCGGGTGCGAGACGGTAATATCACTGGCGCCACCATCGACCAGCTCGCCGGCGTTTCGCTGGACGAGGGTTCAGTCCTCCGCTCGCTGGGCAGCAAGACCTCTCAGACTTTCAAGGAGCTGTTTGCCAACACGGAATACCGTTATGTGTGCACTGCAACGCCGGCGCCCAACGATTACAAAGAGCTGATCTACTACGCTGAATTCTTAGGCGCTATGGATCATGGACAGGCGCTTACTCGCTGGTTCAAGCGAGACAGTGCCAAGGCCGGTCACCTCACCTTGCATCCCCATCACGAGCGTGATTTCTGGATGTGGGTCGCCGGCTGGGGATTGTTCCTCTTCACCCCATCCGACCTCGGCCACTCCGATGACGGCTACATCCTGCCCCCCATGCAGATCAACTGGCATCGTATCGCGGTCGATCAGTCCCGGGCCTGGAACCAGGTTGACAACCGTGGCCAGCACCGGCTCATTCTGGATGCAGCCGGCGGCGTTCGTGAAGCCAGCGCTGAAAAGCGAGAGACGCTGCCCGAGCGCCTGGCATCCATGCAGCAGATCATGGCAGCCAACCCGGACCGGCATTGGCTGCTCTGGCACCACCTGGAGCGAGAGCGGGATGCAATCGAACGAGCGATCCCCGAGGCGGTCACTGTGTACGGCTCGCAGGACTTGGAGACCCGGGAAGCCCACATTCTGGGTTTCGTTCGAGGTGAATTCCCCATCCTGGCAACCAAGCCAGAGATCGCCGGATCCGGATGCAACTTCCAACGCCACTGCTACAGCAATATCTTCCTGGGTGTGGATTACAAGTTCCAGGATTTTATCCAGGCAATCCACAGAACCTACAGGTTCCAACAGTCGCAACCAGTTGACGTGCACATCATCTACGCCGAAAGCGAAGACGCCGTCGTCGACGTGCTGAAACGCAAGTGGCAGCAGCATAACGAGCTGGTTGAGAAAATGCGGGCGATCATCCGTAAATATGGTCTCTCGCATGAGGCCATGAAACGTGACCTGGTCCGAACTATTGGAGTACATCGCATGGACGTCAAAGGGAAACTCTTTACCGCCGTTAATAACGATTGTGTGATAGAAACCCGTACCATGCCTGACAATTACGCCGGGCTGATCCACACCTCGATTCCATTCGGAAATCATTATGAATATACCGCTCAAGTTGAGGACTTTGGGCATAACCCGACGGGCGCGGATTTCTGGCAGCAGATGGAATATCTGATCCCCGAGCTGCTCCGGATCCTTAAGCCCGGCCGAGTTGCAGCTATTCACGTCAAGGACCGCATTCTTTACGGTCACCAGACGCCATCCGGATTCATGGAAGTGGCGCCGTTCTCAGATGAATGCGTGATGGCCTTCCGCAAGCATGGCTGGCTGTACGAGGGACGCCGCACGATCGTTACGGATGTTGTCCGAGAGAATGCCAGCACCTACCGCCTCGGTTGGACTGAGATGACAAAAGACGCAAGCAAAATGGGCAGTGGACTGCCCGAATACCTGCTGCTCTTCCGCAAGCCGCCCTCGCAGTCCGAGAATGCTTATGCTGATGAGCCGGTCACCAAACGCAAGAGCGAGTACACCCGTGCTCGCTGGCAGGTCGACGCCCATGCCTTCTGGCGCTCGAACGGCAACACGCCTCTGTACCCACAAGAACTGTATGACTATGAATCCCATATCGCTCGCCTGGAAGAGAAGGATCGGGCTGGCAATCTACCCGCTTCGTTCTTCTACGAACCGCCCAAATCAAATAGCGATCATGTCTGGGACGATGTGATCTACATGCGAACGCTGAACACCGAGCAGAGCCAGAAGCGCCGTGAAAATCACATCTGCCCGCTGCCGTTCGACATCGTCGAGCGCACCATCCGGCTCTATTCCAACGAAGGCGATATCGTCCTGGATCCCTTCGCCGGCCTGTTCACGGTCCCGTATTCAGCCATCAAGATGCGCCGCATCGGTCACGGTATTGAGTTGAACAGCGCATATTTCAATGCCGGAGTGCGCTACTGCAAAGACATCGAAGAACAGGTCACAGCGCCAACCTTATTCGATTACCTCGAAATACCAGCAGATTGAGGAAACATGATCACTCTCACCCCCCTCGACCGCAGCGGTATCCAGTGGGCGCAGCAAATGGTTGTTCGTTACCACTACCTCCATCGACCGGTGGACGCTCGCACCACAGTTGAGGGTTATGGAGTTCACCTACCAGACCTTACTAATAACGTCGGCGCGGGATGCGAAAGGGAAGATCATGAGAGAAGATTATGAGTTAAGGCCATTTGCTGTTGTGAGCCAGGTGTCTGAATTTGGCAAGTCCAGGATACTGATTGAATGTCCTTATTGCGGTACGGATGTTTGGGCATACAGATGGAGTTTGGCGGGAAGCGGTAAGAAATGCCCTGGTTGCGGCGCGATTCATTCGACTTACGGAACAATCAAGTGGGAGAGGAAAAACAGAAAATGCAAGTTATAGAAATCAGCAACCATCTCTGCGACAAACTGACTGCCGACATCACCCGCGCCGAGCGTGAGCGAGCGGAGGTGCGCGGATGACAACGAAACAAATTAGCTTATACGAAACCAATCGGCTGACCCTAGACGACAGCGAGGAGTTGATCAGAGCAAACACCTGGCCCAATGGCTGGGAGGGCACAGAAGCAACCGGCGATATCCCAATGGATGCAACGATTGCAGAGGGTGTTGTCCAGCCACTGCTGATGAGGGAAAGATGAAAGGCATGACCCTATTTACTGGGTTTGATGGTGCAGGGATCGGAATGGCCGCAGCCGGCATCAAGATCATCGCCGGCATCGAAATCGATCCTAACATTGCAGCGGTAGCCCGTGAAAATGGGTCACCGGTTACTGTTGGAGATGTAACGAAAATTGACCCATCTCAATTTCTGGGCATTGACGCTTTGCATGCATCTCCACCATGCCCGAACTTCTCGGTCGCCAAATCTGATGGCGTTGAAACCGAGCAAGATATTGCTTTGGCTTTGGCGGTTTGTAAATTTATCTATGTTTTGAAACCAAGAATATTTACTCTTGAAAACGTCTGGGGTTATCGCTTGTCTCGGTCATGGCAGAAAATTGAAAATGCCCTGCATGAATGTGGTTATTTGCCTGATGTCAAGCACATGAATGCAGCAGATTATGGGGTTCCTCAAACTCGGAAAAGAATGATTGTTAGAGCAGTAAAAGGCGCAATGGTACCTCATTTACCAGAACCACAACCCTGGGTCGGTTGGTATGAAGCGATCGAGGATTTGTTGCCGACCCTACCCGAGAGCAGTTTCGCTGAATGGCAAATCAAACGGCTGCCGGCTGACATAAAAACCTACTTGATTGGCAACGACCTTAACGGAGATGGCAGGGACAAATTGAACCTATCTACGATTGAAGATCCGGCTTTTACAATCACGGCGAGCAATGGACCAAAGCTGAGAGCGTATCTGGTAAATGGGGGGGGTAGAGAAACCCAACCAATTATCCGTGACGGAGAAGAGCCGGCTTTCACGGTGGTGGCAAGTGAAAACCAGAGGCCGACCAGGGCATTTCTTGTCCATCCAACAGACCAGCGAACCATGCCAGTAGCAGATCAAAACGAGCCGGCTTTCACGATCGTGAGTGCTCATGGAAATCTCAATCTACCTCGTGCATTTATTGTCAGCGGTCAAAATTCAGGGCAGGAAAGCAGGGGCGGGCCGAGGCTAGATCATGAACCATCATTCACGGCAACAGCATCCAGTTCCAAGGGTGTTCCAAGAGCCTGGATAAATGGGGGAGTGGTCAAAATGACGCCCCGAGCATTGGCAAGACTGCAAACCTTTCCGGATTGGTATGATCTGCCAAAACAAGCAACCCTGGCTTGCAAAGGCATTGGAAACGCTGTACCACCGCTGCTTATGCAAAAAATATATTCTCAGTTATTACGTTGAAAGGATTTATAGCAATGGACGGAATGCTCTGGTTCGACAACGACCCCAAGGTCGAAATCAAAACCCGTATCGAAGAGGGCTGCGCTTACTTCGAACGCAAGTACAGCGAGCAGCCCAACCAAGTCATTATTCACCCTTCCCAATACGACAGCGGTCTGGTTGTGGATGGTATCGATATTCATACATCCAAAATAGTTACCCCCAACCACTACCTGATCAGCCGTAAGCAAGCTGTACAGGCAGCAGCCTGATATCAAACCAACAAGCAGGAGTATGACGATGCCCACCCATTCTAACCGTGATCTTGCCATCCTCACCGCTCGCCACTGGATGGAGTGCGATCCTGTCTTCCTCGATACCGAAACCACCGGCCTCGATACCAACGCCCAGATTTGCGACCTGGCAATCGTTGATGGTTCCGGACAGACCCTGTTCGATAGCCTGGTCAAACCGACCATGCCTATCCCAGACGCCGCCAGCAGCATCCACCATATCACCAATGAGATGGTCTCTGGTGCTCTGCCGCTCAGCGTTTACTGGAATACCATCCGCCGGCTGCTTTCCGGCCGGCTCATTATCACCTACAACGCCGATTACGACCTTCGCCTGCTCTACCAGAGCGCCGCCGCCGCTCGCTGTCCTTCTCCGTTCGTCAACTTTCTCCAGGCGGGCTGCGTCATGCAGCTCTACGCCCGCTATTACGGTGAGCTGACCCAGTACGGCGGCGCCTACCGCTGGCATAAGCTCACACTGGCTGCTCAGCAGTGTGGTATCGACCCCGGAAGCAATCCGCTCCATCGGGCATTAGCCGATACGCAGCTCTCTCGCCTGGTAACCATTCATATGGCGCAGGCAAAACTGGAAGCGGAACGGGAAGCCCAGGTCCCCTGGGAAGCGCAGTTGGAACCATTCTAAATCAATGAACGCTGGTGGGGAGGTGGAAATCTCCCCACCAAGAGAGGTGAACCATGAGTAAAGAGACTTTGTTTGACCTCAAAATCGTCGAAGATTGCGCCGGGCATCTGCTGGATGCGCTCGCTCCGGTCTGCCACCGCATCGATATCGCCGGCTCCACCCGGCGCAGTACGCCCCAGGTCCATGATCTGGACATCGTCTGCTGGCCCATCGTTCGCACCATCAAGACCTATGACCTGTTTGGAGAGGTCATCGATCAAACGCTGGACATTAGCGAGCTGGAAAACCGGCTGCTGGCGGCCGGAGCGCAGGAGCTGAACATCACCGAAAAGATCATCCGCTTCACAATCTGCTGGTATGAAAAGCAGACGATCCCGGTCGAGATATACCTTTCAGAGCAGGACGGCTCCAATTTCGATGCGCTCCTACAGATGCGCACCGGATCCGAAGCGCTCAATATCAGCCTGGCCGTAAGGGCAAAGAAGCTCAACCTGTGTTATGTCGCCGGGTATGGCATCTACGATCTTCAAAAAATCGAGCGTCTCGACGACGGCACCGAGGACGGTCTCTTCATCGCCCTGGGCATCGCCCCCATCGATCCCGTCCACCGCAACGGGCATTATCTGCACTGCCTGCAACAGCAGGCGCATGTTTAGGAGGCTCACATGGGCGATAAAATCTTTGCTGCTTTGATTGTATTGGTCATGCTCGCCGGCTGCGGGCTGTTCGCATCCGCGGCTTCCCGCGTGAGTGAGAATGTCGCCCAGACAACCCAGGCCCAGGCGGTCATTCAAACCGCCCGCATCGGGCAGATCCAAGCGACCAGCAACGCTGTCAGCTCGGTTGGCATCACCATCGCCATCGCCGTGCTCGCCGTTCTCCTGGTCGCTGCCATCGTGTCCATCCTGGTCATGCTCGCCTACATCCGGAGACTGCACCGCGCCCAGCAGGACCCTGCCCAGCTCCATGCTACGCCGGGCAAATGGATCAAAGGCCCCAATGCGTACTGGGGCAAGACTCAAGCTGCCCCCCAGCTTGACATCGGCTTCCAGCAACTGCTGCAAGAAAACCTCCGTCTGAGGGAAGAGCTGCACCAGCTATCCGGGCCTCCGCTCCAGTTGAGTGTTCCAGCAACCAGGGAGCAGCACTCGCTCCGCTTCAAAGGTTGGTGATTATGGCAGAAAGTTCAAAAAGCGCTTCATCCGGGTGTGGGGGACTGTTCGGCAAGATGATCGCCCTGGCGATCGTCTTCGGCGTCTTCTACCTGTTTCTGGGTGGAGGCGTCAGCGCCGATATCATCACCGCCTTCCAGGCGCCCCCTCCTGATAAAGCCCGTGACAACGCCCAACGCACCCTGTCCGCCGCCGACGCGGCCATCCGCTCCACTGCTTCCGCCGGCACCGCCCACGCCCAGGACCGCGCCTACCAGCTCGCCCAGGAGCAGATGCGCGCCACCCAGGCCGCCGACCAGGCGAAAGCCACGGCACAGGCTCGCATATTGGAAGCGACCCAGCAGGTTGAGCGTTCCCTGGCTACGGAGGGGGCACTCAAGACCGCTGCCGTTGAAGCCATCGCCATCCAGCAAACTCTGGAGATGGGGCATATTTACCAAACCCAGGCCGCCGCCGAGATTGCCGCCTACCAGACCCAGGTAGCAGGACAGGCGGCAAGAGATACTCTCGAATTGCAGCGCCAAACCGTCACCAACCAGGTCAATGCCTGGCTGCCCATCGTCGGCGTGATCGCCGCCTCCCTGCTGGTTGGCTACCTGATCACCGCCCTGGCCATCGCCTACTCCAAACGCCCGATGGTCGTCGCCAAGGGTAATCACCTGGTCTACTCCGGTGGCGTGGTCAATCCTGGCCGGGCAACCGGCGCCTATATTCCCGTGCACAAAGGCAAACCCGCTCATCCTCCAGCCAATCCGGATCCCGATCAGCATGACGTCACCAACATGGATCAGAAGATCGAAGCGGTGCAGGCGATCGCCGCTGGTATGAAGCTGCCCGCTTCCACCGTGGGCGATGTGATGACCGGCGTCCAGCCCGAGCTGCCCGCCTCACATCCGGATATCTCCGTCGCAGACCTGCCCGGCAAAGCCCCCTGGCAGATCATGTCGAGCTGGCCTGGCGGCGCCTTCCCTCTGGGTCTGACGGCTGGCGGTGATATAGTTAAGGCGGACCAGCAGGGCACCGCGCCACATCTGCTTGTTGCTGGTACCACCCACTCTGGCAAGACCGACGGCTTGCTCCGCCCGGTCGCAGCTGAAGCGCTGGCGTCCGGCTGGCAGGTCATCTTCATCGACCGCGGCGTCCCCGGCTTCGGCGTGTTTCACGATCACCCCAACGCCCACATTATCACCCTGCAGGAGAGCGACGAAGCCATCGATTACCTCAAGCGCCTCCACCGTGAGATGAAAGAGCGCCTCCGCCTGCTGGTAGACGCCAACCAGCGCACCTGGCTCGAATGGACCGGGCGTCCCAGGCCCATGCTCATGATCGTCATCGACGAATATTCCAACCTCTCCGATGAGGTCTCCAATCGGGAAGAGCTCTGGCGCTGGACCCGCATCCTCGCCAACGAAGCCCGCAAAGCCGGCATTCTTCTGGTCCTTGCTTTGCAGGATCCCACCGCCCGCAGCATAGACTTGCGCATACGCCGCAACTGTACCCCCGTAGCCTTCAAAGTCCTCGATGCTGCCGTCTCCAGGGTGGTCCTCAACGAAGACGGCGCCGAGCGCCTCGTTCAGGGTCAGTTCCTGGTCAAGATCGGCGGCTTCGGCAGCGACCCCCAGCATGCCGTTGCCTTCTGCCCCTCCGACGATGAGATCATGCAGTTCTTCGCTTCCCGCCCCCGTGAGCGTCTTCCCCGTCCGGATTGGCTGGACGCCGAGATCATCGATGTGGAGCCTACTCAGCCGGTCAATGTCAGACCTCAACCATTCTTCGACGCTGAAACACGGTTGCTCGCTGAACAGATCCGGGAAGAGTGGGGCAGGGGAGCATCTCGCAGCGAGATGGCCAGGGCAGCCGGCTACCCCCAATATGGCGGCAGCTATAAGACCCGCATTGACAATGCAATCAAATTTCTACAGTTCTACGCCTCTACACCCTCTACAGACATACCCCCTGTGGGTAGAGATGGCGTAGAGCCGTAGAGTAGAGTAGAGAATAGTAGAGCAGTAGAGGAGGTATCGCCCTTGTTGATTTATCGAATTCGCAGCGCTCCACCAAAAAACTACCCTTCAGATCCATCGCTTCGCTACGAGGAAACCATGACAGAAACCAACGAAAACACAGAGAGCGGATTATTGGTAATCGGCGACGAGGTCACCTGCAAGCGCTGCCAGCAGGTCATTGGCCGCATCATCATCGTGGACGGCATCGAGCTTTTCGAGACCGGCGGTCTCATTGTCCGTGAGCTGCAAACCGCCTGGTGCAAGAACTGCGGCGCCAAGGTTTATTACAGCGTCTCAAACCGGCATTTGGAGAAGATCATTCAGAAGGTCCTGGCGGCGCGCTGATTTCAGCATCCGAAGAATACACAAAAACGCTTTCTGACATGAATCTGACCGCCATAGACGAGCGAAATATCAAAACAGGATAATGAACACATGGACACAAAAATAGACCCAAACATCCCCGAAATTGCAATTCGTGAGAAACGCCTGGTAAAAGTCAACGAGAGGCCAAAAATGAGCAAAGATGCATTCTCTCAAGCTGTTGTCAAGCAGAACCTGAAAACGCTCATTGAACGCTTCGGTTTCAACCCGGATGAAATCTCGGTTGCTGATCTTCAAATGATTGCCGATAAATTGTCTCATAAGGTGGAGCGTGTGAAGCCCTGGACCTGGCGCTATTTGAGAAGCGTATTAGGCAAGGATTATGCGGCATCCGGTATCCTGGCAATGGCGATTGAAAGCCTGCTGCCAATGGCAACAAACGCCCGTGAGCTCTACGACAAGGCCTATGCTGTCCAAATCCTGGCGATCGGGAACGTCAAGCCTGGCGCTGTAATCTTGGCCGACAGCCATTCTTGCGGCTTTCTTGGCTGTCCGGTTGAGTTTGTCCCTCGTGCCTGGAACCAGCGCTACTGCTCCCCGGAATGCAGGAAGGCGGAGGCGAAAAGAAAAATGAAATCGAATTGCCATTGACGGTCATCACCTTATCGGTTCAGAAATCCCCGGTTTCCCCTGGGGGAGGGTTTCTGCAGTAAGGAATGGTCATGCTTTTGATAATCGTCCTTATCAAAAGCATTTAATCAAAACGCTGATCGTCCACCTCATGCCCCAGAATGCAATCTCAAAACAGAACAAGAGGAATTTACCGATTTGTAAGGGGTTAGAAAGGTTAAAAAGCGTACAATATCTTAGAGGGGTAAACCCAATGCAGAAAATCATTACACTTTCAAAATATGTTGACCTCGCCCGATGGCGTAAGCCTGTCGCCATTGGTCTGATCGTATTCATCGCCGTCATGTGGGGCTTCATCGTGTACTCATCCTCTCACCCATTATCTGACTGGCAAGTGAATTACCGCCCGCCGGTGTTGTCGCTGCTGTCCGGGCAATCGCCTTATACGCATGGCGCATCCAATAACCCTCCGTGGACGTATGTCCTGCTTGCGCCGTTCGCTTTATTCCCGCCCGCCCTCGGTAACACTGCAATCGGTCTGGTGTGTATGGCTGCGCTTGCGCTCACTGGGTATAAACTCGGCGCAAAACCGCTGCCCCTGGCGCTCCTGCTATTCACGCCACAAGTCATGTTCCTGTCACGCAACGGCGGTATTGATTGGTTGATTGCGTTGGGCTTCATCATGCCACCGCAGATTGGGTTATTCTTCGTGTTGATAAAGCCCCAAATCGGTATATGTGTTGCCCTGTTCTGGTTCGTGGAGGCATGGCGCAAAGGTCGGATGTGTGAGGTTTTGCGGGTGTTCGCCCCGGTCGGGTTGGCGTATGCGGCGAGCGTGGCTGTATTCGGGCTGTCGTCTATCCTGCCAATGCAGGCGGGAGAGCTTGTGGCGGCAAAGTACCCCTGGGATGCAACAACATTTCCGCTCACTATCCCCGTTGCTCTGGTGCTGGTCGTGTCTGCTCTGCGTTCCCGCGATCTCAAAAAGGCCATTCTCGCCTCGCCGTTCCTTTCACCTTATGTCGCTTTCTACTCTTGGCCCGCTGCCGTCCTCGGCCTTGCTGGTAACTCGTGGTATATGCTGGCGGCTGTAGCGGGCATGTGGATTGTGTCGACCCTCGCCGGACAGTTTTAGTCTGGGGAGTATCCGTATATCTTCCATTTGTGCGCCATGTACCGCTCAACAAGCCGGACTTCATCCAGTGGTAGGGCACGATCATATACTGCTACCTCGGCCAATACAACGAGAGAGTCGTTAAAAGTACGATCAAATCCGATGCGATTCTGACTGAGCGCTCCTGCGCAAACAACAGACGTTACATGCCATCCTCCAGCATAATTTTGTGTAAGTGGATTTATACGCAGTCCATTCGTTCGCCATAGACCATTGCGAGCATTAATATGAGAAAATGACGGATGCAAAATTACGTTTACGTCGGGGTGGAAATGGTGATTGGAAGAGTCAGAGAAAAAATACCCACCCGCGATTTCAACCCTGCATTGAATGGCAGTTATAAAATTGATCCCTGTAAACCCAAGCCTTGCTTGATGCGTTGAAATCGAACATACACTTTTCCCGTCACGAGCTGACGGCCAAATGAAAGCTCCCGTAAGTGTCCCGTTGGCGATACCTGCTCGATCAACAACCGTCGTATCGCCAGCCCGTGATGTCGCAAAATCATACCAACGATTCAAACCACCTAAATGATTTGGGCGAAATGTGTCTGCCTCACTATCAACAGCCGAGGACCAGCCCAGCCAGTTGTATGACCGCTGATACTGATTGCCGGAGAAACCGTAAAACCCCCGATTGCCCATTTAGTAGTTACCTCCCTCAGCGAACACATTGAACGCCTCCGATATTACCGTCGATGCTCGCAGAGTAAATCCGTTTGGTAGTACCAGCGCGCTTTCGCCTGTTAAGTTAATGATTGAGATGAAAGCTGCTACTGTCGCGCTCGCCACGATCGCGGTGACAATAACCTCGCGCCACATAAAGATATTAGGGATACCGGCGTTGTCACCAATATACAGCCGGATCATTCCAGCAGTCGTTGGCCCTCTCGCCTGGACGACAATGCGATTAATGCGCGTGCCATCCGCTCCGCCCGTTAAAACCGTACCAAGTATCCCTGTGCCATCTCTGCCAGGATTGGCTGTCGAAATCGAAGTAATGCCAATAACCGGAGTCAGGGTAAAAATTGGGCTTATGTTTGCTGCCATAGTATCCTCATATAAAATTCGTGTTTGCGTAAACGAATACAGTTGGCGTGGGGTCTCCGGGCGTTCCCGCCTCATCCGTCCCGTTCACCCACTCCGTCCCGTTATACTTCAGCACCTGCCCGCCAGCAGGCGTAGTGAGGACAACATCCGTCAACTCATCGAGAGCTAAAGAGCCACCCGCTGGCGGCAGCCCCCATGTTCCATCTGCCCGCAGAAAATTAGACGTCCCCCCGCCGAGTTTTGGAAGTAATCCATGTCTCTCCGCAGTGGCATTCAGATCGGTGTTATCGTCCGGCGTTCCCAGGTCATCGAGCTTGATACCCCCTGGGATCACATTGGCTGATAATGCCTGTCCGGTCAAGGTTAGATCAATGGTAGTTGTGTCAGATACGGCATTAACAGGAGGTGTTGCGTTTGACCAAATAGCCTGCTCTTGTGATACAAAAAACTGTATTTCGTTAATTTGCAATGTTAGACCATCTCTAGCGGGAAATGTCCATCTATAAAATCTATAAGCAGCTCTAGGGGCTGGAGCAATCGTCGTGTAAATTCCCGGACCGCCCGCTGTACCAGTCAAAACTTGTACCTGTTCGCCCGCGAACGCTCCAGTATTAGAGCCATGTAGGAACCAATCGCGCGGGTGATTATGCGCTATCCAAGTTCCCGAATTTGCCGTAATAATAGTCTTGAAAATGAACCAAGTTTTGGTTGGAAACGTTACAAACAGTACATGCGTCCCTGCCGGCGAAGTCCAAGTGTTTGTGAAATTGCCGTCGAACGCGGCTTCCTCGTTGCCAGTTCCGCTTACCGATAATAATGACGAAGTGAATAAAACATCCGGAAGATCAAGCCTTTCTCGAATAGAGGTAATTAGAAGTGCCTCATTTATGCTTGCCGGAGATGTCAATTCGATTTGTGAGAGGCTGTCAAATAATAACGGGTCTGACCCAGTTTTAGTGTGTTGCGGTGCATGAACTATTGGTGCTGACGGTGGTGGCGATGGTGGCACACTCCACGAGCCAACGCCAGAAAGATACTGATTTGCGTCATTGCTTAGCTTAGGCAGAAGTCCATGCGCAGTGATCGACGAGTTCAAGTTAGTATTGTCGGTCGGCGGTAGTAGCGTATCTAAAACATGATTGTGATCGCCTGGTGCGGCGGTAACATCAGTGTAACCCAACGTATGATGAATGCCGTCTATGGTATCAATGTCGTTGGCATGTCGTTCACGGTAATGGTTTACGTCTAGAGCGCTACGATCACTCCATAGAGGTTCGGGTACTCCGGTCGGGTCCGAAATGAAGGTCGAGCCGCTTACCGAATAACTTTGTGGTGCGATATCTATTATGTTGAAAGTGTTGAAATCATCAAAATGTGTGATTGCCTCATGCATCCAACTATAACCTGCAATTCGTACTCCCATGTGGACTCTAACTGCTCTTTTACCTGCATCCGCAAGGGGGATGGTCAAGACTACCTGATGCCACTGCCCATTGTAACCAGGAGTATCCAATACGCGATTAGTGCCATCAGCATAGTCAACTCGGATATATCGTGGTTGAGCTCCGTATGCATGTTCACTATGTATCCAAAACGATACAGTATCTCCGTTTTGTACGACGTAATCTGTGTCTTTGTAGAAAAGCAATGGACCGCCGTATAATACATATGGGCTCCCGCTGCCGACCTGTCTTACCACTATTGATCCAGGAGAGCTGCGGAACATGGAAGTCGTATGCCAGTACATGATCAAAGAAGAATTCCACGGACCCTCACCCGTAATCCAACCATCCATATCGGAATCGAAGGTGTAAGAGCCAGTTACGACACCTCCAGCCTCAGCCACCCTAATCGAAGAAATTTTGTCGTTGTATGAGTACCAGTGACCGTCCCCATTGGCAGCCATTATGGCGCGTGTCCCGAAGAGTTCGCAATCGCTCGTAATAAGATTCCCGCCTCTAATATTCAGGGCATACCCAACTTCTGATCCCGCTTGAATGGCGCTGATGTTGCAATTGTATACGTGCCCGGCGCCTGTCGCGGATCCTTCCACACCAACCAATATGGTTGCATCATCTGCCGTTCGGATCACCGACAAGTTCAGTAACGCCGAGCCATTACTCAGGGTTATTTTACCGGTCAAGATCGTCCTGGTTCTATCACGCCCAACCAGCGATACGTTGGCTGGCACAGTGTAATCTCCGGCAATCACAGACGCCGGCAGCCAGACTGCGTCACCGCTAGCGGCATTATTTAGAGCGTCTAATAGATTATTATATGGAGTAGCTTGTAATGTGATAGATGATAATAAGTAAATACGGTTTGAAAATTGTATGATTTCCGATATTGCTCCCCACGTCGCACCGCCTACTCCGTCAGCAGTCAATACATGTCCATCTGTAGCCACTCCGCTAGTCAGGTTTGTTGCGTCAAACGTACCACCATCGCCTGCTACTCCTGCATGAGCATGGTTGTTAAGTGTACTGTCGTTACTGCCCCCCTGCTGCCAGAAGCGCAAATCCATAATGTCACGGTTCGTGCGTCCGACCTGCGTTGCTGTTTGTCCAAAATAGACTCTCACGGCAGCCAGGATGAACGCAGTTCCCGTCGGAGGCGCTGGTGTATCGGTCAAAGGTGCAAGGTTGACCAGATCAACCTCAACGCCTTTTGTTGTCACAATCACGCCTGATGTATTGACTGTAATCAGTACCATTGCCGCTTTGCCTGTTATCACCGGCACATGCGTCGCAAGGCTAATGGTCTGATACTCGATCATCTTCCATGCGTTCCCGATACGGCATACAAACGGGTAGATCGTCACACTCACAGCGTTATAGACCGGTCCGACCCTGCCGGGAAGCACCTGATAGCCCTCGATCCATACTGGATCGGTCCCGCCCGCCGGGTCAAACAGCCGATGCGTCGGGGCATGGGCGCTGATGACTGCCCCATATCCGGCGGCATCGGACACGCCAGAATGAACTGATAAAACTTGTAATTGCCTTGGCTCTTCCGGCGTGTATCCAACGATCACGGGCAGACCGTCAACATACTGTCTCAATCTCGTGTTAAGTACTTCCATGATTTCTAATGACCCGATGGGACGTACATAGACACGGTTGACTGTCCCGGGCACTTTGACCACGCCCTGCCCGTTGCCCAACTGGTATAAGTTAGCGGGCAACATGTCCTGTTTCGGCTGCTTCAGTTTCTGATTGATAATATCGCGTAGTTTACTCATTATGCGCACACGTTGTATATCTTTGCATCGCTAATTGACAGACTGGTAACCAGGTCTGGTGCTTCCTCACCATTGATACTTCGGATCAGTACGTCCCAGTGATAACGTTGTAGAGACCCGATTGGTTTATCTCCCCACGCTATGTTTACATATGCGCGCATTGATCTATTTGATACCCAGTTGTATCTGTATATAGATCCGCCCAGGTGGGTGACTGACGGGCTATCGGAAAAACCGGTTTCGTTGACCCAATCGTTTGTTGGATACCATCTTGTTATGTAACCCCAATCTAAGTACATAACGCCGTTCCATCCAATAGGAATCACTTCAAGGACAATCTCAGTTATCGCTGCGCCGCCGTATTGAATTTCTGCTATAGGGCGATTGTTCGGCCACGGTTGTGTGCCACCCCAATAGGTATATTCGCGATAGTAGCGAGCGATCGTACTGCTGATCAAGTCGCCTTGATAGATTCCGTAATCACCGCCGTGCGCTACGTCCATACGGACGTGAGTAAATCCTTTGCCTTCCCCGGTCCATAATCCTGAGCCTTCTATCCCCTCAATCTCGATCTCAAAACCGGCGACCCCTAATGATCCTACGGGTTCGAAAGTTGCTCTTTTGGTAAATTGCCAACCAGAGCCGCCGGAGATAGTCGATAATCCTGCTTGCAATAAACGATTACGCCCTGAATCAATAGCATAACATTTCCACCAGAAGTTGCGTGAGTCTTGCCACCATTCTCCGGCGCCATCTTGCCAATTCCACGATCCTTCGATGTCAATATAACTTTTATTAACTGCCGCTGATGGTCTCAAAGTGCACGGTTTCAGAGCTAAAGAATTCGTTTTTGCAGGATCGTTAGAAATGAGCGATGCCGGATCAAACCACAATCTGCCGCCGTAATTTGCAGGAGCGTTGAGATCAAGACAGGATGGTTCAGGGTCAAGCCCGCCATCTCCGCCTGGTGGTATATACGGAGGGAACCAACTATTGGGTGGGGGCAGTGGGTCAAACCCTGGTAAACCTGGCTCAAATGGATCAGTAGAATTATCTTGTGGGCTTGACGGAGGCGTGTAAGGTACAGCCGGAAATGCTGTTCCGTCCGTTTCGCCTTCCGCCTCAACCTCTACGCTAATCGATCCGTTCTCGTATTGAATTGTCACCCGGTTGGGGATCACGTTCAGCGACAGCGCCAAACCGCGCGGCGTGTCGCCTGCCTCAACGTCGAGATGAAGATATTGCAAGGGGCATATATCAATAAAGCGGTTATCCTGCGCCAGCGTGAAACTGACAACCGGATAGGGGTTATTTCGCTGTCCCATAATCAAACCGGCGAGCTGTACGCATTGATCCTGGTCTGCCAGCGCCAGCGTATCGAACGGCTTTTCTACTGCGCCATGCCTGCCCATAACTTTGCCGGGAGAGCGGGCGAATAGCGGCGTGGCGACTAAACCTGTCCAGGCAATCCCGCCAATCTCAATCTGTCCTACCTCGCCGCGCGTTCTGCGTTCGATCCTCAGCGTGTCGCGCCAGTCTGCACCGGTCAGCGTCATTACAATCGGGATGCCTGCCCGGTCTGCGATAGATGTCAGATTGGCGGGTATCTCCACGTACAGCCGCCCGAAACGGTCACAGGCAGGTTTGGCGAGAATTGCGCCGGATATGGTGATCATCTGCTCCCACAATCCGCCCAGGCTTGCCTCAGTTGCGCTCAGCCGTCTGGTATCGCCCGTTACGCGAATGTCAAGGATATTTGACGCAGTGCATCGCCAGTGGAGGAAGTGCCATAACGCCTTATCGACCGTCAGGGTATTCATTCGCAGCCATGAGGTGGGCGTTCCGGTCGTGTCCTTCAAGCCGGCCGGAAATGCGGTCATGTTCGCCAACCAATAGTGCGCCCCGTACACGGTGAAATTGACCGTCCCATACTGGCTGTTGTATTCGATGCTCTCCCCACCGATCCAGCCCACCGCTAAAATATTGGCGTGGTTGCCGTCCTCACCCATTGCGGTAGGCGTGTCTTTCGTGAATAGAACGCACAGCGCCCGATCTCTCACGTCTGCCAATGCCGCTTCGTCGTACATTCGCACGGCGAATGACCAGCCGCCGTCATCCCGCGATCCCATTGGTGGCTGTGTCAGTGCAAACTGCGTGATCGGCGGGTTGGCGTTGTCGAACACGAATACATAACGATAACCAGTATCAATTCGCCCGGTCGCAGCCTGAACCGTGCAGGAGCGTAGATATTGCCCGGCGGCGTCATAGGTAATAGTCGGCTGAGCGGTGCCGCCGTCAGCAATTGCGCTTGCCCCATTTGAGCCGTGGCTGTAGGATGTGATCGATCCGCCAACGACCCAACTGCCGGAGGCGTCCGGCGAGAACGAGACTTCATTCCCGGCTTTCCACAACACGGCGGCTATTGGACCAATGTTGACGACTGGCGCGTAGTTGTTATGCTGGTCTGTGTAGTCCACCGCGTCAATGCGCCATTCATCCCCAAACCTGCGAATATGACGCGCCCATAAGCCGAATTCCTCAACGACCGTCAGGTAGTCATTGTCCTCAAACTGTATCTCGGACGTTTCGCCAATGTATAGGACGGTTGCGCTTAGTGCTTTGCGTATTCGCACCATGCCCTTGTTGTATGCGCCTGCTGATGTGCCGACATAGCAGGTCATTCCTGGCTGGACGTCGGTATATGTTCCTGTAGCGCCATCATAAGTAAGTTGCAGGATGCCGTCATTCGATGAAGGTGCGCCATTGACACGACAGGAAAACACGACCGCCGGCTTCCAGATCGCAAGGCATAACTCGCTTGCGCTGGGTAGTCGCAATTGCCCCAGTTCGCCGGATGTTACAGCTCTGGTCATGCGCCAATCTCCACGAGGGTGTGAAACTCAATCGTAAAATTCAGCCTGCGCCCAGCGAAGTGTTCCTCAATCTCCGGCCAGACCATCACGGCGGTATAAGCCTTGTACGCCAGGCTGTCATCCTTCGTGGCGATCTGCACCCGGGATGATCTACCTGTGCAGTATGTCCTGAGCATCGTTCGCTCGGCGGCGCTGATAAAATCCCACGTCCAGGTGGCGACGGGATAGCCGGATCCGCGCACCATGCCATTGCCCAGGTCGTGCGAGACGGCGTAGGGCTGATATGTCGAACGAGGCTCGATGACTGGCGTTGCCAATTCGCCCAAGTCAGTGAGTGCACCGGCAAGCGTTGCGATCTGGAAGGTGGTAATGGTCATCTCAGCGCCTCCGTTACGGCGTCCACCGTCGCCTGTTTAGCGATGGTGTATATCTTTTGCGTCATGCCTTTGTCCATCAGTCCGTTGATCGTGATTTGCGGCGCGACGTTGATCATCTGCCGGTTGGCGTTCATTGTCAGCATGGTCTGTATCTTGCCTTGCGTGAGGTTGCCGCCCGCTTGCTGTTCAAGCATCCGGGTGGTCTGCGCCGTGAGAACGTATTCATCATCATGCAAGCGCCACACGCCAGAGGATACATAACCGCCGGATGCCCTACCACCCTTGACACCCGTTGTGCTGGCCCTGAAGGCGCTATCCATGATGCCGGTGATGTTCTTGGCGTAAGCCTCAAACTGCTTCTGCCAGTAGGCGTAGTATTCCGCCCGTCGCCTCGTTTCAGACCCTAACGCCGAATCGAGCATAATGAGCTGTTGCCCAAACGCATCGCGCATCTTGCGCAGTTCCTCGGTGTGCTGGCGACTCAGGGCGCCCAGCCGTTCGCGCTTCTGCCCTTCCATCTGCTTGAGTTGCTCGACGTGCTGGGCGTCAAATTCGGCGATGCGCTCCTCGAACCGCTCCCGCTCTTTCTGCATCCGGTACGCAAAGTCGGCTGCTTCTTCGGCTGCTCGACGCTGGCGTTCTTCCGTGCGCTTTTGTCGTTGTGCGGCGAAGTCTGCTTCCATCTCTGCCAGGCGTCGGGCGAGGTCCTCATCCTTGCGCCCGACGGTGATCGAGTAATCTTCCTCTGCCGCCTTGCGCTCCCGTTCGTGGTCGCGCATCTCGCGCCATAAGCCCAAGGCGTCGCGCTGATCAACGAGATCCGCCACCCGATCATTATGCGCCATCTGACGCTGCTGCATCCGGCGCTGGTGATCTTCTTCCATCCGTTGCAGGTCGATATGGTAATCTTCCAGCATCCGGCTGCGGCGCTCATAATATCCGCTTTCCGCCTCATTCTCGCTCCTGGCAGCTTCAGCGGCTTTACGCACCTGTGACCGGCCGAAATCTTCGGCCGCCTCCGCCTGACTGAGTCCGAAGTCCCTCATCATCTTTGAGCGTTCTTTCCCGTAGTCGGCCTCAAGCTGAGCCCGTTCGCGGGCGTACTGCTCTACAGTCTCGGTGCGCTGCCGTTCGTATTGCTCAACTGCGTCAGACTGGCGCTTCTGGTAGTCGATGTAGGCGTCGAGAACTGCAGTAGGGACAACTGTGTTGTCAGCAGTATTACTGAGTAATCCCAACGATTGCGCCAAATTGTATGCGGATTGCCTTGCCCGGTCTGCGTCCTTTGTGAAAACATTGACTGCGCCGCTCCACCCAACCACAAGAGCCTCGCCAAATATACGGAAGAAATCACCGAGCGGTCGCGCCTCCATCTCCTCGCCATAAACCGCTTTAGTGACGGCAGGTGCGATGGGTTTGGATAGTGCCGATCCAATAGCAATACCGCCGACCACTGGTAATAACTTACCCAAGATGGGGAGTAACCCTTTTCCAAACAAAAGCAACTTGCTAGCGCCGGCATTGGTGGCGACTATCTCTCTGCCCTTCGCTGTGACCAATGCGTCAGTAGTCACTTTCTCGATGACCTTAGACCCCGTTAGAGTGCTCCCTGCTGTTGTTTCAGCCAGCTTAGCTCCCGTATTTGCCGTCGCCGCCGCTGTTGCGGCTTGCGATGCTACCGCCATTTCCTTGAGATATTTAAGCGATTCCACCGCCCCATAGGCTGAAAGCGCCTGCCCGCCGATCATCAAGGCTGTCCCACCGGCCTGAGCAGTTGCGCCAATGCCTGCCCCGATGGTGGATAATATTTTACTCCTGGATATCAGCTCCATTACATCTAGCTTGGCCTTCTCGTATGGTTCAAGCGCTTCAGCCATATTCTTGCCGATGCGAATGGTGGATTGCTCTAACCTGCGCTGGTTCTCCAGCCAGTCGCGGGAACTTTCCTCTGCCATGTCCGCATATTTGACATATGCCTGTATCGGCTGGAGCATGGCTTGACCTACTTGCTGGATTTGCATACCGGTGAACATCACCCCGACGCCGGTCATAGCCGTCATCATGCCAGTTCCACGGCGTGCATACCCCGCAGTCTCGCGGGTGGATTGTGCGATCTGTTCGGTCGACCGACGGGTTTTATCTGCCTGGATGCCTAATTGCTCATATGCGTCAACCGATGCT
>DATIKF010000126.1:0-10446 GCA_035477855.1 Dissulfurispiraceae bacterium
ATATGGAAGCGCTCAAAAAACAAGAGACGGCCCAATACCTTCAGCATCATCTGCGCATTGCCGGCACCAAGGAAAATCTCTTCTCCGAACAGGCCGTCACTGCCATACACCAAGGTTCGGCGGGACTGCTCAGAAGAGCGAACAACCTCGCCAGAGGCGCACTCGTTGCCTCCGCCGAACGTTACAATGTCGTCTCCGCCGAACACGTGCGCAATGCCTCGACAGAGATACTATGATGACGACCACTGGAGGGAAGAAAACACTCTCTTCCCTCTTCGGTCAATCTAATGCGGATGGGTCACTTTATTCAGGATTTCTATGACGGGTTAATCAGAAAAATAACATATGTTTATCTTTCCCGGTACAAAAGTCCAATTCCCGCTGAACCAAAACACATCAACGCTTTGAGTATGCAATCTTTTGGCCCGGAAAGAGCCGCTTTTTTGTAGGACAAACACCGACAAAAAAATCAGACCAAAACTGATATTCTTACCCCCCCCGGCAGGAGGTTTAATAATAACAAAGAGTTTTTCCTGTACAAGGAGAGGGGGCAGCATGAAAGCTTTAATCGTGAGCGGGGAGGGCGTAGACAATCCTGATTTTCTCGTTCCGTATTACAAGCTGAAGGAGGAGGGCATTGACGTCGATATTGCCTACCTTAAAAAAGGCAAGGTTCGCCGGAAGCGCGCCGGTCGCGCTGCGGGTGCAAAAAACAGAAGTTCGGTGCGCACGGCAGAGTACGATGTTCTTTTTGTTTCGGTCGGCAGCGGCAAGGAACTGATTGCGCTGTAGTTTTTCAGAGCCGGGCGCTTCATGCTCGGCATCCTGTTCTGTGGAGCGTTGATACAAACAATGATCGCGCAGTGGTTTATTCCGGTTCTTCATTTTATTGCAGGCTTTCTGTGCCCTGAAAAAGAGCCTTGTGTCAGGCATGAAGGCCTGCGCTCATCAGCGCGAGCAGATGGTTTCGCTGATGCATCTTTCCCTGTATCGATTGCATTGTGTCCCTGTCAGGTTTGTGTCCGCCCACAGAGGGACACGTGCCGGTCATCGCGTACTGAGCAGCGAATCTTCAGCAGGTCATTCTGCGGGGACGGCCTATAAGGAAACTGAATGAGAAGAGAGCCTGCATGCACCACAGGCTCTCTTTATTTTTGGAAGGAGGTGGCAGAAGAGCAGATCAAAAGCGTTGTTGATTCAAGTGAAGCATGCAGCACTCTTCAGGATTAATCATTGCCGTTAAATTTTATTTGGGAGGGAAATAACACTCATGACTTGGACGATGAATATTGACCCGCTCGGCTCTATCGGCCTTTCGGCGCTCATCGCAGCTATTCCGATCTTCTTCCTCTTTATCGCGCTTGCGTTCATAAAGATGAAGGGCCACATTGCCGCAACTATTGCAACCTCACTTGCTGTCGTCGTCGCAATTACCTTTTACGGCATGCCGGCTAAATATGCATTGTGGGCAACGTTTCAGGGAGCGCTCTTCGGACTTTTCCCTGTCTGCTGGATCGTCATTACGGCCCTGTTTATTTATAATATGTCCGTCTCAACCGGCCAATTCGAGGTCATCAAGAACTCGCTGGCTTCTATTTCCGACGACCGCCGCATACAGGCACTTATTATAGCGTTCTCGTTCGGTGCATTCATCGAAGGCGCTGCGGGCTTCGGCACGCCGGTCGCTATGACCTGCGCAATGCTCGTGGGCCTCGGTTTCAACCCGCTCTATGCAGCCGGCATCTGTCTTCTGGCGAACACCGCACCGGTCGCGTACGGCGCAATCGGCATCCCGATTATCGTCGGTGCGGCGGTTTCGGGCGTGGACGAAATGGCGCTCAGCAAGCTCGTCGGCCGCACCCTGCCGTTTCTGAGCTGTCTTATTCCGCTCTACCTGACTGTTCTTATGGCCGGCTGGAAGAAAGGGCTCGAAATATGGCCGGCATGTTTCGTTTGCGGCGGCTCATTCGCAATCGCCCAGTTCCTGTCGTCCAACTTCATCGGTCCTGAGCTTCCGGACATCATCGCGTCACTTACCTCAATCGTCTGCACCGTCGCATTCCTGAAGGTGTGGACTCCGAAGGAGAGCTGGAGATTCCCGAACGAGCCGAAGAGCGAGGGCAAGGCTCAGCTTATGTTCACGGGCGGCCAGGTGTTCCGTGCATGGGCGCCGTTTATCCTCCTTTCGCTTTTTGTCGCAGCATGGGGCATCAAGCCGGTCAAGGCCGCTCTTGACAGCGTCTTTTTCTACAAATGGACCAATGAAGGTGTGCATAACCTGGTTATCAACTACCTCGGCAAGCCGGTTCCGGCGATTTATAATTTCAACTTCCTGAGCGCGGCAGGCACCGCCATCCTCTTTGCCTTTTGCTTCTCGATTCCGGTTATGGGAGCTTCTATCGGAACCGCGATGAAGGCAGCCGGCGGGACGCTGAAGCAGCTCAAATGGCCGATCTACACCATCGCAATGATTCTCGGCTTTGCGTTCATCATGAACTTCTCCGGAGCGGCGATCACGCTCGGCACCCTCTTTGCGACGTCCGGGAAGGCGTTTCCGTTTTTTGCAGCATTTATCGGCTGGCTCGGCGTATTCATGACCGGTTCCGACACCTCGACAAACGCGCTGTTCGGCAAGCTTCAGGCGGTTACCGCCGAGAAGATCGGCATTGACCCCGTCATCACCATGTCGGCGAACACCAGCGGCGGCGTCTGCGGCAAGATGATCTCCCCGCAGTCGATTTCAGTCGCAACCGCGGCTACCGGACTGGTCGGCAGAGAAGGCGATATCTTCCGCTTCACGGTTGTCCATTCGATTATTCTTACAACGTTTATCGGTATCCTGCACTGGCTCTGGGCATATGTATTCCCGGGTATTGTTCCCATATATGAAAAAATAGTCGCCGGCGCGCCGAAGCCTGCTGTTGATGCAGCAGCAGCGGCAGCGAAGAAGGCAGCTACGATCCAGGACGGCTTCATGTACCTGGCAGTCGCACTTGTTCTGATTGTAATTGTCACGATAACCTCCCGCGTCGTCGGCGGCGGTGAAATCAAGGTAGCAGCAGGAAAAGACAAGGCACATTTCCACTAGAATCAAGGAGGGCGGGGGTTCCCGCCCTCCTTGATTTCTTGACGCACGACAGGCAGAGTCCTCTCATCAGAAATCATGACGACGCATATTACAGGCGATGGCCTTACCAGAGACCGATAAAATATAAGAGTATGGAGAAAGGAGAGCACAATGTTTGACAAGGCAGTAATTGAAAGGCTCGAAAAGATCGTCGGCGCGAAAAATGTGTTGACAAAAAAGGCGGATCTCATTTCGTACAGCTATGATGCAACGGCGGATACGCAGACGGAGATGCCTGACGTGGTAGTACTTCCGGCCACGACCGAAGAGGTGGTGCAGATTGTAAAGCTGGCGAATGAGACCAGGACGCCAATCTATCCGCGCGGCTCCGGCACGAACCTGAGCGGCGGCACAATCCCGCTCAAGAAAGGCATTGTCCTCGGCGTGCAGCGCATGGACAAGATTCTGGAAGTTGATGCCGACAACCTTACGGCGACGGTGCAGGCCGGCGTGATTGTTGCGGATCTGAACTCGGCGGTTGCCGCACATGGACTCATCTACCCGCCGGATCCGGGCACGGTCGCTACTGCAACCATGGCGGGAACAGTAGCAGAGTGTGCAGGCGGCCTCCGTGGTCTGAAGTACGGAGTTACCAAGCATTATGTCATGGGCATGCAGGTTGTTCTTCCGAACGGCGAGCTCGTGAAGTTCGGCGGCAAAACGGTCAAGAACGTCACTGCGTACGATTTTGCTTCGCTGTTCGTCGGGTCTGAAGGCACGCTCGGCATCGTGACCGAAATCACCGCAAAGCTTATTCCGGCACCGAAGTTCAGGAAGTCGATGCTTGCCCTCTACAAGAATCTCGCTGATGCAGGCAACACGGTTCAGGGCATTATCAAGGCGCATGTTATTCCGGCCACCCTGGAAATCATGGATGCCAAGACCATGGAGACCGTCGAAAATTATGCGAAGGTCGGCTTGCCGACCGGTTATGCCGCGCTGCTGCTGATCGAAGTCGACGGCATGTCAAAGGATGCCGTTGAGGCGGAGGCAGTCGCAGTCGTCGAAGTCGTGCAGAAGAACAACGGTGAACTGAAGGTGGCAGAGACTGATGCTGAGAGAGACAAACTTTGGGCGGCCCGCCGCGCGGCACTGCCGGCACTGGCGCAGCTCAGCCCAACGACGGTTCTTGAGGACGCGACCGTTCCGCGTTCACGCCTGACCGACATGCTTATGGAGATTCAGAAGATTGGCGAAAAGTATAAGCTCAATATCGGGACCTTCGGACATGCCGGTGACGGAAATCTCCACCCCACCATTCTTGCCGATGCAAAGAACAAGGAAGAGATGGAGCGGGTGCACAGAGCAGTTGACGAGATTTTTGCAGCAGCCCTCAGCATGGGCGGCACCCTTTCCGGGGAGCACGGCATCGGCATCGCGAAGATGCCTTACCTCAAGGATGAACTTGGTCAGAGCGGTCTCAACATGATGAGGACCATCAAGGATGCATTTGACCCGAACGGCATCATGAACCCGGGCAAAATGGTGCCGGCGAAAGAGGTGTAGAGCATGTCCACAGCAACTGAACAGAAAGAAGAAACCATTTACGACGAGTTCAAGCTCATCGAGAAGGAGCTTGAACAGTGCATGAGGTGTGGTAACTGCATGGCGGTCTGCCCGGTGTTTATCACCGAAAAAACCGAGGCCGGCGTCGCGCGCGGCAAGATTGCGCTTGCCCAGGCGATTATCGACGGCAAGCTCGATATCGACGATCCGGACATGTACGAGCATATCTTTAACTGTCTCGTCTGCAAGTCCTGCATGCAGAACTGCCCGCCGAAGGTGAATCTCGACAAGATTATCTTCGCTCTCCGCGCCGCAATCGTGAAGAAAAAGGGTTTGCATCCGGTCAAGAAGAATATCTTCAAGCTGCTTCATAACTACAAGCCGCTGTTTGACCTCGGCATGCGGGCCGGGGGCGCTTTCCAGGGCTTGTTCATGAAGCAGATTCCGAGCGGGCAGGGCCGCCGGCTTCGCTTCCCGATCGGCATTCTCGATCGGAAGCGTGTTCTGCCGGAACTCAGTGCAACGCCGTTCCGGAGCCAGGTGCCGGAGAAAGTGACGGTAAAGAATCCGAAGGCAACTGTTGCATTTTTTACCGGATGTTCCATCAACTACATTTATCCGCAGTTCGGTGAGGACATAGTAACCGTTCTGAAGAAGAACGATGTCAATGTCATTATTCCGAAGGATCAGCATTGCTGCGGCGTCGCAGTTTTTGCACACGGCGAGGTGAAGACTGCCCGCGAGATGGCGAAGGCGAATCTCGACGTACTCGACAAGACGAACGCCGACTATGTCATTTTCGGCTGCGGTTCCTGTGCTTCAACGCTTTCGCACGAATACAAAGAGATGCTGAAGGGTGATGCCGAATATGCGGAGAAGGTTGAGAAGTGGTCCGGAAAGAGCATAGAGATCTCGACCTTTCTCATGAAAAAGATCGACTTCAGAAAGCCGGAAGGCGAGGTCAGGGCGACGGTCACCTACCATGATTCATGCCATCTGAAGAAGACGATGAAGGTATTCAGTGAGCCGCGCGAGATCATCAAGAGCATCCCGGGCGTCACGTTCAGGGAGATGTCCAAGCCGGATGCATGCTGCGGCAGCGGCGGTACCTACAACCTGACACATTATGAAACTTCGACCGGCATTCTGAAACGGAAGATCGACGACATCAACAGGACGAAGGCTGACATGGCGGTTACCGCCTGTCCCGGTTGCCTGATTCAGATTATCGACGGCATTGAGCAGTTCGGCGGGGGGCAGAAAGGCACGCATTACATCTCGCTGCTTGCTGAGTCGTATCGAAAAGAAAAAAATATTGCCAAGAATAAGTAAGTTCAAGAGAACACTGCCTTGAAGAATGCGGACGGCGAATGTTTCGCCGTCCGTTTTTTCCGGAAAGAAGCTTCAACCAACGTTGCATTTGAGCACCATATATAAGTACAGCTGTCCAGAATACTGGTAATTAACCATCCCCGGAGGGTTAGCAATGAGCGCCTGCAGATTAATATTCGACGCATTAGAGAGGTCTGTTTTTAATACATTCTCGCGAAAAATCCTTGGGTGCATCCTTCCCATCTGGTTTTTTATGCTCGTTTTTTCAGGCGTGATCTGGCTTTATGCAGGTCCGCTCAGGGATATTATCACTGCCTGTTCGCTTGACAAGGCTGCAAAAGAAAGTGCGATGGGCATCATATCTCTGCTTCAAACGCTCTCGATTATTTTGCCGATATTTGCATCAGCCGCCGGCCTGATAGCATACTACACGTTCAAGATTTCGGTGCAAGGCTCACTTCAGAAGATATCAGATACCCTCAAAAGCGGAGATTTTTCGCATGATATTCATCTTCATGCTTATGACGAGATAGGTCAGCTTGCAAACAGTTTTAATGAATTTGCCGGTTCCATTCGGCGGATACTTGCCGAGTCAAAACAACTCGGACTTTCTATCGCTGTCGACTCGACGCGCACCGCAAAGCTTACAACAGTCTCATCCGAGAGCGCCAGACGGCAGGGGGAGCTTGCCGACATTATCTTCCGCACGAGCGGGGACATTACTCAGGCAGTCAATGATGTATCGCAGACTACGCAGCATATTTCACTGACAACCGCCGAACATCTTGAAACCGCCCGCAGCGCCCGCGAAGAGCTGGGCGGCATCACGGCAAGCATCAGGACCACAACCGACCGGCTTGCTGCATTTACAGAGACGGTTTCCGACCTGAACAAGAAGTCTGAGCGCATCAAGGACATTGTCCGGCTGATTGAGGACATTTCCGACCAGACCAACCTGCTGGCCCTGAATGCGGCGATTGAAGCCGCCCGCGCAGGCGATGCGGGCAGGGGCTTTTCGGTCGTTGCAGACGAGGTGCGCAAACTGGCTGAGCGCGTCAAGAATGCGACAGAAGAGATTTCTCAAAACATCAACGAGATGCTCAAGCAAGTGCGGCAGACCTCTCAGGAGATTGGCGGCATCAATGGCGACATGAAGCAGGCCGAGGGCACAATAGACCGGACCTCACAGCACTTCGACACTCTCGTTCATGATTTCGAACAGAACAGCATGCAGCTTTCCGGCACAGCATCATCCATTGAAGAGCTTTCCATGACAAATGCCGAGATTCACCGGCAGGTGCAGGACATTCACGGTCTGAGCGGAGAGGTCGCCGGTCGTCTCGAGGAATCCAAAGGCTTCTCCCAGAACATGAACCGTGCGACCGAAAAACTGCTGGAGGTGGTCTCTCACTTCAAGACCGGCAATAATGAGCTTGAGGCAACGGTAGATAAAGTCGGGAAGTGGCGGGATATCATGCAGAACAAGATTCTGGAAATTGCGAATCGCGGCGTAAACGTCTTTGATCAAAACTACAAGCCGGTGCCGAATACGAATCCGCAGAAGTATCTGACTGAGTATGCGCAGCTCTTTTATCACGAATTTGCGCAGCTGGTTGATGAAGCCCGCGCAGATCTGAATTCGATTTATGCCGTGCCGCTTGATACAAACGGCTATCTGACGATTCATCACAAAGGCGCACGAGAGCCGATGACCGGCGATCCGAAAGTTGATCTTTTGAATAGCCGCCATCAGCGCATTTTTTTCAGTGTCGAAACCGAAAAGAGGCGTTCGAAAAACACACAACCGTTCCTGTTTCAGACCTACATGCGGGATACCGGAGAGATTCTGAACGACCTCTCCATGCCGATTTATGTGAACGGCCGGCACTGGGGAGCGATTGTTACCGGATACAAGCCGGAGCGCTTTCTGGTGTAACTGAATATGCCCTTGAGGCAAGCGGTCTTTTGCTCACCCCGGCAATTTGTAGATTCATGACAGCATATGGAGTATACTACTACTACTTCGTTTCGCGGGCACGTAATGGGTGCAGATTAAGAGAGGGAAAGGGGTCGCCAATGGTTCACGGAATCTCCGGAAAAAGCAGGAGCTTATTTATTCTTTGCCTCGCTCTGATGCTAATGGTCTTCATCTCAATGGCCTCTGCCGCCGAGCAGAAGAATGTTCTTGTTCTCAATGCCTATCATGACGGCTATCAGTGGACAAATGATATCACAAGAGGCATTCTGTCGGTCCTCGACTTAAACAAGGTCAAGGTATACATTGACTATCTCGATACAAAAAGGAATCCGGGAGAACCTTACCAGAGGGGTCTGGATGATTTCTACAAAACAAAATTCAAAGGGGTGAATTTCGATGCGATAGTCGTTTCGGACGACGACGCTCTTGGCTTTATGCGAAGAAATCGCGACAGGCTGTTCCCGAATGTCCCGGTTATTTTCACCGGAATAAACTGGTTCGCTCCGGAAAAGCTTGGCGGGCTGAAGGGCGTCACTGGCGTGAATGAAGATGCCGACGTGCAGGCGACACTCGATTTGATGATTTCTCTGCATCCCGGCGCAAAAAAAATCTATGTCGTGAACGACACGACGACGACCGGCAAAGTTGTTCATGACAAGTTCAATCAAATTATGCCGAAGTATCAGGGCAAGGTGGAGTTCATCTGGCTTGAAGATATCGAAATGAGCAAGATTCTCGAAACGGTCTCAAAGCTCGGCGCTGACAGTCTCGTGCTTATGACCGTCTTCCAGAAAGACAAGGCCGGCAATTTTTTCGAGTTCAGCGAAAGCACCAAGATGGTATCGGATGCCAGCAAGGTGCCGATGTATGGACTGTGGGACTTTAACCTCAAACATGGCATCGTCGGCGGTATGCTTACTTCAGGCTTCTATCAGGGGAAGGCCGCGGGCGACATGTTGAATCGGGTTCTCAGGGGAACCTCTCCGGATGCTATCCCAGTGCTCATGGAAAGCCCGAACAAATACATGTTTGATTATGTGCAGATAGATCGCTTCAAAATCGACCGTGCAAAACTTCCTCCGGGAAGCACTGTGCTGAACCAGCCGGGTGCGAACGTTTCGGTTTCAAAGACTTTCGTCTGGGGGATTGGCTTTCTGATGGTTCTTCTGAGCATGGGAGCTGCATTTCTCATATACAAGCGCCTTTAGGCGCTCAGGTTCATTCTTCGTTCTTTGCCTGCCTTCTTTGCACCGGACAGATCCGGCAGGGACGGCAGGCTTTTCAATGCCATAATCGTGCGATTTCGCGCTGAGATAGACTGAATTTGCTGACAGAAGGAGGAGTTTTTATGGATCTTGCAACAATCAGAAAGACTGCAAAAGAGCAGCTGCAGCCGCATTGCCGAGTCTGCCCGGTCTGCGATGGACGAGCCTGTGCAGGGGAGGTTCCCGGCATGGGAGGCACCGGAACAGGAAGCGCATTCAGGGTCAATCTCGAAGCACTTGCCCGCCATCGCTTCAACCTGAGAACGTTGCACAGCGTTAAAACAACCGATACAACGCTGTCACTCTGGGGGCGGCAGCTGGCAATGCCCATTCTTGCTGCTCCGATTACCGGCGTTTCCTATAACATGGGCGGAAAGATGGCTGAAGAGGTCTTTACCGATGTCTGGATTGGGGGAGCCCTGCAGGCCGGTTCGCTCGGCATGGTTGGGGACGGCGCTGATCCTGTTATGTATGAAGGGGGTTGCAAAGCCATCAAAGCAGCAGGCGGAGCAGGCGTTCCGGTTATCAAGCCCCGCAGCCAAGACGAAATCATCAAACGCATTCGCCAGGCAGAAGAAATCGGCGCTCCTGCAGTCGGCATGGATGTTGACGGCGCCGGCCTGATTACCATGGCATTGAAAGGCCAGCCGGTCAGTCCGAAGACCCGAGATGAACTGAAAGCGGTGATTTCATCTACTTCACTGCCATTCATCGTTAAGGGTATTATGACGCCGGATGAAGCAGAGATTGCCGCTGAGTGCGGAGCCGCGGCTATTGTAGTCTCCAATCATGGAGGGCGTGTTCTCGATTGTACGCCGGGAGCTGCCGATGTGCTCTCCGCGATAGCGCAAAAAGTGAAAGGCACGGTGACTATCTTTTGTGACGGCGGTGTGCGGAGCGGTGCAGATATGCTGAAGCTTCTGGCCCTCGGGGCCGATGCTGTTCTGGTGGGCCGTCCGCTTATTGTCGGCGCCTTCGGCGGAGGCAAGGACGGGGTGGCCCTGTTACTGAACAAGATGAAAAATGAGCTTGTCGGGGCAATGCTGCTGACCGGAACGGCTGACGTAAAGAACGTAAGTCGCGACATTCTGTTCTATCAGGTTGCTGAAAAACTCTTCAAAGGAGGAAGCTCAGTGCGGTATAGTTAAAGGACGCCAAATATCAAGGAGGATACGTGCGAGGCATCAACGAACCACAAGGGGTCATGTTTCATTGTTTCAGCCTGGACAGCAGAGTGC
>DATIKF010000127.1:0-14325 GCA_035477855.1 Dissulfurispiraceae bacterium
ACCTTGAACCGCCCGCTGATCTTGCCCGCGGCGCTGGCCACGCTCTTGTCGTTCAGATGCGTTGCGAGATCGCCGTTTTCGGCCAGGGCGGAGATCACGGACATGAGGTGCGACTTACCGGTGCCGTAGTTGCCGACGACCAGGAGCCCTTTGTTATCCATAGGTTGGTCGAACTGAAGCTGAGGAACGACCAAACTTACAAGCTTCTCCGCCATCTCAGAGGAGATGACATAGGTCTCGACAAGCTGCCGGGCGAAAGCCACCTCGTCGGCGTCCCGTAGCTGGACCACGGACTCGATAGGCTCGAATTGGATCAGGTCTCCGTATTTCATCGCGACTGCCCTCCCGCGCTTTCGTTCCTTGTCTTCATGCTACGGCCTCCGGATTCACTGCCAGGAAATCTCGTAAGGGATATCGTTTGTATTCGGGGTGATTCGGCGTCGCATAGACCATGTGCTCTCCATCGATGGAGCCGCTCCAAGCCGCGACAACGGTCTTGTTCCGCGAGAGCCCCTGCAGGAGCCGCAGCGGGTCCTGCTTGAGCGAGACATCGAAGAGGACCTCGACGTTGTCCAGAAGAACCACATCGGCTGCGGATGCGCCCACGATCTCTGCGAGGAGGCGGGGCAACTGCAGGGCACGCTGGCGCTCGGTGAGGTCGAGCATGCGCCGGGAAAGCTCGAGGTTGACGTTGACCAGCGGAGCCGCCGTGCGCTCATGAACATCCTGGAGCGCGGCGGTCTTGCCCGCACCAGCCGGGGCCACCAGCATGACGAGCCGGTGGTACAGCTCGGCAGCCTGATCAATTCTCTTTATGACTCTATCGGCGAGTGGCTCCGCCATTAGCGATCTCCTCCTGAACAGGGCTCGTTCGCTCGCATTTCTTCAAGCCAGTGGTCAATGGCTCCTTTTCTGAAACGCCAGTGCCGGCCGATTTTCTGGGAGGGGATCTTGCCTTCCCGAACGAGCTTGTAGAGCGTCGACTTCGGTATTTTCAGGTAGGCGGCCAACTCTTCGATGGTCAGTACGTCACCTGGTTTTTCATCCATCAAGCGCACCTCTCTGGTCTCAAGGCAAAGTTCGACCCAGTATGCCTCATATCAAGCACATAATTTACAGTTATTGACAGTTGCTGTCAATCGTTTTTCGAGAGTGCACGGGGAAATTAGCGCCGGATTCCGCCGGTTAACGGACGACTTCGATAAGCACCTTGTCGATGCGGTTGCCGTCCATATCGACGACCTCGAAGCGTGCGTTCCCATGTATAAAGCTCGCACCGGCTTTGGGTATTCGTCCCAGATGGGCCAGCACGAAACCCGCCAGCATCTCCACGTTCTCTCCCATATAGATGCCGGTTATAGTTTCGACTTCGTCGGTGGGAACCGTCCCGTCCGCCAGCCACGATCCGTCGTCTCTTTGCACAATCTGGGGTCCATCATCTTCTCCTCGTTCCGGAAGATCCCCGGCGATGGCCTCGATCACGTCGGTGAGCGTCACCAAACCTTCAGTGGTACCGTATTCATCCACCACGACGGCCAGGTGAACTTTTTCCTTCTTGAATCGATTCAGAAGCTTAAGGACCGTTGTGCGGTCTGGAACGTACAACAGCGGTGTGACCAACTCGGAAAGAGTGACCTCTTCACAACTCAGAAGGTCCTTGGTATGTATGAAACCGACGGGATGGTTTACCGTTCCGTCACAAACCAGCAGACGCGAAAAACAATGCGACCGAACCATATCGATAATCGTGTTCCGGTCGGATTTCACGTCCACCCAAACGATCTTGGTGCGCGGCGTCATGATTAGCCGTACGGAACGATCCGCCAGGCGGAGAACGCCTTCGATCATTTCCTGTTCCTGGGGAACAAAAATTCCCGCTTGCGTCCCCTCGGCGATCAGCGACTTGACCTCGTCCTCGGTGACGGTTGTCTCGCGGGTACCGGCCAAACCCAAAAGGCGCAAGACCCTCTCGGTTGAGACATGCAGTACCCATACGGCCGGAGCCGCAACCAAAGAAAGTCCGCGCATCGTTCCGGCCACCAGGGATGCGACCCGTTCGGGTTGAGTCAGAGCGATCCGCTTTGGCACGAGTTCGCCGATGATCAACGATAGATAGGTTATGCCGATAACCGTGAGGCCGATGCCTGCGGAATGGCCATACGGTGAGATCAGCGGGAATGTATTGAGCCAGGTTCCGAGTCTCTGGCCCAAAGTCGCACCGCTGAATGCCCCGGCGATGATGCCGACCAGAGTGATGCCGATCTGAACCGTCGACAGAAACCGGCTTGGATCGTCAATGAGGCGAAGAGCGGCGCGTGCACCGCGGCTGCCCTGATTGGCCAGATGCTCGAGGCGGCTTTTTCGCGACGAAACGATGGCAAGCTCGGACATGGCGAGCAGTCCGTTAGTTACTGTAAGGAAACAGACTATGAGTAGTTCAAGATAAAGCATGATGGCTCCTTCTAACAGGCTGCTGAAAAAGTCCCTCTGCGGCTCAGCAGGGTCAATTTCTGGGGATGTTCTGACATGGATTGACCCGAGTTTTTCGGTGCTTGAGCCTCTGAGAGAGTCGTTTTTGGCAGTGCATTTTGCATCAAGAGTTTTTCAGCAGCCTGCTAAATGATATTCCAGAAGAGGCAATGACGAGTCTGGGGGGTTCCGATTTCGTTCAGGAAAAGCCGCAAGCATGTCTGCCGCTCTATAAATAAGAAATCAACCCATGGCCAGTCCACAGCATACTCAGCTTTGGCATATCTTATGATGCAGGTATTTTGGCAGCCCGGATGCACCCAGGCTGTTAAGCAAGGCTGTTCGAAAAATGGAGAATGGGAGAATTCGGAAGGAATAATTGCGGTAAGCGAGTGCAACCCCCACGGTTTCAACCGCGCGGCAGATTCTCGCTTTCGAATAGAAGAATCGTCATCGGTATCCAAATAACGTGTAACCCTCCGATAAATCAGGGGAAACAGGGCGCATAGCGTCTCCTGCTTCCCCTGGTTCTATTGTTATCATCCACGAACCTTGCAAGGTTCGTGGATTTTGTTTTGGCTCCCGGGGAGGGACTCGAACCCCCGACAGGGTGGTTAACAGCCACCTGCTCTGCCAGCTGAGCTACCCGGGAAGCCACTCTAAGATTTGTAGTATCGCCAATTCCTCAATGGGTTGTCAACAATTTCGGTGCCCTGTCCCGCAACCAGACTCAACGTGCGCCCGAAACATGCTGAAAATCCGAAATTATTTTCCCAGGCGCGGAATATTGCCTCAAATATGCCCTGTTTGATATACTAACTCTTCTTGACGGCGGCGTAGCTCAGTTGGTCAGAGCATGCGGCTCATATCCGCAGTGTCCGGGGTTCAAATCCCTGCGCCGCCACCACAAAGGCTCAAATCCCGTGCAGGATTTGAGCCTTTGTGTTTTTGGAGACTCAATGTTCAATCATGAAGACACGCGGGGCGTTTCCTTCGGCAGGCCAATCCAGAGCAGCCGCTGATAGAGGTCGTTCATTGCGAGCAGGCGGACAACAACAATCGCCATGATGACGCGCGTCAATAATATCCACCAGAAATTGCCGCCCACAACAACAAAAAGCATCGTGTCCTCGATGATGGCGTGCGCGAGACAGAGAAAGACCGTTACGAGGCAGGCGTCCTTGTGGTTCAGTTGTTTTTTCTCGACGAACTGATAGAGCATGGCCGCTCCGTATGTGATGCCGACAAATACTCCGACCAACCAGGGGGCCAGTGCGCGGTCGCTCATGCCGATGGCGGTTGACAGGCCCGTGAACCTGTTTTTGACACGATCCGCATGCTTCCACCCGGCCAGCAGTTCATAGACAAAGGTTATCAGGAAGATAAGAATGACAATCTGGGCCGATGTTATCCCTATCTGCAACAACGCGCCGCCCCAGCTGAACGGCCCGCTCTGTACGTTGGGCTGCAAAACGACGCCGCTGACTTCAGGCGGCATGAGCGCATGCATGATAATGCCGCTGACCAGGCCGATCACCATGCGAAACAGCGCGATGCGAATGGTCGCTATGCCCAGTTTCGTGAGGATGCCGGTCTCGATAAAGAGACTATGTGCAATGCCGAGCACAACACCGAGTATTGTAACCTGACGGGCGGTAAGGTCGAGCGCCGCCGTGGTCGCCAGTGCCGCATAGATAGTATTGGTAAAACCTGCGAGCAGTGTTATGGCGGCTTCGCCCGGCAGCCCCAGCAATCCCATCAGCGGCGCAAAAAAAGGCGCGATAAGCGCGAGCAGGCCGAGCTCCCGCAGGATGACCGTCAGCACCGAAAGCGGGATGAACACTTTGAGCATCATCTTCGACACCTTGAGCGCAGGAGGAAGTGCGCGTGAGAACGCGCTTTTCACTGCATCAATCATGGGGACCGGTCAGGACTTTCCGGGAAATGTCCGGGTGCGGCCGACACATTCGGCGGGAGTATCCATGACGATAAACGGCGTTATGCTGTCCATACGAAGCCTCTCAGGGGAAGAGTAGTAAATGAGACTCGGTTATTATGCGTGTCACTGCAGATTTTGGGCAAGCAGATAGCCAGCATCTTTCCACGCTTTCACGCCGCCGTCCAGAACCTTTGTATGCGTAAAGCCCTTATCGCGATATGCAGCCGCCACCCTGGCGGCGCCGGCATCCGCAAATCAGGCGCAGTAGAAAACAATCTCCGTGTCTTTCGGCAGCTTTTCCTCACGGGTCTTCAGCGATGAAAGCAGGACCGCGCCTTCCAGCAGCATGCCGCGACACTTCTCGTCGTCATCATACGCGCAGACAAGAATCGCGGCATCCCCTTCAACCTTGATATATGCTTCATGCGCCGTTATCTTCTGCGGAATGCTCATGCCGGCCTCCTTTGCCTCTCAACTCCATTCTACACCACCGGAGCCGCATCATTAACGATCTGCCTTCAATTCTGCTATCATTTGTATAGGGAATAAAGACAGGGAGCGCGCGGGCAGGAGTTCTCCACGAATGAACGCCTCTGCGAATCGTACATCAGCACTCCAATGCAGTCTTTCGGGGATATCGGGCTATGTGGAATAAGCTGCCTCTCGAAAAAGAGCTTTCGCTTTTGTTATTGACGACCGATGTTGCCAGGGCATATAACAACCTTGATACATCTTTTATTGAAGATAAACTTGCCGATGACGTCGTGTATGAGAGTCAGCAGGTCCTGGTCCCCCTGAGGGGCAAGCCTGGCGTTGTCGAGTATCTTCAGAAGAAGTTTGAGACCATCAGCAACACGCCCGGCGCCATGCTCTATGTTGAACTCGCCTTTCTTGAAAACCTTGCCGATTCGATGATTCCGGTGGCGTTTGCGCAGGAGGGGCAGCCCTGCCTGATCATGGCGCAGGGCGCACCGGACAAGAAGCTCGCGGTTGTCGTCGTGCATGAGTTCAATGGACTGATCTCGAGAATCGACCTCTGTACCGTTGCGCCGCACTGGTCGCAGGCAAAAGGCACGGGGGAGTTCCCGAAGTAGTCTGCTTCTCCAGCCCTGCCCCTTGCGTATGAAACGTCCGGCATCAGGAATCCTGCACGTGAAGCTGGGAGACAGGGGTCCGCAGCAAATCCGGGATTGTCCGTTACGGACAGAGTGCGTCGTGGAGACGGTGTTCGCGCGTTCCGGCAACAACATTGTGCCAGCGGGTCCGGGCATTGTGTTCGGCGCGCAACTCTCCGGCGCCGCTGTAATCAGCGGACGACATTACGCGGATGATGCGGTTCGGGCAGTCGACTTCGTAGTGTGCAAGCGAATATTTGTAGTCTTCGAAGCCGGGACGAAGGGGTCCGGCCTTCTTCTGGTCGGCAATCCACCGCTCCCGCCCCTCTTCACCGCGCAGAGCTTTTTTCGTCCAGACGCGGGTGTACTGCGAGGTCGGATGCTGGATGCTCTGCGGGTTGAAGGAGTAAACGAAATAGGGATCCCGATAGTAAATCAGCCAGTCGCTGCCAGTCGCTTTATAGGCGATGTCGCGGGTGCCGCGCGAGACAGTGTCTGCCGCGTCCTGCGGGCTGCGGACAATGGCACAGCCGGGCAGCAGAGCAACGGCAAGGCAAATGACGCACAGCCGGAAAAGCGCAGTCTTACTCAACCGAGACAGCATTGAACAGTCCTCCGCACCCGGCAGTGATTTCCCGGCTCGCCATCCTCGTTATACGACCGGTAGCGACGTCGACCTTGCGGACGAAGAGGAAGAGCTTGTTGCCGGAATAGCTGAATGTGCCGACAATATATTCGGAATAAGGATACTCAGGATGGCGGATCTGTTTCGGATCGCGGCTCATTGCGACAAGCCCTTTGTCCGAAAGCGTGAAGCTTTCCGAGAACTCGGCCTGCACAATCTTTGCCTTGCATGCAAGATTGAGGCTGCTCCGCATCAGCTCACCCATGACAATTCCGTGCTTTTTCGGCTGCAGCGAGTGAATGTCGACAAAATCGGTAACCAGAAAAGTCGGTGAAGGGCAGACGGTAACGTTCGGACTGCCGGTCGGGTTGCACGGCTCGCCGCAGAGATCGGCAGCCATTCCCCGGAATACCGGTTTCATATCGACGCGGGAGAGAATTTCCTCGAGGGTGGGTGTACAGTCGGCGCTGCCCATATAGCGCATAAAGCATCCGCTCAGAACGAACAAAAGTCCGAGGAGCAGCACCGCAAGGCTGCGCCGGAGAGTGCTGACTGAGAACATCCGGAATAAACGCATTTTCATCAGTGTATACGATACCCGCTCTTTGTGCAATGGTGAGCCTACTTCTCAGGAATTTTCTTTTTCGCCCCGGCTTTCGGGGATGCCTTCGCACTCTGCTTTGACTTCTCAACCTCATCTTCAACAAGAAGACTCATTTCGGTGGTCAGGCGCATCTTGAGGTCGTCATGGGTGCGCTTCATCTCTTCCTGAACACGTTTGCGGATATCGTCATCAATCCACTTGCGGATATCGTCACCCGCAGGAAGCTCGGATGCGCCTTTTATGCTCATGCCGCGCTGCGGGGCGTTATACAGCAGCAGCTCGTTGCCTTCCGTGGGGATTGCAACCTGTCCGGTCGACAGGACCATGCCCGTGTCGGTGTCCATAAACCGCGCATTGACCATGACGGTGTCGTTTGTAATGAGATACGTGCCGGTCACGATGCCGCCGACGCGATAGGTTTCCTTTATTTTCTTGATATCGCGCGCCAGCGAGAACTCGCCCGATTCGGTGATGAGAAGATTGCTCACAAGCCGGAAATCGACAATCGACCATTTCCGCACATGCATCTCGTGCATCAGGTTTTCCGAAAGCAAGCGTCCGAGGCGGGAGGTTTCCCTGAGGTTGTCCAGGTTGACGAAGGTGGTGATGACAATCGGCTGGAACTGCGGCTTCTTGTCAACGTTGCGCCCCAGCTGATCGGCAAGAAAAATGACAAGTGCGTTCAGATTGCCTGTCGGCGTAACGCTCCCCTGCGGCTTCAGAAGCATATTGAAGATCGGTTTCGGCTTTTGTGCCGGCTGTTCTTCCTGGGCGGAGACTGCACCAGCGGCGACCAGAAACCCCATAATAAGCACAGCCAGCATTTTTCGCATCGTCTCCCCCTGTTATTGCGCGGTCTTCCTGATTATCAGGACATCATTCGGGCTGCTCAGTTCCTGAACAGCAAAGATAGTCCCGTCCGTGCAGATCTTAGACCGATAGGTGACCGGAGCATCGTTCTGTTTCTGCCTGGTCGCGTCATACTTCTCAACCGGTTCGCGCACTTCTGAACAGACAAGCACCTGCTGTACCGGCACCGGCATAGCAGCAACCGGCTGAGCCTTTTTCGATGAGCAGCCGACAACCAGAAGAGCGCCCACGCAGAACATCATTACCGCACTTGCCCGCTTCATCCCGTTTCCTCTTCGCCAATACTATGCAAAAAGTATTCTTATGTTCGGGGATTTGCCGAATAACTTGAGTCGGCAGAACTCCACCCCGCCGGCAGATCCCCAGGAATCTGCTACAATAACGCAATCTGAGCTGAGGGGGCAGAATGCGCGTAGGCCTTGATGTCGGCGGCACCCACACCGATGCAGTCGTTGTCGACACCACCGGAATCGTCTGTTCCGCGAAGGTTCCGACGAATCACAGCAACCTCATATCGTCAGTTATGTCTGCATTGATCAACGTTCTGGGTGCCGCTCCTTCGCCGGTTTCCGCCGTTCACCTGAGCACCACGCTGACTACCAATGCCCTTCTTGAAGGGAAGACCGAGCCCGTGGGAGTGCTCGTCTCATCGGGGCCCGGGATTCATCCGCTTCACCATCGCATCGGCGATGCCTTCTTCGTTGTTGACGGTGCCCTGGATCATCGCGGTGCCGAGACGCTGCCGCTTGATGCGGTTCAGCTCGGACATGCCCTGAGCGCCTGCCGGGAGCGGGAAGTCCGTTGCTTTGCCGTCGTCAGCAAGTTCTCCCCGCGCAATGCAGCGCACGAAAAGCTTATGGCAGCCGCTCTTGCAAAGCAGTCCGACTTCGTCACCTCCGGACATATGCTCGGCGGCCGCCTGAACTTTCCTCGTCGCATTGCAACCGCCTATTTCAATTCAGCAGTCTGGCGAACATATAACTGCTTTGCGGATGCTGTCGAAAAGGGACTCCTGGAACTGGGTATGAAGCCGGGCATAGCCATACTGAAAGCAGATGGCGGGACCATGCCGTTCGCGGTTTCACGCTCGCTCCCGGTGCAGTCGATCCTGTCGGGTCCTGCAGCGAGCATTATGGGCATAACCGCACTCTGCGATATTCATGGTGATGCTGTTCTGCTCGACATAGGCGGCACCTCAACCGACATTGCAGTTGTTGCCGGCGGAGCCCCGCTCCTTGTTCCTGACGGCATAGGACTGAACGGCAGACAGACACTCGTCAGAGCCATGGTGTCTTCATCATTGGCTGTTGGCGGCGATTCCGCGCTCCGCGCATCAGCAGACGGAGTCTCGGTCGGGCCGGATCGCTGCGGACCGTGCATGGCGCTCGGAGGGAGCGTCCCGACGCTGATGGATGCATGCAACTATGGCGGATTATCGCATGTCGGCTCGCTTGAATCATCGCACAGAGGGATGGCAGCTCTTGCCCGGCAGCTGCGCAGGGATACCTCCGCCGTAGCCCGGGAGGCTGTTTCCCGGGCTGTTACAGCCATCAAGGCGGCGGTCGATACGCTTGTCGGAGCTGTGAACGAAAAGCCGGTGTATACGGTTCGCGAGATGTTGCATCCGGAGCGCATTGTGCCCCGAAAGATTTATATGGTGGGCGGCCCTGCGCATGCCCTGTCGGACGCTGTGTCATCAGCGTTTAATCTGGACGTCTTTGTTCCCGAACAGCATGCCGTTGCCAATGCGATTGGCGCTGCCCTTGCACGCCGGACATGCGATCTCGAGCTTTTTGCCGATACCGAGCGCGGTGTGAAGCTTATCCCTCGCCTTTCGCGCACCGAGCGAATTGACCGTTCCTATGCCCTTGACCACGCAAAAGATGACGCACGGCAGGCGCTGCTTTCGCTTCTTGCAGGCGAATCGTCGGCTGACGTTGAGATTGTCGAAGCATCTTCGTTCAACATGATTCAGGGTGGTCGTCTTGCCGGGAAGAACATCCGCGTACAGTGCCAGCTCAGGCCCGGCATCCAGGAAGCGTATCTGTCTGCCTTCCGGAGGGGATCGTGAGAGCGAAGAACCGGCTCGGCGTCATCGTTTTTCCGGCGTTTGACTGGGCAATCAGTCCGACACACCCGGAGCGCCAGGAGCGCCTGCTCTATACGCAGGATCAGCTGCGGGAAGAAGGCATTTTCGACATCCCCGGCATTACTGAATACAAGCCTGATATTGCTTCTGCAGAAGATATGTCCCGTGTGCATTTTTGCATTCCTGACGTGGCGGGCGTGACGACAGAATCCCACCGCATCTCCGCAGGCGGTGCTGTCAGAGCCGGGCGGCTTGTTATGGAAGGGCGGACTGACAAGGCATTCGCCCTGGTGCGCCCGCCGGGACATCATGCCATGAAGGTGGTGCACGGCAACCGAGGCTTCTGCAACATCAACATAGAAGCGGTGATGATCGAGCATATCCGTGAGCACTACGGCCAGAAACGGATAGCGATTGTCGACACCGACTGCCACCACGGTGACGGCACACAGGACATCTACTGGCACGACCCGAACACCCTCTTCATTTCTCTGCATCAGGACGGCAAAACCCTGCATCCCGGTTCGGGACACATAGAAGAGCTCGGCGGTCCGAACGCATACGGAAAAACGATAAATATCCCTCTGCCGCCGATGACCGGAGATGAAGGCTTCCTGCATGTTGTCGACAACATCGTGCTCCCGATACTGAACGACTTCAGACCCGACCTTATCATCAACTCAGCCGGGCAGGACAACCATTATTCCGACCCGATTACGAACATGATGTTCACCGCCCGGGGATATGCGCAGCTGAATGAGAAGCTCAACCCCGACATTGCGGTACTTGAAGGCGGCTATTCGATTCAGGGCGCCCTTCCCTACGTGAATTGCGGGATAGTGCTCGCCATGGCCGGCCTCGATTACAGTTTTCTGCATGAGCCTGATTATGACGCGCAGCAGCTCAGGCAGGAACTGAGAGTTACCGCGCAGATACGCCGCACGACTGATGCTGTGCTTGAAAACTACTTCCATCCGAAGCCACACAAGAATTATGAGCCGGGTTCATTCGTTTCCCGGCGAAAACGTATTTTTTACGACACCGATATGATCTCCGATGAACAGGTCGAGTCGGTCATGCGCTGTGATGAGTGTGCCGGCTTGATTATTATCGAAAGTGTGTCGTCCATCAATCCGCCCGCACTCTGCATTGAGATTCCGCTCGGCGCGTGCGCACGCTGCCGCGAAGCGGGCGTCGAACGCCACGAGCAGGAACTGACATGCGGACGATACCGCATTCTGCAACTGATAAACAGACCGGAGAAAATATATGGAAACCCTTGAATTAATCCTGACTTATTGACACCTGCCGCTCACCCTGCTACGATTGATCCACACCTGCATCATAATAAGAAACCACCGGGGAGATTAAGAGATTAATAGAACCGGGGTGAGAGAGGCAGCTGAAATAAACAATGGAGGGGTTACATGATTGCTGCAACAGACTATTCAGAGTATGGCCGCCTGCAGGATTTTATCGCATTCGCAAAGTCAGGAGCAAAAATCAAGGCTACTGTCACACTTTCCCGTCAGCTCGTCGCAAACAAAGTGCATCCGGGCAGTCATGAGGAAATGAAGTCGGAAGTCAATATGTTTCTGTATACTGCTGTTTTTACTTTCAGGATTGGAGATGAAGACCGCGCGGTATCAAAAGTGTATATGGTAAGTTCGACTGAGGAGAGCGGCAATCAGATCAGAATCGATACCAGCATAGCCAATCAGCGTCTCAATGTGGATTATGACCGGCTCAAGAGCGCCGGCATCGACATCAAAGAACTTTTGTTCTGAAAAAATCCTCATAAGCGCAGAGCAGTCAGCCGGTGGGGCGATCGGCCTCCCCCGGCTTCTGCATTGAGAACAGGAAAGCGAGAACCGCAGCTGAAAGCATGAGAAGCACTCCTGAGGCTCTGCCAAAATTGAAAGCGATGATTTTCATTGCGATTGCCCGTCAGCAATGAATGATTAAAAGACTATAGTCTCACCGGCACGCCTTTGGCGCGCAGATATTCCTTGGACTCGCGCACGGTGAACTCCCGATAGTGAAAAATAGAAGCAGCAAGCGCGGCATCAGCTTTGCCTGCAGTCAGGCCTTCGTACAGGTGTTCAAGCGTACCCGCTCCGCCGGATGCAATGACAGGGATGGTGACCGCTTCGGAGATTGCACGGGTCAGGGCTATATCATACCCATTCTTTGTACCGTCGTTGTCCATGCTCGTCAGCAGGATTTCGCCCGCTCCCAGCGATTCCATCTTTCGCGCCCATGCGATTGCATTGATAAGCTTCATTTTTCTGCCGCCATGCGTGGAGATGGCCCATGACGGCCCTTTAACCGGGAGCGACAGAGCAACATCTGACATGAACTCATCGGTAGCCCACGGCTCGCCGGTCGCTTCGTCCATGTTATCGGCAATGCGCTTGGCGTCGATGGCGACCACGATGCACTGGCTCCCGAACCGTTCGGCTGCTTTGCTGATGAAGTACGGGTCTTTCACTGCTGTAGTATTGATTGAAACCTTGTCGCAACCTGCATTCAGCAAGTCGCGGATGTCACCGAGTGATTTAATGCCGCCGCCGACGGTTAGCGGCATGAAAACATCGTCAGCAGTCTTCTGGACGACATCGAGGATGACTTTTCTTTTCTCATGCGATGCGGTGATATCAAGAAACACCAACTCGTCAGCTCCCTGCTGATCATAAAAGATTGCGTTATCGACCGGATCGCCTGCATCGCGCAGGTTTTCAAAGCTGACGCCTTTGACAACACGGCCGTTTTTCACATCAAGGCAGGGAATTATCCGCTTTGCCAGCATTTAGACTGACTCCGTAATATTAATGGCTTCTCTGAGATCAAAAGCGCCGGAGTACAGAGCTTTGCCGGTAATGGCGCCAAAAAGGTTCGGAATTTTACAAAGAGTGCGGACATCATCAAGCGACGAAATACCGCCTGATGCAATGACCGGAATGCTGAGCTGCCTGACCAGACTTGCGGTTGCTTCAATATTCGGCCCGGCAAGCATGCCGTCCTTCGCGATATCGGTATAAATAATACCGGCTGCGCCGGAGTCCTGCATTTGCTGCGCAAGATCGGTTGCCAGCACCTGAGTGACTTCAACCCACCCCTTCACCGCCACAAAGCCGTTCTTTGCATCAATGCCGACCAGCACGCGTCCGGGATATTTGGCACATGCCTCTTTGACAAGCTCCGGCTTTTCAATGGCTACCGTGCCGAGAATGACGCGGTCGATGCCGAGGCCGAGCAAATAGTCTATCCGCGCCAGATCGCGGATGCCTCCACCGACTTCGATATCCATGGTCACCGCATAGCGGATAGAGAAAATGCTTTCGAGATTCTTCTGGTCACCGGTAAAAGCGCCGTCGAGATCGACAACGTGAAGCAGCTTGGCGCCGCACGACTGCCATTTTTGGGCAGTCGCGGCCGGGTTATCGGAATATACCGTGGAATCGTCTTTTCTGCCCTGTAAAAGCCGAACGCATTTGCCCTCTTTTAAGTCTATTGCAGGAATAATAAGCACGGTATTATCATAACAGAAAGGCTGTTTGTTCTCCCACAGCGCTGCAGTCCGCCTCTCAAAGCGCTGGTCAGACTGAAAAACAGGTAAGGAGTGCTGGTGCAAACTCTGGTCTTTATGCTGCTCTGTATAGCCATGATTCCCGCTTTCACAGGAGCGTTGGGCGCTGCTGAGCGGTTTGAGTACAGTCTTTACTGGAACGGCATCAAGGCGGGTAATGCATCGCTCGAAAAAAGAGAATCCGGCGATACGGTGCAGCTTATCTCTACCGTCACATCAACGCCGCTCGCAGGAGTTGTGTATACCGTAGACGATCTTGTGGTCAGCACACTGAAAAAGGGGCCGGGAAGCGCCGGCATGGGCTTGCCCTCTGCATACCGCATTAAGCTCCGGGAGGGTCGCCACCGGCGTGACAAGGAATACCGGTTCGACTACGCTGGAAAAAAAATCCTCTATATCAACCACCTTGAACAGGAGAAGACAGAGTTTCCGCTCGCAGTGCCGACCCTCGATCCGCTTGCCTGCATTTATTATGTTCGGACCGCTCCGCTCGCCGTCGGCAAGCCCCTTCATGTCATAATCTTCGACAACAAGCGCTCTTACCGGATGGAGGTTCGCGTCCTTCGGCGTGAAGAGGTGGACACCCCGGTCGGACGGTTCAAGACAATCGCCATTCAGCCCGTATTGCAATCCGAAGGGTTCTTCAGCCGCAGGGGTGAGCTTTTTCTCTGGCTGACGGATGATGACCGACGCATTCCTGTGCAGATCGAGACAAAGATCAATGTAGGAACCGTCATCGGCCGGCTTTCAGGCGGAACGTACTGAATTCTTCGCCCATGACGGCACCCCTTCGATTCATCCGAGCAGTTTTTTCAGGCTTGCCCGCATGCGATCAATGGATTTTGCGAGCGTTGCAAGCTCATCATACGACGCCAGTTGAACCTAAAATTGTCATTAGAATCGGTCCAAAACGCTCAAAGCCTGGCAGGACGTGCAACAGAGCGGATTTATTCGGCGAAGTAGTCGCTTACATGGAGGTAAGTGCCGGGCGAATACCTCGGAGGACGGCTGGATGCCGTCCGAGA
>DATIKF010000128.1:0-1890 GCA_035477855.1 Dissulfurispiraceae bacterium
AGAGGTCGCCCGCAAGATGACAAAGGAAGAAAACGCAGAAAAGAAGCTGACGCTGACCATCAACATGGATGAACAGCTTGCTCCCGGCACCGATAACAGAAAAAACTTCGGCTATGCCGCGATCGTTAAAATCTACCATGAACTTGGGCTGCATCGCTTTTTCAACAACCGGGCACGTAATGAAAAATTCAAGTTCAACACCAATTCTATTATGATGCTGCTTGTGGTCTCGAGACTGCTCTCGCCCGGCTCCAAAAAGAAGGCGTTCGAGGAAAAGGGCCGTTATTTTGAGCGTTTCAATTTTTCACTGGCCGATGTGTACCGCGCCCTTTCTCACTACGCCAAGATCGCCAAAGAGTTCCAGCGCTATCTTAACGGGCAGATACTTGAGAAATACGGGCGCGATACAAAGACGATTTACTATGACGTCACGAACTTTTACTTCGAGATCGATGAGGCCGATGGGCTGCGCAAATTCGGCCCGTCCAAGGAGAAGCGGCCCAATCCGATCCTTCAAATGGGCCTGGCTATGGATGCAGACGGGATTCCACTGCACTATGAACTTTTCCCCGGAAACACACTGGACAAGGAGACGTTTCGTTCTGTCATTGGCGAGGTGCGAAAAAATTACGACACAGGCAGGGTCGTGGTGGTGGCCGATATGGGGATTATCACAGGGGATAATATTTATTACCTGACCGGCGGAAAGAACAGAAACGGGTATGTGTTCAGTTTTTCAGTCCGCGGCGGTACAGATGCTTTTAAGAAATATGTGCTTGATCATGAGGAGTATGTCGGGGTTGACGGCAAGCCGGCCGGCGAGGATGCGGAATTCAAAATCAAAAGCAGGAGGATCGCGCGGGACATCAATGTATCCATGACAAGCGGCAGGAAGGTAAAAAAGACGGTGCATGAAAAGCAAGTGGTGTTCTGGGCGAAGAAGTATGCGGACAAAGCAAGGGCCGAACGGGAAGAGGTTGTAAAAAAGGCAATGGATCTGGTGGCAAACCCTAAAAAGTACAACAAGGCCATCAGCTACGGCGCTGCTAAGTACGTTAAAAATCTTGAGTTTGACAAGGAAACCGGCGAGATTCTTGAAGGAAAGCAGCGCCCGTACCTTGATTCCGAGAAACTTGCCCAAGATGAATTGTATGACGGTTATTATGCTATCGTCACCAGCGAGATGGAGATGTCCGATGCGGAGATCATTGACACTTACCGCGGTCTGTGGGAGATCGAGGAGACCTTCAGGGTCACCAAGGGCACCCTTGAGACACGTCCGGTATATGTCTCCCGGGAAGACCGGATCGGCGCTCATTTTCTCACCTGTTTCATCGCTCTTGTCATCTTAAGGCTTATGCAGAAGAAAACAAAACGGCGTTATTCGACGGAGAGGATTATTGAGTGCCTGAACAAAATTGCCTGCTCCAACGAGCAGGACAATCTGTATCTGTTCGATTACAGAAGCGAAATCTCCGATTGCATCGGAGATGCCCTTGGCATCGATTTCACACGCAAAAGGCTGCGTCTTGGGGAACTAAAAAATATTTTGGCACAGAGTAAAAAATGAGCCGTTACCCTACATGTTTGCGACAATGCGTGAAGGCCGCAATCCCTTTGTTTGCAAGGGTCGCGGCCTCTTTTTGTTCTGTTGAGCTGTCAAAGTCAGGATTATAACAAAGGGAATACCTTTTTTCAAATACTTATTTTCATTCGTGCATGTTCACAAGCAAAGGCTGCAGCTGCTTCCCCTGCAGAGCATGCAGGACTGCTGGCAGCAGAAGTTCCAGGTTGGCCACCAGGGAATTGGGCTTGACAAACGGACTGTCCTGGCCAAATGGTACCAGGTAGATGTTTTTAGTATTAAGCAAGAACCCTATGTTCTTCAAG
>DATIKF010000129.1:0-4524 GCA_035477855.1 Dissulfurispiraceae bacterium
ACGGCTCTGCGCGCGCGGATTTGCGCACGCACATCCGAAGCGCGACGCTCTTTCACACGCCCCACGCGCGCGGTAATGCCGAACCCTGATATACGCTCGCCTTTCACGCGCTCGGTGACGCCTTAAAATCCCTCGCGCAAAGTCGCCCCCCTTCCGCCGTCTCTTTTTTTTTCCCACCGCGCCACAAAAAAGCGCCCGCGATGCCCTGTGAGCGGGCTCCTTTATAAGCTATACTAGAACTAATGGCAAAGACGCAATATGTAAATATCCCTGACGAATTACGTACACGCTTTTCCCGCGCTATTCAACTCCGTGACCGTTTTTATTTAGGGGTCGCACAATCACAGCGCGCGCTTCCTTCTCGTCGAGTACGTAAAGAATTGTCACGCGCCGCTATCATTAATTCACCACAGCGCGGGCGCGGCTCTCTGTTCCGCTATCTTTCGCCTCTTTGGCGCGCTCTTACAGCGCACCAAAGAGACCTTTGGCGGCAGGCGGCGATACCTTCTTTTATAAATGGTTGGCAACTCTTCATATCCGACAATGCGGCGCGTATTCGCAATAACCTCATCTATCCTGTAACTCCTAATCAACTCTGGCAGGTAAATGCAGGCAATATACATATACAAGCTCCAGCGTCTGAAATTGTCCTTGAACAAGACCATCCGTTCGAGTACTACGTTGCACGTCCGATAAGGGGGCGTTCTTGGAAGCAGGAACTGGTTTTGATACGCGAGCCATTTTCACTCCCTCTCGAACTTCAAATTCGCTATAGGGCTTCTTTAACTCCAGTCTCTGGATTTGTCCCTCCGCCCGGAGAAACAGTCCGCGCGCGCTATGTCGCCGAAGTCAATCTCTCGTATCAGGGGCAGGATATCACTCGGACGCTAGAGATTCCGTTTCTATTAAATACTGAATGGACGTTTGCAAATGCCACACTTGCCCCTACTGGTGCTATTCTCATCTCATATACATTAAAACTCGAAATTGTCGGCTATCGCGGACGGCTTTTATTTGATAACATAAGAGCGATACACTCTGTACAAAATTGGGCGCGTGACCCTAGGTGCGACAATGTCAATAGGCGTTTCATTGGGCCCTTTTCAATCGTTCCACCATATTGGCGCGCTATTCGTCATCCGCTAGGCGCAACCTTTAATTCACAATTCCCACCCGCAATCGTATGACCTTGCCACTTTGGGGACAACTGCAAAAAGCACAGGACGATCCTGAAACGATTGAGGCGGCTATAACTCGTAGGATAACTGAACACAATCTTGACCCCGCCGCACATCTTGCCCCCGGCGCGGCTCTTCAATCTCATAAACAATTCCCAACACTTGATCATCCGCCTTTTTCTGTCGTTGGGGACAAATATAACCTATTCCAACGGGTTTACTATAACTCACTTTCTGACCACGCAACAATCCGCGTAATTTTCGGAACTGGCACTGTCGTAGGAATTTCCTTAGGCGCGCGCTTGCGCGGGGGCAATGGCATTGCTAATCTTGCAGGCGTTCGAGCCCCTGGGGGTGTTGGCGTTTATACCGGACAAAACGTCAATTATATGCTCATTGCTGACCTTGCATATGCCGCAGGTGTCGTCGCAACAACGCAATCCTTTTTTGGCTTATCTTTCGATGAACCTTGGCACGGGGACGCTTTTCTTGGCTTTCGAGCAACTAACAACGCTCTTTTTGTCCGCGCTCACGGCTCTCCTCACGACTTTGAACGACAGATATTTACCACTGCTCCTCACAATTTAATCTCTTTTGGTCGTCTTGGAATACAGATTGACGGCTTTAATAATGCCATACATTTTTACCGCAATGGACAAATTGTCCATACGTTAACCCTAACTCAAGCTTGGATAGACTGGCTAGATGAGGGCTTTTTGTACAACTTTGTTGCATATGTTTTCCGCGCCGTCACCGGCTCGACTGACCTTAATGTACGCAATTTTTTCGCCGCAGGAATTATATGATACCTCTTATCGGCAGGGATTATGAAACGCACCTCGTCGCTTCGATACGCGACGCAAAGCACTCTATTGATGTCGCTATGTACGATTGGCGTTGGTATCTTGACCAACCTTTATATCCCGTCCAGTCAATCAATCGCGCTCTTGTTGAAGCTGTCCGCCGCGGCGTTATCGTCCGCGCGCTTCTTGACAAAGATGACATTATCCCTCTCTTAAAATCTGCGGGGATCAATGCCAAAAAAATTCCTGACCTCCGCCGTCTGCACGCAAAGCTTGTACTTATTGACCGAACAAAGCTTATAATCGGCTCTCACAACTTGACGCGCAATGCTTTAACTCATAATGTTGAAGCTAGTATAGCGATTGATCTTCCTTCCCCGGATAATCGTTTCACTTTATTCTTCTCGCATTTCTTTGGTAACTGATATGGCAAAAAAAGGATTGAACACACCTGCGCTAATCCATTGCAATTTTCCGCTTGGCTTTGTAGTTTGGAAGCGATTAGGTCGCCCCACTGACCCTGACCCTTTGGGGGTTAATGGAATATGGCAACGCCGCATGACGCGACGCGGTCGCGTCTCTATCCGTATGCGCTTTTATCGCCCTCGTAATCCTCGAACACCGTTACAGCAAGCAAATCGCGATAAGTTTCGCCACTGCATGACCCTATGGATGAGCTTGACACCAGAACAAAAAGCTGAGTACAATAAGAGAGCGAGAAGACGCCAAATGTTCGGGTGGGGTCTCTTTATTCGCGAATATTATCAAGCTAATCCATAACTTGCTATGGCAAAAGTCACAGCGCCGATCATGTCTTTTTCCGCGTCAGGACAGCTCGGCAAATCCGTAGTTTTCTTTACTCACCTTGGTCGTAACGTTGTTCGCGGACTCGTTACGCCACTAAATCCTAAGACGCTTCTACAGGGAATGAACCGTCTCTTGCTTGCCGCTTATGGTCGCGCAACTCGCCCTGTCGCCGAAGGCGGGCCTTGGCTCACTGCCCTCCGCCCTGTTATTCCTGCCGGCCAAACTTGGGTCTCTATGTTTGTCCGTCGCGTTTTTCCTCAGTTTTCTACTCCTTTAGATCTTCAGAATGCCTATGTAGTTCATCCTAATTCTGTGCAGTTCCAACTTATTGCAGATGAAATGGGTCTTACTCCTGTCACAGTTCCGTATGCTGGAGAAATGTCTACGCTTGAGGGGGGGGCTATTATATACACTCTTGCTGTCTTCGCAAATCAGATCAATCAAGAATATCCCGGAATATGGGGCACTGCTTCTCCGTGGAATAAAATCCTTGTAGACTGGGACGTTACTGACATTAACAACTTCCACCAAGCTATCATCGCAACTGCTTAGCCTGCTCTTTGACAGACAAACAAAAAAGCCGCCCTCACCTCGGCGGCTTTTTTGTTTGTCTCTATCTACCTTCCTAAAAAGATTTCACCTAATGTTGTTGTCCTTTTCAATCCGCTTCTTTTTTCTACAAAATCAATATATCGCCTCGGATCGTTTCCGTCACTTGCCGGCGCCCATACTTTTATTAACTGCTCTATCGTTGATTTCCGATTCAATCCGGTAACTGTATTTCCGCGCGCCTTTTGCATTAAGTCCCAATGAAACGCCATCCAGCCTACAAAGTCGTTTCTGAAAAAAGAAAACCCGCCCCTGCGCCCGCTCTCAAAAGGCGAGCTTCTTAAATTGCCCGGGTTATGGTTTCGGTACGATCTTGAACCTCCCGGAGTTATGGATTTATTCGGCGGATGCCACCCCTCGAACTCTGCCATGGCTAGCATAAGTCGCTCCGCCTCTGCTGTCATTGCGATCATGTCGCCAATTATACCCTGCCTGCGGTCAGAATAGTATGAGTCGCTTTTAACAAAGCTCCCGTTGCGCTAGATGTTTCTATAACTCCGTTTGTATCTACACACCCTCCCGTCTCAGTCGCTATTGCTCCTATGAAGGCGAATAATGCGGCTCCTAATGCCGATAACATAATGGCACTAAATTGCGTCACAATGCCTTTCCATATATCCCTAAAGTCCCTATTTCTAGCGTCTTGCATATATATATTTTTTATGTTGTAAAGAGTTATCCACAGGTTATCCACAGGTTATCCACAGGTTATCCACAGGAGGATATGGCTCAACAAAGCCGTGAAATCGCAATTTTTGCCCTTTTTCCGTTCCTATAATAACCTTTCTCCTGTAGGCACACGCCCCCCACGCCATTTTTTGAAAAACGAAGCCGAAACCAACTGTTTAATTCAGCTCAATTTCTCAAAAAATGGACGTGGGACGTGTGACTAATAATAACCCCTCTCGCCATCTATTTACACCCGACGGCAGGCAGTCCACCACGCTCACAGGTCTTGACAGCTTGCGCCGGATCAGCGTCTGTTCGGGCCACCTTGCCGCTGATTCTTTATTCTCGTACCTGTGATTTGACCCCCAACGAGACGATATGAGTATACCACATTCCCAAAAGTCAAGCTGTTGATAACTTTGAACTATGCCACCTTCTCCCCCCCCTCTCCCCTGGGA
>DATIKF010000130.1:0-2012 GCA_035477855.1 Dissulfurispiraceae bacterium
CTCTTTTTTCTTTCTTCTTTTCTCTTTTTTCTTTCTTCTTTTCTCTTTTTTCTTTCTTCTTTTCTCTTTTTTCTTTCTTCTTCCCTCTTCCCGCGCTACGCGCGGTACAGCTTCGCCCTTTCAGTCCCATTTCCTTAAAGAAGTAAAGGGGCTTAGCAGGGCTTTTTTAGAAGGTCAAAAATACAGGTTTTTTCTCTCAGGGAAGAATAAAAATCGGCAAAACCAATGTTTTGGACAGGTTTTTAGTAGGATCGTCCTGTCCTGCCTTCGATGAAGTTGACAAAGGCCTGGTTGGCCACCCGGTTTCCGCCGGGGGTGGGGTAGTTTCCGGTGAAGTACCAGTCGCCGGTATGGTTGGGGCATGCCTCGTGCAGGTCTTCGATGCTTTGGAACACGATTTCGAGGCGGGCCTTCACCTGGGGTGGGTGCAGCAGGGAGGCGATTTTGGCCGATATCTGGGCCGGGGTGAACGGCTTGTAAACCTCCCGTAAGCAGTTGACCTGTTGGTCTACAGGAAGCAGCTCCTGCTCCTTGCAGCGCTTATACACCTGGTTTATCACGGATTCCTGTCCGGTCTCTTTCAGCAACTCGATGGCCGCCCGGAAGGCGATGAAGTCGTTGAGGCGCGACATGTCGATGCCGTAGCAGTCGGGGTAGCGTATCTGCGGGGCCGACGACACGATGACGATCTTTTTGGGTTTCAGCCGGTCCAGCATCCGCACGATGCTTCTTCTGAGGGTGGTTCCCCGCACGATGCTGTCGTCAACCACCACCAGGGTGTCAAGCCCGGGTCGTACCACGCCGTAGGTAACGTCGTAGATATGGGCTACCAGGTCGTCGCGCGTCTCCTCTTCGGTGATGAACGTACGGAGCGAAGCATCTTTTACGGCGACAAGCTCTACGCGTGGCCTGAGCTCCAGGATTTTTTTCAGCTGTTGCGAATTGTCATGATCTTTCATCTGTCGGATGCGGTCGGTCTTCACCTGGTCGCAGAAGTCGTGCAGGCCTTCCACCATCCCTTTGAAGGCCGTGGCGGCCGTGTTGGGTATGTACGAAAAAATGGTGTTGTCGAGGTCGTAGTCGATTACGCCTAAAACGGCCTGAACCAGCCTGCGCCCCAATTGCTTTCGTTCGTGGTAAATATCGGCATCCGTTCCCCTGGAGAAATAGATCCGCTCGAACGAGCAGGAGGCTTTTTTCTTCTGTCCGCCCACAGGGTATTCTCCAAATGCGCCGTTCTGTTTGATGATGAGGGCGTGGCCGGGTTTGACCTCGGCGATGCTTTGGGTTGAAATGTTGAATGCCGTCTGTATGGCCGAGCGTTCGCTGGCAGCCACTATCACCTCGTCGCTGGCATAATAGAAGGCAGGGCGTATGCCCGACGGGTCGCGCAAAACAAATGCATCGCCATGACCTAACAATCCGGTTAACACATAACCGCCATCCCAGCTTTTGCTTGCCTGTGCCAGCACCTTTTGGAGGTCGAGTCCGGAGGCGATCAGGGGCGATATCTCCTTTTTGCTGTATCCCTGCGACTTGTAGTGGCGGTAGAGCTCTTCGTTTTCCTCATCCAAAAAGTGTCCTACTTTTTCGAGTATGGTGATGGTATCGCTGGTAACATTGGGGTGCTGGCCCAGGTTTACCAGGCTGGCAAAAAGCTCGCCCACGTTGGTGAGGTTGAAGTTGCCGGCAACCATCAGGTTGCGCGTCATCCAGTTGTTCTCGCGCAGAAACGGATGCACGTTTTCGATGCCGTTGCGGCCATAGGTGCCGTAGCGCAGATGCCCCAGGTACAGTTCGCCGATAAAATCCGCATTGTTTTTCAGCCAGGCCGGGTCTTTCAGCCTTTCGGGCGACTCCTCTTTGATCCGGGCGAACCTGGAGCGAATCTTGTCGAAAACCTCCTTGATGGAGTTGGGGCTGTTGCTGCGCAGGTGGTTTATGTACTTGCTGCCGGGCTCGGTATTGAATTTGATGCACCCGATACCGGCTCCGTCCTGGCCGCGGTTGCG
>DATIKF010000131.1:0-1522 GCA_035477855.1 Dissulfurispiraceae bacterium
TGCTTTTTGCGGAGACAACTCGCACAATGCGCCCGCGCTCGATTTCGTACTGAAGCGTACTGTGCTTGTTGCTGATGCTGTCGGCGGAAAAACGTGGTCAACGCAACGCAATCTGAACGTAGCCGGGAACTATGCCGATGCGAACCCAGCACACGTCATGCTGTATATTTTACGCAACATGATCGGTATTCCTGACACCATGATAGACTTTGATTCATTCCATGCGTGCGGGGCAACTCTGGCGGCGGAGAGCCTCGGGGCATCCTTTCTTATGACCTCGCCGCAAGCCGCTGAGCATTGGTTCCAAGAAATACTCCGCACTATTGACGCGGCGGTCTGGCACGATCTGGTAACCGGAAAAACAAAAATGGCGCTGTTCCGCAACGACTACAACCCGGCGACGCTGACGGAGCTATCTGACAATCACATCAAGAAGCTCACGCTGAACCGTCAGGCTTGGGATGATTTCGCCACGGAAACAACAGTCAAGTACACTGACCGCACCGCTTTCAAAGAAGCTTCTATTCGGCTGAAGAATCCGGCGGCACGAAGGATGCTCGGCTATAACAAGCCGGATAATTACTCATTCATGATTATCAGCAACCTCACGGCGCTGCAAGGCGTGATGACACGGTTGACCAAGAAATTATTTTACCCGCTGCTGATCTGCAAGTTCAGCGTATCGCGGGCTGCGTTCCCTACGCTATCGGTGGGGCAGATTATCAAAATCAACAGCGCCGCGTTCGGCATCAGCGGCCTGATTGTAAGGATTTCTAATATTGGCTCGGACTCAATGGCGGAGCAGGAGATGGACATCGAGGCGTTTCAGGACGTCTACGGTCTCGCTGACCTTGCAATCACATCCGGGTCATACTCCATGGCGACTAACTATGACTGGTCTGTCGGCGCAATAGCACAGGCAAGAGTTATTGACGCGCCAGCTGAGCTTACAGACAGGAGCGCGGTCATTGTAGCCTATTCCCCGCCTGCGGGGTCGCCCATAGGGGTACGGCACTACCTCAGCACGGCTTACGCCATGACAGGCAGCCCGAGGGTGTTTGGGTATGGCACGCTTTCCGGGTCGCTTGCAGTCGGCGGCGCGGTGCAACATGTCAATGTGATTCAGGACGGCGTTGGCTTTTATATCGCCACAGGGTCGCTTAATATGATAGAGGTGGCGGCTACGCGGGCGGCGTTCCAGCGGCTGAAATTCACTGTGGCAATAGGTGCCGGGACGAGCTGGGAATTTATCGGGTATCAGAATTGTGTGTTGCAGGTAGATGGCAGATACTACATCAGCAATCTTATGCGCGGTTTGAACAACACGGCGATCAGAACTCATAGCGCCGGGGAGGAAGTCTGGTTTTTCTGGCGCGATGCCAACGAGATACCAACACTACCAGTTAATCCCGCATCGGTCGCTGTAACACTTCAGGGCTTTAATCAGCGCAACAATGGGGTGGTGAAAGATTGCGGGGCGCATACATACAGCTTTACCCGCGAGAAACCCTATCCCGTGAGC
>DATIKF010000132.1:0-42029 GCA_035477855.1 Dissulfurispiraceae bacterium
TTTCGTATGAGAGCCTGTCCAATATTTGGCCATGCCAGATTATGCAAAAAACTACCTCCGCTCCGCCACTGCCTTCGCTCCGGGCGGCCATTCATCCCCAGGCTTCAAAGCCTTGGGGTTTTCTGGCCGTTCTTGATAAAAGCAATCTCCATGCCAAAAAATTATCCTCATATTTCAATATATATTTTCAAATGGTGTCAGATTTTTTGCCGCGTGGGCAAAAAATGCCGGGCGATTGACGCCGCAGACCGCAAGGCATAAAAAAGAGCCCTGCGCGCGAAGCAGAAGGCTCTTTGGCCTGCAAAAGAATATTCCCTCACTGTTTTTTTGGTTTTATCCTGTTCACCTTATCTTCGACACGCTGCTTCAACCCCGGTTCCTTTTTCTCATACTTCAGCGACTCCTGCCACGCGGACAGTGCACCATCGGTCCTCCCGAGCGCTTCATAGACATCGCCGAGGTGTTCAAAAACCACGGGGTCGTCTTTCGCATAGTTCAGGGCTTTCTGCAGCGTTTTTAATGCCTCGTCCAGACGCCCAAGCTTGAAGTATACCCAGCCGAGGCTGTCAAGGATGTACCCGCTGTCAGGCTTCAGGGCTATCGCCCTTTGAATCAGAGAAAGTGCCTCATCAAGGTGAATGCCTTTATCTGCAAAGCTGTATCCGAGATAATTCAGGGCATCGGCATGTTTCGGATTGAGCTGTATGGTCTTCCTTAGATAGTCTACCATCTCGTCAAAACGTTTGGTTTTTTCAAAGAGAATGGCGGTGGTGAAATACAGCTCGTCATTGTCCTTGAAAAGGCTGAGAGCATCCTTGAGAAGTGCTTCAGCCTGCTCATATTTCGTGAGCTGTGTATAAGCATTCCCAAGATATGCATAGACTTCCGGCTTGCCGGTCTCGAAGGTCAGAACCTCCTCATACACCTTTGCAGCCTCATCAAGCCGCTCCATCTTTGCATGAATAAACGCGAGGTTCATGAATGAATTGAAATGTTTGGGATCGAGGCTGATAATCTTTTTCAGCTGCTCAACCGCCTCAGGATATCGCTTCAATTCTTCAAGAGCAATAGCGAGATAGAACCGCGGAGTGATATCATCGGGACGTGCCCGCGTGACAATCTGCAACTCGGAAACTGCCTTGTCGAACTCCCGCTCCTGCATATAGAGCAGTCCGAGACGGAGATGAATGTCCAGGTTTTTTGGTGTATCCTTCAGAATCGCTTCAAGTTCCTCAATAGCCTTCTTGTATGCATTGCCGGAAAGATAGAGTTGTGTAAGACGTTCGCGGGCGAAAAGGTTGTGAGGATTCAGTTCAATGGCCTTTCTGTAGTTCTCTTCGGCAACCTTCGGGTTGGACGTCAACTCGCCGATAATGCCGAGACTGATATAGGCTGCATCAAACTGAGGGTTGATTTCTATAGCCTTTTTAAAGTTCTCGCGCGCTTTTGCATACTCTTTCTTTTCCAGATGCAGAGACCCCATATAATAATAGGCCATGATATTATCGGGGTCTTTCTTCATGAGGCGATCCAGAATCGTCCGCGCTTTCCTGGCTTCACCCTTGGAAGAATACAGGACGCCAAGGAACAGGTAAGGTTCCTTCAGATCAGGGTTGATTTCCAGAACACGCTCATAGATTGCTACCGCCTTGTCGGTCTGTTTATGCGCGTTGTATAACTCGCCCAAACGCATGAGCGCCGGAATGTATTTCGGATTCTCCGCAACAATGCTCTCCAGCAGAGCAAGAGCTTCGTTTATCCGGCCACTCTTGACGAGCAGGTACGCAACGCGCGTTCTCAAATCAGTCGAGGCTGGATCAGCCTTCAGTACCGCATTGTAATGACCAATCGCATCTTCCCACCGTCCGGCTATTTCAGCTTCATGACCCAGGAAGTATTCAAAATAGGGGTTGTCCTGATCAACAGCAGGCGGCTTCAGTGGGACTGACGAGGTATCAGTCAATTCCCCGGCGACGGCCCCGACAACCAGGAGAAAACTTGAGACTATTACCGTTAGAATAAGCTTTTTCATGCGGCTATTATCTCACACCTCTTCCCACAAGATTAAAGAAAAGGGGGGCCTGACCGCCCCCCCTTGGCGAACGCATTGTTTTTACTTGATTAACAAGAGCTTTTGCACTTGCAGGTTGTTGTTCCCTTCCTGGAAACCTTGCGAATAGTCATGTTTTCGCCTCCCTTTCATAGGGTCAATCGCAGACTTCATGTCCGCCTTGTTATTTGATTATACCATATGCATGACACTTGTAAAAGTCCGGTGTGCGCCTTTTTCGGTTGCCCGGCATGTGCTCCGGCGCAGAGCGCTCAGCGCGATACCGGCAGCCGCCGCGACACTCTCCGAGGACAGGACATCCAGCCGTTGCACAGTCAAGCTCATCAAGCGAAACCGGACGAATCCTTGACCACGCACGCGCCAGTCCTTCCCGAAGCGTCCCGGCAGGGGATGCCGGGTAAAATGCACACTTGCAGACCTCTCCGTTCGCAAGAACCGACGCCAGATGCAACCCGCAGGCAAATCCATCTCCGCCGCTGTGAATGCCTCCTCCAAACCCATAGGAGAGATAGCGCCCGGCCACGTCAGGCGGAACCTGCAGTTCCGGATGCTCCGAAAAAAAACCGGCAGGGGTGGGCACATCCACCGTCCAGTCAAGTATGCCAATTCCGGGAAAAAGAGCGCTCATTCCTTCAAATTCATCAAGATTCTGCCGGTGTACCACGGTAGCAACGGAAACCGGAATTCCTGCACGAATTGCCCGTTCTGCTTCAACGAAAGCTTTTCTGAATGTTCCCTTGCCGCGGAGAGCGTCATGTCCCTTCTCAAGCCCGTCAATGCTGATCTGGATTTCGTCAACCGCTAATTGCCCGATCACCCTGTCGCCCAGCATCTGCCCGTTGGTAAAGAGCACTTTCCGGAACGCATAGCTCGGCAGCAGCTGGTTGAACTCATGAAACTGAGTATGCAGCGACGGTTCTCCGCCTGTAATAAGCAGACGAAGTCCCTGCATTCCCTGAAATTCATCAAGCACCCTTTTCAGGTCATCCAACGATAACTCGGTGCGTTCCGGATCTCCGACATAGCAGTGATGACAACGGAGATTGCAGCGCGTGGTAATCTGGAGTTCAAGATAACGCAATGATGGAAGTGGAGACTGTACAGGTTCAGGCCTGGTCATGCAGACCGGCGACGTCACCAGCAGCCCTTCGGAAAGGCAAAATGAAAGAAATTCGCGATCCAAAGGGGGAACAGCACCTGACGGTTCTGCTGCGACTGCAAGGTATGCAAATGCCTGTTCGTCAAGCTCATAGAGTTCGTCCCGCTTCACATGGTAAACGCAGGGTTCTTCAAGCCGCTTCAGCGCACAGTGAGGTGCCAGATAATATTTCATGACTTCCCGTCTGAAGACGGCGCTGTTGTCTCGGATCCTGACGCGGGTAGCATTTCCTGGCGGCGCTTCCTGCTTGTGCGCTTCATTGAAGACGCTGCCGCTAAGAGTAAACCGACAATCACGCCTACCAGAACCGACAGAAAGAGAACGACCGCAAGGGACGCTTCAAAGCGCCAGAGAAAAAACGAGACTGCAACCGGGGAAGCATTCTGAACTGAAAAAAAGACCACAGCAGCAAGGACGATTATCGCAAATACCAGAGACACCATTGTAATCCTCCTCATACAATAAGAGTCAACCTGCACTATTCTACCCCAAAAAGACGCTGATTGTGCATGCAGAAACCTATCTGCTAAACTCCACCATGCAAACAACCATCTCTGCCAACGATATGCCTCTGAACAAACGCCTTTACCAGCTCATCATCAGCAGAATCGACGGGGAAAAACTGACCGAAGCTGCCTATGTCCAGGCACAGTTGGAGCTTGTGCAGAAGGGAATCGGCGGATTCATCATCTTCGGCGGTCCGCGCGATATCATTACCAACGCGATACACGATCTTCAGACAGCCGCGGAGGTCCCGCTCTTTATCGCCTCCGACATAGAACGCGGTGTTGCGCAACAGATACAGGGAGGAACTCCTTTTCCGTCACAAATGGCGGTTGCAGCCGCTATCGATATGCAACGCCACGAAGACCGCTACCTGCTCTCGGATGCTCTGAATGCACTCGCCGCCGAAGCAGCGGACATCGGCATCAACATGCCGCTGCTTCCGGTGCTTGATGTGAATCGCGATCCTGACAACCCGATAATCTGCACCCGTGCGTTTTCTGACGATCCGGCTGCCGTTGCGGCACTCGGAAGTCACTATATCAGGACATTGCAGTCCTGCGGAATGCTGACATGCGCAAAACACTTCCCCGGACATGGCGACACATCGGCAGACTCGCATATCGAGCTGCCGGTCATTCTCAAAAGCAGAAGCGAGATCATAGGCTGCGATATTTCCCCCTATGATGAAGCGATAAAGGCAGGCGTGAAAAGCATTATGATCGGCCATCTGCTGGTGCCGGAGCTTGACGACAGACCGGCGAGCATATCCCGGAAGATTGTAACCGACCTGCTGAGAACAGAACTCGGGTTTGACGGATTAATCATGACCGATGCACTTAACATGCATGCGCTTGCAGGCATTGAACAGTTGCCGGTTGCCTGTATGCAGGCGGGAGTAGATATTCTGCTCCATCCAATAGATGCGGATGCTGCTGTCGCTGACCTGGAAACAGCAATCGGGCAGGGAGAATTGAAACCCTCAATCATCGACATCGCAGTCGAGAGAATCCTCCGCACAAAAAACGACCTCGGCGGCGCGTCGGCACGGAAGACAGGCCACCCCGGAGCGGTCGCTGCGCGTCTCGCCGGTAAGTCGATAACGCTGGTCGACCACCGGCTTGGGATCCTGCCGCTGTATGACCCCGAAAATACGCGGCTCGTCCTCTGCGGCGATATCGGCAAGCATGATGTATCGCCTGTCAGTTGTGCCTTTCCGCATCACATCTCTATTGATGATGCCGCGTCCGGATGTGATCATGCCGTCCTGTTTGCAATATTCACGAGTGTGGCGGCATGGCGCGGCAGTTCGGGCATTGCGCCGGAAGAAGTAGAGCGCATACAAGCCGCCATGCAGAAAGTAAAACAATCCATTGCCATCTCGTTCGGCAGCCCGTATGTCCTGCGCCACTTCTCCGGAGCTGATGCCCTCATTGCAGCATATGACGCGTCCCGCTTTGCACAAGGTGCAGTCATCGGCTGCCTGGGCGGCGCATTTGGATTTAACGGCAGGCTGCCGGTCCGTATTCCTTTTGGAGATGTGCGTGCGGATTAATATCGCACCCTATCTCCAAATCTTCCGCAGCCGCCGCATCGCCTTCATCACCCTGTTCGGATTTTCTTCGGGTCTGCCGCTGGCGCTCTCATACGGCACGCTTCAGTCATGGATGGCGGTCGACGGGGTGAATATGAAAACTATCGGCGCTTTTGCGCTCGTCGGACTCCCGTATACCCTCAAGTTTCTCTGGTCACCGCTGATGGATCGCTTTGTGCCGCCGTTTCTGGATAGACGGCGCGGCTGGATCCTGCTGACTCAGCTTATGCTCATCGCGGGCATTGCCGGCATGGCCCTCCTGTCACCGTCTGAAATGCCGGTTGCAGCGGCGGCGCTCGCCCTCTTCATCGCATTTTCGTCCTCCTCGCAGGATATTGTCGTGGATGCGTACCGGACCGATGTGCTCCACGAAAAAGAGCGCGGCTTCGGGGCTGCCGTGTTTGTCATGGGCTACCGCATTGCAATGATTGTCTCCGGAGCACTTGCGCTCATCATGGCCGACCAGATTGGCTGGCGGGCGACCTATCTCGCTATGGCGGCAATCATGAGCGTCGGCATACTTGCGTCGATCTTCGGTCCGTCGCCGGATAAGACCATTGTCCCTCCGAGAACAATGAGTGAGGCGGTATGGGGTCCGCTGAAAGATTTCTTTTCGCGTGACGGCGCCGTTCGCTTTCTGCTGCTGATTGTTCTTTACAAGCTCTGCGACGCATATGCAGGCGCCCTGCTTTCACCGTTTCTGATTCGCGGCGTCGGCTTTTCCCTGACCGAAGTCGGCACCATGAACAAACTCTTCGGTTTCGCGTCGCTCATTATCGGCGGGCTGTTCGGCGGCATGCTGATGGTTACGCTCGGCCTGTTCCGGTCGCTCATGATCTTTGGCGTGCTGCAGGCTGTTTCCATTCTTTCATTTGCTGCTCTGGCATGGGTCGGCAAGAGCTATCCGATGATGATCTTTGCGGTTGCGTTTGAGAATATGACAGGCGGCATGGGAACTGCCGCCTTTGTTGCCCTGCTGATGGCGCTCTGCAACCAGCGCTTCAGCGCAACGCAGTATGCTTTGCTCTCCTCGATTGCCGCTCTCGGCAGGACATTCATTGCGCCTACCTCAGGCTTTCTTGTAGAAGCAGTCGGATGGACCGGTTATTTCATCTTTGCAACCCTGACGGCATTGCCGGCACTAGGCATACTCTGGTGGCTTAAAAAAGACATCGAAGCGCTGAAGGAGGAATCATGAAAAGACGGGGCGCTCCTTGACTGTTCACTTCGCCCGATAAACAATCACTCCCGGCTTGTCAGAAAGAAAAGGCAACAGCTCGTCGTCAACGACCCGCAATTTATTCGGCACTGATGAAGCATGGCGTAAATAAGCAACAAAAGTACCCTTTACAATGACGCCGACGTGTGTCACATCAAGTCCGGCCATATCGTCATAGATTCCGATATAGTCGCCGGTTCGCAAGCCGGCGACTATTCTTTCATCCAGACGTTCTGATGGAAGATATACCACCCCGCGCATGCGCGGGGCAATCCCGGAAAGCCAGTGACTGCCGTCGGCCTTTACATTGAGCATTTTCCCGACGGTTATGACGGCATCTCCGCCGGCCGACCCCGTCACATCTTCGATAAAGTCATGCTGATACACAGGCCAATCCGAGAAAAAGTGATTTCTGCTGCGGAAATCAACCTCACCGTTTTGATAGCGAACGGCCTTCAGGTTTTCGATAAACTCACCATAAGATGAGGAGCGCCGCATTGCCTCAAGATAGTCCAGATAGGTAAAACAGTCGACGCCCGCAAGATTGACGACAAGCTGCTCCACTGCCGTTGCGCTGCCCGTAAGGGTGCCGGCTTTATAGGGCACCCCCATGAACTGCTTCGAGAGAAAGCCGATGCGACTGCCTGCTCCCGGCAGCTTCTGAGCAGTCTGCAAAAGAACGTCGAACTCCTTTTCCGACCATTGGCCGAGATCTGTCATCATTTCTCTTTCCAAGTCACGTTTATTCCTGCCCCCTGCATCATCAATCCTGCCTTTCACATGATATGATATCACCATGAAAATAATCGACATCCATACGCATGGCATAGGCGGGTATGATACCCGGACGTCGGACATCAGCCACCTTCTGAAGATAGCGGAACTGCACGGCATTCGCGGAACCGATGAGATTGTACTCTCTGTCTATCCGGCAACTATCCCGGTCATGCGCGGGAATATGGAGCTTATTCGCCAGGCCATGCGGGCGCAGGCTGCATCCGCCGGCATCATCACACCGGACGGGCAGACTGCTGCACGGATTATCGGGCTTCACCTTGAGGGGCCTTTTGTGAATCCCATGAAGGCCGGCGCGCTGAATTCCATAACATTTCTTGAGCCCGATGATCGGTATCTGCAGAAACTTATCGACGGGTATGAAGATATCATCAGAACTATCACCGTGGCTCCCGAACTGCCCGGCGCACATCAGCTCATCCGGTCGATTGCGAGCAAAGGCATCCGGGTGAATATGGGCCATTCCGATGCGACGTATGCCGAAGCGGAGGCTGGTTTTCATTCCGGGGCAACCGGCATTGCGCATTTGTTCAATGCCATGAAAGGATTTCACCATCGGGAACCGGGGCTTGCCGGGTTCGGACTGATGAACAAGGACGTGTATGTCGAAATTATCGGCGATCCGTTTCATCTTCATCCTGAAACGATTCGGTTAATCTTCGCGCTGAAGCCTGCGGAACGGATTATTCTGGTTTCCGATTCGGTCAGGAACACGCACGCTTTTCTCCAGCCTGCATCGGTCACCGACGCTCACGGCAAACTGCTCGGAGGCGGTCTTACCCTCGCTGAAGCCTCCGAGCACCTTGAGCGAATCGGTCTGGATCAAAGTATTATTATGAAAAGCATCACAGAAAACCCTGAGAGGTATATAACACCATGAAAACAACTACGCTGCGTGTACTGATTGCCGTTGTCCTCTGCATCACTGTTTTCGGCTGCGCCACCAATCCGGTCACCGGAAAAAGCCAGCTCATGCTTGTGTCGGAATCTCAGGAAATCCAGATGGGCAGGGAGATGTATCCGAACGCTCTATGGGGAGATCTCGGGGGCGGCGGTGAGTACCGGGACGATCAGCTGAAATCTTATCTGCGCGACATCGTCCTTCGTATCCACAGCGTTTCCCACCGATCGAACCTTCCTGTTGAATTTGCGATACAGAACAGCTCTATGCCGAATGCATGGGCGATTCCAGGACACGTAGTCATTACGCGCGGTCTGCTGGCCGGACTCCAGAGCGAAGCGGAGTATGCCTTTGTCATGGGGCATGAAATGGGTCATGTTTCCGCACGCCACTCCGCCAGCCAGATTTCTCAGGGAATGATCACACAGGTCGGTCTTGGACTTGGCGGCGTTGCACTGGGCAGCTCCCGTTACGGCGATGCGGCACTCAGTCTCGGGGCCGTCGGTGGTAACTTGCTCATGATGAAATTCAGCCGCACGGATGAACTCGAGGCGGATCGCATCGGCATGCAGTATATGTCACGCCTGGGCTATGACCCGAACAATGCCGTCCTTGCGCATCAGTCACTTTCACGCGCTTCCGATGCGTATTTGAAGTCTGTCGGAAAGAGTTCCCGGGAAGGTTCGCTGTTCGGCGATCTTATGTCCACTCACCCCCGTTCCTCAGTGCGCATCGATGAACTCCAGAATATCATCCGCGGCATGGAGCCAATCCGCATCGTGGGAGATGGCACCTACCGCGAACGATATCAACAGATGATGACCAATCTCCGTTCAATGAACTCTGTTTACACAAATTATTATGACCGGGCAGCCAATGCCCTGCAGAAGAACAATGTAACGCAGGCCGAGTCTCTCATTCGCCAGGCAATCGCAGCTGCGCCCAATCAGCCGCCGTTTCATGCGCTGCAGGGCTTTATCCTTATTCAGCAGCGGGACTATGCCACTGCCGAGCGGAGTTTCCAGGAAGCCATCCGGCATGACGGGAACTATCAGCCGGCGTATCGCGGTCTCGGAGTTGTTTCCTACTTATGGAACGATTATCAGGCGAGCACAAACTATCTGCAAAAGAGCATTGTTCTTTTCCCGCAGGATATCTTTTCCCGCTACTTTCTCGGCATGAATTACTTCAGGACAAAGAACTACCGGGCGGCCATCCCGCACCTTCAGATATTCGAGCAGGCGCAGCCGAAGCATCCCGAAATCCACGCCGTTCTTGGAATTTCGTTCGAGCAGACAGGTGACACATCGTCTGCTTACCAGCACTACCTGATGCAGAGCAAAGTCGAGCCGAACAGTGAACTGGGCAAGCACTCTGTGCAGCGGGCTTCTGCATTGCGCTCCGCTTACGAAAGCTCCCAGAAAAAATAGCGGCAGGCCGTTCTTTTTTTCTGCCGCTCATGAACGGACTGACGCCAGGCATCTGATTGAGTTTTTCCGCTGCCGCCCGCCTGCGGCTTCGGCTATAATACAGAATGATTACACGCGCACACCTTTTGATTGACGGACGCGTTCAAGGCGTTGCCTACCGCTACTTCACGCAGAATGTTGCGGCAAGACTCGGCCTGGCCGGCTGGGTGAAAAATCTCCCCGACCGAAGGGTCGAGGCGGTTTTCGAAGGCGAGCGGGACATGGTCGAGCAGGCGATACAGAAGTGTTCCGAAGGCCCCTCATTTGCCCGTGTTACGAATGTTCAGGTAACATGGGAAGACAGGCTTGAGGGGTTGAGAGCATTTGAAATCCGCCGCTGATTCCGACCAGCGCTAACCTAATCGCAGGCATCCACACACACCAAAGGACGCACATGCTGACTGAACTCGAGCAAAAGATAGCCGCCGGCAAGAGCGTCTCCAAAAAAGATGCGAAACAGCTTGCCGAACTGCCCGCTTCGCACCTCCCGGATCTGCTTGCTGCTTCAAACCGTCTGCGCATCCGCCGCAGCAAGGACACCGTAGAACTCTGCGCCATTGTAAATGCAAAATCGGGACTCTGCCCTGAACATTGCTCCTACTGCGCGCAATCGGCAAAGAGCAGAACCGGCGTGTCTGTCTATCCTCTGATTACCCGCAGGGAAGCCCGCGAAAAGGCTCAGCAGGCGAAGGAGGGCGGTGTTTTGCGCTTCAGCATAGTCAGCAGCGGAAGAAAGCCGGCAAAAAAAGACCTCAGAAAAATTGCTTTCATGCTGTCGGACATCCGTGCGCTCGGACTCCATCCGTGCGCTTCGCTGGGGCTGCTTGACCGCGATGAGCTCGGGTTTCTGCATGATGCCGGGCTGGAACGCTATCACTGCAACATTGAAACTTCTGAGCGGTTTTTCCCGTCAGTCTGCACTGCGCATACCTTCAGCGACAAGTTGAAAACTATCGAGGCAGCAAAGGATATCAACATGTCTGTCTGCTCCGGCGGCATTTTCGGAATGGGCGAGACGTGGGATGACCGCGTCGATATGGCTCTGACGCTCCGGCAGCTTGATGTCGACTCGGCCCCGATAAATTTTCTGAACCCGATTGCGGGCACTCCGCTCGCCGACCGTCCGCTGATGCATCCCTTTGATGCCCTCAAAGCGATCAGCCTCTTCCGGTTTCTGCTTCCGGACAAGGCAATCCGCATCTGCGGAGGCAGAGCCGCAACCCTCGGCGAGTTTGCAGCCATGATTTTTATGGCAGGCGCTGATTCGCTGATGACCGGCGATTATCTGACAACGCCGGGACAGTCGTACGAAGACGACCTGCGACTTCTCAGCGTGCACCGCTTGCACCCTGTAAGACCAAACAACCTTCTTTAAGCAAAAGGCATCGGGCCGGAGGGCTTCAATCTGATTATGAAGCTGGTAGTGCCGGTGGACCTGGCCGACAAAATCAGGTCGGTTCTCGCAGGCTGAAGCTCCTCAGAGCCATTTTCTTCTTTTGAACGCCGCAAGCATCGCCAGCCCAATAACAATCATGATCATCCATATGACCGGATAGCCCCACTCCCATTCCAGTTCCGGCATATGCTTGAAATTCATGCCATACACGCCCGCCAGAAATGTCAGCGGCATGAAGATTGTTGCAATGATGGTCAGTACTTTCATGACTTCGTTCAGCCGGTTGCTCATGCTCGAAAGATAGATATCAAGCATGCCGGCGAGCATTTCACGGTAGGTTTCCAGCGTATCAATGGCGTGGATGGTATGATCATACACATCCTTCAGATATACTCTTGTGGCATCCGTAATAAACGGCGAATCTCCGCGCGTAAAACTGTTGATGACTTCGCGAAGCGGCCAGGCCGTTCTTCTCAGAAACAAGGCGTCGCCGCGAAGAGTGTGGATCATGCGCAGCGTTTTGCGGGTCGGGTTTGTTATCAGTTCATTTTCCAGAAGCTCAATCCGCTCCCCCATCTGCTCAAGAATGACGAAATAATTGTCAACAATAGTGTCCAGCAGCGTGTAGGCGAGATAGTCGGCTCCCATCTTTCTGATGCGACCCTTGTCTTCCCGAAGACGCGTCCGAACCGAATCAAAAACATCCCCGGCCACACCCTCCTGAAATGTAAGCACATACTTTTGAGAGAGAATGACACTGATTTGTTCGGCCTTCACCTTCATGTCGTCGGCATCATAGCGCAGCATGCGGACAACGATGTAGAGATATTCGTCAAAATCCTCATACTTGGGCCTCTGGTCGGTACTCAGAACGTCTTCAAGCACGAGGGGATGCAGCGCAAAGCAGTTGCCGATGCGCGACATCAGATCGGCATCGTGCAGACCGTCTACATTCAGCCAGGTGACCGTCTGTTTATCAAGGAAGGAAAGGCAGGAATCCATGCCGGGAATCTGGCTTTCAAACATGGACGAGGCATCGTATTCGATTAGGGAGATATTGACATCCCCTCTCTTGCGCTCGCCGGTATGCACCAGCGAACCTGGCGGCAACCCCGCTTTTTTTGCTCTGCCGCGCATGTTTTTCTGCATGATTATCGCGCTCCTTTCTTTGATGCCGTCCGGCTGCCGAACACCACCGTCCAGTAGCAGCTGCCGTAGATGCCGGGCTGCCGCGCTCCGGCTATCCCGAACTCCCGATAATCAGCAGACAGCATAATGACAGCATGTTGCGGACTCCGGAGCCACAGCGCAATCATCTCTTTGGGTTTGCAGAGATGTTCCCTGCCGATAATTTCCCCGTAAGCCCTCCACGGATAGCCGTACTGCTCAATGCGCTCCCTGACGGTATCTCCTGAAGATCCGGCATGATCAAGAAAGTCGCCTCTCGCCATGTCGGCGGCATGCCGATATGCAGCCGATGACAATGCGGGATGAACAGACAGCAACTGAAGTTTTTGCGCAGCCCGCTGCTCATTGATAAGCCCTGCAAGCGCCGATTCTTTTGCGCGCATCTCATCGGCGGCTGAATCTGAAACAGTCGGAAATACGGCCAGAAAACAGAAAACCATAAAGAGACCGGTCCTGAAATAAACTGCCCAATCCATACGCCCTCCACTTTTTCCTATTTACTGTATTTTACCCCGCCCGCAACGCTTCCACAATATTCATCCGTGACGCCCGAACAGCAGGAAGAAATCCGCCGACAAAGCCCATGAAAAGCGAAAATGCAAGTGACTGAATGGTTATCGCAGGAGTAAGTGCGAATGAAAATGCAAGCTCGGAAAAGGTCTGCCAGTTCATGGTCGATATGGTCACCAGTTGCATGAACGATGCGAGAAAAACGCCGATGCACCCGCCGACAAGCCCGAGCAGCAGGGATTCCATGAGAAATGCGGCGAGAATACTTCCCCGCTGAAAGCCGAGCGCCCGAAGCGTGCCTATTTCTCCCGTCCGGTTGGCGACCGCGGCATACATGGTAATCATGGCGCCGATAATAGCCCCGAATGAAAAAATAACCGTAAGCGAAAGCCCGAGGATGGTCAGAAACTTTGCCATCATTTCGGACTGTTCTTTATAGTAAACGGATTCGCGCTTGATCTCGACCGTCAGGCGAGGGTCATTTTCAAGCCGCTGCTTGATCAGGTCAAATACGGCTGAATCGCGCAGAGCAAAAATAATCGACGAATATGCAGGTCTCCGGAATGCCTGCATAAGCTGATCCGCATCGCCCCATATCTCGGAATTAAACCCGGTCTTACCCGCATCAAATATGCCGACGACCATCCAGTCGCGCATCCCGAATCGCAATGTTTCGCCGATGCCGCCGCCCTGAAAACGCTCGGCAATGCTTGTGCCTGCTATAACCTCTGATGATCCGGGCCGCGGCAGGCGGCCTTTAAGCAGCTTCACCTGCGGACGAAGCGCCAGAGACTGCTCGCCGATGCCGCGGATAACGACATTGGCCGGTTTGTCCGTCCCCCGCTTCAGCAGGTTAATCAGCACGACTATTTCCTTCGCAAGCAGGCGCTTTCCATCAGGGCCGGAGGATACCTCCGGCTGGGTTTCGATGAGCGCCGCCTGGTCACGATCAATCCCGCTCTGGACCTCGGTGCCGGCTCCCTTTCGTATGGAAATGACATTGGTGTATGAGCCGGTTTCAACCAGTGTCTTTTTCAGGCCTTCGGCAAGCATGAGGATTGCTGCAAAGACAAAGACCACCAGCGCCATGCCGCCGGCGGTCAGAGCCGTCGTCAGCCGGCGTGTCCAGAGATTGCGAAAACTATAAGAAACAGGAATCATGACAAAGCCCGGAATACGGGAAGAGCGGAAATCCGAGGTCTTCCCTTTTCTGTTTGCGCGCACTTACGTTCCGGCGTGCTTTCTTCACCCTATTCTCCTCAGACCGTCGGCTATGCGGATAGTAACCGCCCGCCACGTCGGAATAACAGCGGCCAGTGTGCCGACCAGCAGCCCGGCTGCACAGTCCAGCAGTATCGTTTTCCGATCGACAAGAAACACCGGCAGGAACTGGCTCATCGCATCCCCGAATGCCTGTGCGGCAGGAAAGGTCAGCAGAATGCCGAGCACCGTGCCGGTCATCGTAATGACATACGACTCTCCGAAAATAAGTCCGGCGATATGATACGGTCTGAAGCCAAGCGTCTTGAAGACCGCATACTCGCCGATGCGCTCACGTGCGGTCATCGCCATGGTGTTGGCAGTGACCGCCAAAATGATGATGATAACGACGAATGACACTGCCTGAATCGCCATGACAATGGCATCCGTCATGGCCACGAAGCTCAGATTAAATGCCCGTTCGGTTTCGGTCAGTGTCTCGGCAAGCGAGTTCCGGAACGTACGATCTACCGCTACCGAGATTGGCGCGGCGAGTGAGGGGTTTGCAATGCCTATCATATAGAACCCGACCATGTCCGATCGAACGGACGCTGCTTTCCTGAGGCTTTCGTTCAGATAGTCCCAATGAAAAAAGAACTGTGTTTCGTCAGTTCCCTTATCGCGGCCGGTATATATACCCTTCAGCACAAACTCCCAGTTGCCGGGGAAGATCGTTCCTTTCAGGGTTACAGAATCGCCGATTTTCCATCCATACTTGTCGGCAAGTTTGCGTCCGGCCACTGCAGCCTTGCGATCGCGGAGAACCGCCGACATCTGCTCCGGAGGAAGCATGAATTCGGGATACATCTCCAGATACGTCTTCGGATCGACCGCAAAGTTCGGAAAAAAATTCTTTTCTTCAATATAAATGCCGCCGAACCAGTTGCCCCACGAAACCTGTTTGACGCCGTCAATCTGCCTGATTTTTTCTTTATAAGACATCGGCAGCGGGAATACGAGAGATATTGCATTCCGCGTTACAAGGCGGTTGGCAGACGACGCTTCAACTCCGGCATACCACGCACCTATGACTGTCCGCAGCAAACCGAATGCAAGGATGGCAACCGTAATGCCGAGAATCGTCAGACCCGTTCTGAGCTTGTGGCGGAAGGCGTTTCTAATGAGCAGCTTGATGATGTGCATTCAGGACACCCTTTTCAAGATGCAGCACCGAACGGGCGCGTTTCGCCGCCCGGGGGTCATGCGTAACCAGAATAATCGTTTTCCCGGATTCACGATTCAGGCGATCCATCAGTTCAAGAACATCTTCAGCAGATTTGCGATCAAGGTCGCCGGTCGGTTCGTCCGCAACAAGGATTGCCGGGTCGGTTACTACGGCACGCGCAATCGCAACGCGCTGCTGCTGACCTCCCGAAAGCTGTGATGGATAGTGTTCCATGCGATCGGCAAGGTTGACCACTTCAAGAGCCATTTCGACATGTTCCTGCCGTTCTTTTTTTGAGAGACCGGTCAGGAGGAGCGGCAGTTCGACATTTTCAAATGCGGTGAGCACCGGAATGAGGTTGTAAAACTGAAAGATAAAGCCGACATGCGTCGCACGCCACTGGGCAAGGCTCGTTTCCGGGAGGCCCGTGATGTCGACGCCGCCAATAATAATGGTCCCGGCATCGACAGCATCAATCCCCGCTATCAGATTCAGCAGAGTGCTTTTGCCTGACCCGGACGGTCCCATCAGTGCGAGGAATTCGCCATCAGGAATATCAAAGGTAATATCCTCAAGCACAGGGACTATCTGGCTGCCGCGGCGGTAGGATTTGTAGACATGCTCAATCGAAACAATCGGGGCCGACATATGCTTCCGCTACTTCTCTTCAGCCTTGATGCGCACACCGTCACGCACGGATCCCGTCGGCTTTGCAACGATTTTTTCTCCGGCTTTCAATCCTGACACGACTTCCAGGTAATCTCCGACGCGCTGCCCGATGGTGATCGGGGTTTCAACTGCGCGATCTTCACGAACGACGAAAACAGATTTTTTCTCAGCCTTTGTTATCACTGATGACGGCCTGACCACAATGCGCGGGGTTTCATCAGCAGCGGAAACCTGACGCTCCAGAAATGCAACTTTGGCGCTCATTTCAGGAAGGACGCGGGGATCGATAGCCTCAAAGCGGATCTTCACCATGATCGAGGCCTTGGTTCTGTCAGCAGTAGGAACAATCATATGGACTTCTCCCCGGAACCGTCTGTCCGGCAGTGCATCAAGCAGAATCTCGCAGGGTTGACCAATCTTCACCTTTCCGATGTTCGATTCAGATACGTCAACTTCGACCTGAAGCGAACCCATGTCTGCAATCGTGACAACCGCAGCTTTAGCGCTCGCTGCGGCACTCAGCGGAGATACGATATCGCCAATGTCAGCATTCTTGGTCAACACCACCGCATCAAATGGGGCACGTATCAGCGAATAATCGACCGAAACCTGCGCAGCCTGCAGAGCGGCATTTGCGGCAGCAACCCCGGCAACCGCCTTTTTATAACGTGCTTCGACCGTATCGAAATCCGCTTTCGATACGTATTCTGATTTGAGAAGCTCCTTCGCCCGTTCAAACTGCAATTGAGCATCGACCCTCTCTGCCTTGGCCTGTTCCAGTGTTGCCGCAGCCTGATTGCGCGCAGCAGCAGTATCGTCGGCTTCAAGGCGCGCAATAATCTGTCCCTTCTGAATTCTGTTTCCCTCTTCTACCTTGAGCTCCACCAACCGTCCCGTAATTTTGGCAGCAACCGCCGCCTTGCGTTGAGCCACAACATAGCCGCTTGCATTCAGAAGCGTGAAACTCTGCGACGGATACATTTGTGATACAACAGTCACCTCCGTTTTTACTGACGGAGCAAGCACTCCGGTAAAAACCAGGAGAGCGAGCAGGACAAGAACGAAGGTTCCGATAAAGAAATAGTGTTTTTTTGAAAACCGTCTGTGAGCAGCCGGCGAAGCCGAAGTCTTGTCGATCTTGAGTTTTGAGAGGTCAGTGGATGCCATGCATATCTCCCTGTCGCGTGCGCCCTGTCTCGATACGACCACCTGTCGTGTTCCGTCAATTATTATAGCATCCGGGAAACAACCGCATTATTCACTCTCTTTTGCATTCTGATCCCTGCAGGAGAGGATTCCTCTGATATGGCGCCACAACTCGTCCCTTCCTTCTCCGGTCTCACTGGAATAGACCAGCGCCGGAACATTTGGCAGAAGCTGCAATCCCTTGCGGATTGCGGCAATGTGAGCCGCCCGCCTGCCGCGGATTATTTTATCCGCCTTCGTGCCCACAACAACATACGGTATGGTAAGACCTGTCAGCCACGCGGCAGCTTCGATGTCATTGCTCATCGGCGCATGCCGCAGGTCTATCAGATGCACAATAAGCGCCAGTTTATCGTGATCGCGAAGGTAGTTGAAGATAAACGCACCCCACTCCTTCTTCTTTGCATGAGCGGTTGCGGCATAGCCATACCCGGGGAGATCAACCAGATACAGCTTCTCGTTCACCTCAAAAAAATTAATCGTCTGCGTCTTGCCCGGTGTGTTGCTGGTCCTCGCCAGCGACTTGCGGGCGCACAATGAATTGATTAAAGACGATTTGCCGACGTTGGAACGTCCGGCAAGCGCTATTTCGGGATACCCCGTGTCGGGATACTGCTTCGGTCCGACCGCACTGACAACGCACTTCGCAGAAACTATTTTCATGGCGTTTTCCTCTGAGAGATATGAAGCAAAGGTATGAGGCATTGTACCACGGCTGCCAGGCGTACTGAGCGAGAAGCTATGGAATGCGCAGGCGGAGAAGCTTGAGAATGCCGGATAGAAGTTCAATTGGGGTCGGCGGACAGCCGGGGATCACGGCATCCACAGGTATCACCTCATGCACTCCGCCGCATGATGCATAGCTCTTGCCAAAGATGCCGCCGTTGAAGCCGCAATCGCCTACAGCAACGACCAGCTTCGGCGAGGGGGTCGAATCATAGGTGCGCTTCAGCGCAATTCCCATGTTATGCGCAACCGGCCCGGTCACCAGAAGCATATCGGCAAACCGCGGAGACGCAGCAAAGTGAATGCCAAAGCGTTCGCAGTTATAGAACACATTGTTCATGGCATGAATCTCAATCTCGCAGCCATTGCAGGAGCCAGCATCGATCTGACGGACAGTCAGGCTGCCGTTAAAGTGATTCCGGATTACTTCCTGCATTTCAGCGCCAAGCACCCTGATTTTTGCAGTATCCAGTTCCGGCAGCTGTTCTGTGCGAATGCCGGTACGCAGTATCTGATAAAGAATGCGAATCATAAGTCATGCCCCGAATAAGATTGATTGAAACTCTTGTTACAGAGCGGAAAGTCAGGGACGATGTTGCCCTGCACGCACCGCTCCAGCCCTATCCAGCAGAGACTGGACGGGTCACGGACCATGACGCGATTCATATCAGATGCAGGCCCGGATTGCAGCCAGTAAAGAATTTCCCCCCGCCACCCCTCAACCGCAGCAAACCCGCTGGTATCGGGGGCAGGAATCGAAACCTCACTCTTTAACATACCAGGAGGAAACGTCCCAAGCATTGTTCGGATCAACCGGATTGACTCATGAATTTCGCTGATCCTGACCCATGCACGGGCATGAACATCGCCCGACACGAAGACAACCGGATTGACCGGTATCGAATCGTAGGGCGGAAACGGAAACTGTGCGCGGCAATCGAGATTCAGTCCGCTCGCGCGCGCCACCAAACCGCAGACACCAAGCTCATGCGCCTCGTCTGACGCGAGTATCCCGGTGGTTCGCAGCCGGTCATCCAGCGAAGAATTCTCGTCATGAATGATCACGAGTTGTGCAAGTTCTTTCTCGATCGAATCCATCTCGGACATCATCCTTTTGATGTCGTCAGCAGTGATATCCGCTGATACACCACCCGGGATAATGCGATCCATCATGAAGCGATGGCCGAAAACGGCGTGATTCGTGCGAAGCAGCATCTCCTTGAGGCGCATCGTCTGGTACAACATAAAAGCAAAAGCCACGTCGTTGCATAGTGCCCCGAAATCGCCGAGGTGGTTTGCAATGCGCTCACGCTCCAGCATGACTGCCCGCAGCCACTGCGCACGCTGGGGAACTGAGCTTGCGGTCATGGATTCAAGGGATAGGCAATAGCAGAGAGCATGCGCAGCAGTAGTGTCCCCGGAAACTCTCGCTGCAAGCCTCACTCCATCAGTCCATTGCATCGACTCGAAGAGCTTTTCAATCCCCTTATGGACATAGCCGAGCCGTTCTTCAAGATTGATGATGTCTTCACCCATCGCCTGAAAGCGGAAGTGGCCGGGCTCGATGATACCCGCATGTACCGGACCGACCGGGATCTCATAAACCCCTTCTCCTTCAGCCTGCGCCCAGCCGTATTCTCCTGCAACGCGGGGAAGTGCCTTCCCGCCATCAAAAGCCTTCCGGAGCGGCCACGCGTCGCTCGGCCAGTCTTCAAACTTTATCCACGGGCGGAGGTCCGGATGCCCCTCAGGCAAGACTCCCATAAGACTGTGCATCTGACGCTCAAGTCGATATGCAGCAACATACCGTTTCGTGAGGGTCGGAAACGTCGGTTCATCCAAAGGCAGCTCCACCTTGACAAGCAGATACTCTGACGCGTAACGGTAGCACGCATACACGCAAAAGCCGCGACCAAAGAAGGTTTCATCGGTAGCCCACTCTGCCGCCAGCATTGCATGGAACCGCTTCAGAAGGCGGGCCGCCTCGGCAAAACGCTCTCGGGGAACAACGCAGACCGGTACTGATGCCGGAAAGGTTCCCGTGCTTACCTGCAATGGCGCATCGAGTTCCTGAGCAAGAATATTCTGAAGTCTGTTCATTTCAGCAGCTCCACAGTTGTCCGGAACCACTCATGCAGCATATCAGGTATGTAGAAACCTAGGAGCAAAACAAGCGCCATATGAAGCAGCACCGGCACATGAGCTACCTTCATCGGCTGCTGATGCGCTGGAACCTCGCCGCAGACCATCGACTGCACTCTTCGAAGAATACCCGCAAATGCCACCCCGAGCCCAAGCAGCAGGAACGGTGTCATCAGCGGCGCCTGCTTCATCGTAGCTGTCAGGATGAGGAACTCACTGCAGAATATACCGAACGGCGGCATGCCGACAATGGCGAACGCACCGAGCATAAGCCCCCAGCCGACGAGCGGATTCCCCTTGAACAAACCGCGTATCTTGTCCATTTCCTGCGACCAGTGCATCTGGGAGGCATGCCCCGCGGTAAAAAAGATTGCCGACTTGGCAAGACTGTGTACCAGCATGCGCAGAAGGCCTCCGAAAGTCGCAATCGGTCCGCCGAGTCCGAATGCGAAAGTTACAATCCCCATATGTTCAATGGATGAATATGAAAACATGCGCTTGATGTCCTTCTGACGGAGAATCGAAAAAGCCGCCACGAAAATTGAGAGGATGCCGAATCCCATCATGATGTCTCCGGCTCGATGCGTGTGGGTAGAACCGTCCACCAGCACCTTGCAACGCACCAGTGCATAGAGCGCAATGTTGAGCAGCAGCCCGGAAAGCACCGCAGAAATCGGAGTGGGTCCTTCACTGTGCGCATCCGGCAGCCAGTTATGCAGCGGAACAAGTCCGACCTTGGTTCCGTATCCGACCATAAGGAAAACAAAAGCGAGTGAAAGGACAGTCGGCTCAAGACTGCCGCTGACGCGATAGAGATTCGTCCAGAGCAGCGCGTCACCGCCTTCTCCGAGTACACGTTCCGCCGCAAAATAGAGCAGCACCGTTCCAAAGAGAGCCTGTGCTATGCCGACACCGCAGAGAATAAAGTATTTCCACGCAGCTTCAATCGCCGTCGGCGTCCGGTAGAGTGAAACGAGAAGAACCGTTGAAAGCGTTGCCAGTTCCATCGCGATCCAGAGTACGCCGATGTTATTCGTCAGCAGGCAGAGCAGCATTGCAAACATGAAGAGCTGAAACATCGCATGATAAAAACGCATGCGAATATGGCCAACCCTTCCATGCTCCCGCTCGCGCTGCATATATTTCCTGCTGAAAATGGCGGTCGTCATCGAGACAAAGGCTGTAAGCACTGCAAGATAAACATTGAAAGCATCGACGAAAAAGAAATCGCCGCCGGCAAGCATGGACCCCTGCACATATACTTCCGTGGCAAGCCCGAAGCCGGCTGCACAGGTAGCAGCGGATGCGCCGATATTCAGTTCAGCTGCTCCCTTCCTGTCGCCGAACAGGGCAAGAAGAAAGGCCGCCGCAAGCGGGACACCGAGCAGGATCAGAAGCATGGTGCTGGACTGCATCATCCCGCTAATCATCCTCCTTCAGCCGCGCCATGCGCTCAACGTCAAGACTGTCGAACGTCGTATGAATCTGAAAGAAAAAGATGCCGAAAATCAAGGCCGCTATCAAAATGTCGAGCGCAACTCCCAGTTCGACCACAAGCGGCATACCATAGGTCGCACTCGTTGCGGCAAAAAAAAGGCCGTTTTCCATCGCGAGGAAGCCGATGATCTGCGTGACAGCATGCCGTCGTGTAATCATCATGAGCAGGCCAATCATGACCGTTGCCAGCGCAATTGCAAGGGTTGATCGCGTTATGAGAGTCGATAACTCGCGTATGGGTGAGGTCAGATGATACGACAGAATGACAAGCGCAATGCCGATCAGCATGGTGGTCGGCACATTGACTATCGTCTCGACTTCCTTATGAATTTTCAGCCGATGGATGAGCAGATGCAGAATATACGGCAGCACAACTACTTTGAGGGAAAGCGTCAGCAGCGATGAGATGTAGAGATGATGTTTTGCAGCGACAAAGCCGACAATGGCGGTATTGAGCGCCAGAAAAAGGCCCTGCAATGCAAAAAGATGTATGAGCCCGTAGATGCGCTTCTGCACAAGCATGCCGAATGCGCAGAGCAGCACCATCGCCGCAAGAATGCTGTTTATCTGCGCCGCCGTGTTCAGGTCCATATCAGTCCAGAATAAAGTGCGAAAGCATCCCGAGCGTCGCCATTAAAAACGCGACGCCGAGAAACTCCGGCACCCGGAACAGGCGCATCTTCGCCAGTCCGGTTTCGATGAGTACTATGCCGCACCCGATTCCTCCGAACTTCAGAATTAGTGCCGCAAGTGCAAACGGTAACGCCGCCGGAGAGCTCGTAAGCGCAATGCCCCACGGAACGAAAGCTGCAATGCCAATACAGGTAAACAGAAAGAGCTTCATCATACCGGCCCACTCGATAAGGGCAAGATGCCTGCCGGAATATTCGAGAATCATCGCTTCATGCACCATCGTCAGTTCAAGATGCGTGGAAGGATTATCGACCGGCACGCGACCGGTCTCGGCAAGAGTGATCAGCACGAAAGCGAGCAGTGCAAAAGCCATTGACGGACGAAGCTCGACAGCCCCGGTGCAGGAAGCCTGAACAATTTGCGCCAGTGAGGTAGACTTGTCGGCGAGTGATACGGTAAAAATCGCCATCAGCATCGCCGGCTCGGCAAGGGAGGCTATCATCATTTCGCGGCTCGCCCCCATCCCGCCGAATGCAGTGCCGACGTCCATACCGGCAAGTGCGGTAAAAAACCGGGCAATGGCAAACAGCCCGACAAGAACGATGACATCGGCTATAGGCGAAAGCAGAAGATCAGTGGACACAATGGGGACGATAGCTCCTGCGAGTACTGCCGTTCCGAAAACAAGATACGGCGCAAATCGAAATATCCATGAGGCATTTTCCGCCAGATACACATCTTTTACAAAGAGTTTTCGGAGGTCACGATACGGTTGAAACAGACCGGCATAGGTCCTGCCCTGCATCCAGCATTTCACCGTCCTCACCCAGCCGACAAAGAGCGGTGCGCAGGAGACCAGAATAATCACCTGCAGCAGTTCCATAAAAAAAGCGTTCAGATTCATCGCGCAAACACCAGAAGGACGAGAATGGTAACAAACGAATAAATAAGATATGCCTGAATCCTGCCCTGCTGCAGCCTGCCGACTCTCTGGGCTATCCAGAAACTTGCATCCACAATCGGACGGTAGATCCAGTTCCAGCAGCGGTCCGAAACACGCAGGCGATAATGCAGCCTCTTTGGAAAAGCCTTATGCGCCGACTGCGGCGCCAGATTAACCTCTTCCTTGATGCTGAAAAGGTGACCGAAAATGCGCCGTATCGGCATCGAAAATGAGGTTGCGGTATACTGCATCCGGCTTGTCAGTTTCTCGAATCCGCAGTCCCATAGGGGAACACGGCGGATAGTCCCGGGGCGGACATGCAGCAGGGAATAGGCCACAAGCACAACAGCAAGAATGCCGAGAAACACCAGCATACCAGAGTATGAGGCCCGATCATCTGAGACCGGCGTGAGCCAGAGCCAGCCGTATTTGCCTGCAGATGCAGCGAGCTTCGAACCGGCGTATTGCTCACCGAGCACATCCATCCAATCAATGAAAGTCGTCGGAAGTACGCCCAGCAGAAAGCAGCTCAGCGCAGTCAGGATCATGCCGATACGCATGGGCCAGTTTACTTCGCGTATATGCGGCTGATGATGTCCGCGCCAGTGCCCGAGAAATGTCACCCCGAATGCCTTTACAAAACAGGCGGCGGCAAGCGCTCCGGTGAGCGCGAGTAGTACGGCGCCGAGCGGGATCAGCAGGCGCATCAGCGGCACCGGCAGTGACGGCGAGAGCAGGAATGCCTGAAATGTAAGCCATTCCGACACAAAGCCGTTCAGCGGCGGAAGTGCGGAGATCGCAATGCAGCCTATCAGGAAAAGCGCCGCGGTCCAAGGCATATGATGGATGATGCCGCCCATTTCTTCCATGTTGCGTTCATCAGTAGCATGAAGCACTGCTCCCGCTCCCATAAACAGCAATCCTTTGAACAAGGCATGGTTCATCGTATGGTACAGCGCCGCAATCAGACCGAGCGCAGCAAGCTGTGGCAGAGTGAACGATGCAAAGATCATCGCAAGGCCAATGCCGATAAGGATGATGCCGATGTTCTCTACGGAATGATAGGCGAGCAGTCTCTTGAGATCATGCTGCATCAGGGCATACAGCACTCCCATCACAGCAGAGATGAGACCCAGAACCAGAACGATCGCTCCCCACCACCACGGAAAGACATGAATCAGATCAAACGTGACACGGACAATGCCGTAGATCGCCGTTTTGAGCATTACGCCACTCATAAGTGCAGACACGTTGGATGGAGCGACAGGATGCGCTTCCGGAAGCCATACATGGAGCGGCACGACACCAGCTTTTGCAGCGAATCCGAAAAATGCCAGCAAAAAGGCTGCTGACGCCCATTCAATCGACATGCCGGACTGGCGCATGGCATCAAAGGTATAGCCCCGGAATCCTTCGCTCCCGGCAAGACCTGCCATCACGCCGAAAGACAGCAGAATAGCGAGTGCGCCGATATGAGCCATTACGATATATAAAAACGCAGCTTTGCGGTTTTCCTGACGTTCGTTTTCGAAAAGAACCAGAAAGTAAGACGATGCCGCCATAATTTCCCATGAAATAAGAAAACAGAGCGCATCGTCCGCAAGAATGACCATAAACATGCCTGCGAGGAAGATGCAATAAAAGATGATGAGGCTGGTTACCGATCGCTTTCCGATAAAGCCCTGCACATAGCCGATCGAATAGATCGAGACAAAAGTTGCCAGCAGGCCGACCACGACGCAGAAAAAACCGGCAAGCGCATCCATCTTGAGATGAAACGGCAGATCGGGCAGGCCTATCGGCAGAACAACCTGCTGCACCGAAGCATAACCGACTGCAAAAATACCACCAGCCACTGCGAGAGCAGATGCGACAGCAGCAGATGAAAAACAGACGATGATAAGCAGGCGCTGATTGTTCCTGAGTACTGTTGCATAGAGCGCGGTGAGCAGAAAGAGGAGGACAGATGTTCCGGTACAGGCAAGCGGATCTATCATGACGCGACCGTTCCCCATGACGCCTCACCCCGGGCAAGCGCTTCAATGATCTGTGCAGCAGACACAGACTGCTTGATTATGGTAACAATTGATTTATCACGGAGCAGACCGAGCAACTTCGCCTGAATGCGAAGGAAACGGCGCTCGCTTTTCGGAAAGATGAAGAAGAACGTATCGACCGGCTCATTGTCTACCGCGCCGAAGGGAATGGGATGCAGCAGCCGGCAGAGAGCGATGTGCGATGAGTCGTTAAATTTGCCGAATGATGCAGGATGCGGAATGGCGATGCCGTGACCGACAGCGGTGGAACAGAGCGTTTCACGCTCCAGAATTGCGCCGAGGAGTCGCGGCTCATCGAGCGGCTGAATGTTTTGTGCAATCCGTTGAAGACAGGCTCGAAGAGCTGCCTCTCTGGTGCCTCCTGGCACCTCACGGAAAATGCCGCCCCGCCGAAGAAATTCCGCAATCGAAATCGACTCCTCATCTTCAACTCTGTTTGTTGGCATCGCCTTGCGATAAATTCGCGTGTCGTGAAGCCATGAGGTAATCTCGGTCCGATCAAATCGCCACTGACCTCCTACCCTGAAGCAGGGAATGGTTTCATTCTGGACCATACGGTATATCGTCTTCTCGGAAACCTTGAGAATCTCAGCAATATCTTTTACGCTAAGGGTAATATTGTCCATTATTGTCCAATTTTTAGCTATTTTGAGTAATTTTGTATTATTATCTCACAGTTATGAAGAAGTCAATGCCGTTCCAAAATAATCTGTCCGCAAGAAGAAATATGAGACGACTGCGACACAATTATTTCCGAACAAGCCATCCCTGAGGTAAGATAAATGACCATGTGGAATGTACGAATGAGAGCGGCGCGAAAGATCGGAAATAAAAAGGCTGAGGTTCACATCTCCGGCGCCGAAACCATCTGCGAGCGGAAGGATATCGATCGGACTGCATCCGGTTTCATTCATCGGGCGATTACACACCCCCGGGGACGGCCTGACCGCATCATTGTGACGATCGAGGAGCTGCATGAGCCGCCCCTTCTCATCCCGATGCTGCCTGTTCACACTGCCGGTGCCGACAGCCCCGAACAGGCACTGCAGATTGTTTTTGATACTCTTTTGCGTCTTGCTGTTTCGCGCAAAGCAGTCATAAACGCCATGAAAGTGCTCACCGGGAAACGCCAGATGCGCGGAGCGGCAATTATTGACGCATCGTCCGGAAAACGCCGCGAGCCTGACAGACTGCGGGGCATACGGGTTTCACGGCTTGGCGTTGATGCGAATGCCCGACCATCTCTTGACCGCATGCTTTCACGCTGCGGTATCAATACGGAAACGGTTCGTGAGGCGCTCACTCTTGCCTCAAAAGTTGCCGCCCACCCGTCAATTATTGCTGAAGTCTGCATGTCTGACGACCCTGATTATAAGACCGGGTACGTCGCTTCAAAAAGCTTCGGTTATATCCGGTTGCCGAACATAAAAACACCGGGCAGCCATCACGGCGGCCGCGTTTTTTTCATCCGGCCCGGAGCTGACATTCTTGATATCATCTCTTTTCTTGAACAGACACCCGTACTGCTGACAATGAGCAGAAAGAACCTTACGAAGGGAGCGGGAATCACCGCATGAAAAAAACCGTTTATCTCATCGGGAATCCCATTGCTGGGGGCGGAGCTCAACGGGAAATAGAAAAAGCGCAATCCCTGCTGACAGCCGAAGGCTGTGAAGTCTCGCTGTTTCTGACACGACAGAAAGGCGATGCCGAAGCGTATGCCCGCAAGATAGCGGAGAAGGCGGTCCGCTCTGCAGTGCCGATGGTCATTGCTGCCGGCGGAGACGGGACTATCAATGAGGTAGCCAACGGCCTTGCTGGTTCGTCTGTGCCTATGGCCATACTCCCGTTCGGTACGACATCCGTGCTGGCGCGTGAAATAGGCATTCGTCCGGGAGACACTGAAGGAGCAGTTCAGTATGCGCTCAGATTTCCGCCGAACCCCGTATCATTGGGAAGGCTCGCATTCCCGGACGGCAGCAACCGCTTTTTTTTGCTGATGGCCGGCATCGGATTCGACGGCGAAGTGGTGCACGGAATGAATCCAGCGCTAAAACGCTGGGTCGGAAAAGGTGCATATGCACTCAGCACATTCAGAACTGTACTGAAGTATAAACCACGTCCACTGTCCGTTGCTTATGCCCGGGTTGACGGTTCCGTCGCGGAACTGCGCGGGACGTCGGTTATCGTCAGTAACGCATCCCGTTATGGCGGAGAGTTTGTTATAACGCCTGGTGCAGACCTCTCCTCCCCGTCTCTGAAACTGATGGTCGCACAAGCCTCGCGTCCCGGTGATTTTCTGAGCGTGCTCGCCGCCATAGCCAGGGGAAAGACGATACCGGGAGCGACCTACGAGACGGTCACCTCAGTGCGGGTTGACGGAGAAAGCCATATGCAGATTGATGGAGACTATGCGGGCACCACGCCCGTTGTCATCGACGTGGTGCCCGGCAGTTTGCAGCTTGTGATGCGCAGAGTCAGCGCTTAATCGGATGCCTTCGGAATCTCGACTGCTTCCGGCGCCGGCGGTGCAAAGCAGGCTTCTTCCTTTTCAAGGCGTGCCCAGTATGCATCAACATGATCCTGAGCAGTCTTCAGCATCCACTCGTTTTCCGGAGCGAACATGTGCTTGAAGCGGCCCTGCGGCTTGAGGAAGTCGATGAGCGGCTTCTTTTCGCGCGGTCTCTGGGTAATCTTCGTCACACCGTTTTCGATCTCAAACAGCGGCCAGTAGCAGGTCTCCACAGCAAGCTTCGCCATCTTGATGGCATCGTCGCTCTGTGTTCTCCAGCCGCGGTTGCACGGCGCAATAATATTCAGGAACTTGGGACCCTTTATCTCGTGGGCCTTGCGAACCTTCTTCATTAAATCTCCCCAGTGGCTCGGAGAACACTGGGCGACATACGGAACGCCATGCTCGGCAATGATCTTCGTCATATCCTTGCGCTGCTGCAGTTTGCCCGGAATGTGGCTGCCGGCCGGGCAGGTGGTGGTGTCGGCGCCGAACGGCGTTGCAGACGAACGCTGGATACCGGTGTTCATGTATGCGCCGTTGTCGTAGCAAATATAGGTCATGTCATGGCCGCGCTCCATGGCTCCCGAAAGGCTCTGGAAACCGATATCGTAAGTTCCGCCGTCGCCGGCGAATGAGATGAACTTTATCTCATCGCTGATTTTGCCCTGCTTCTTCAGTGAGCGATACATTGTCTCAACCCCGGAGATAGTTGCAGCCGCGTTCTCAAATGCGCTGTGAATCCACGGGATTTTCCATGCGGTATACTCGGAGATGCAGCTTGATACCTCAAGACAGCCGGTCGAGTTGGAAGCAATAACCGGGTAATCGGTCGCCAAAAGAACCATTTTGACGACGGTCGGTGCGCCGCAGCCTGCGCAGAGGCGGTGGCCAGGCGTAAACAGCTCTTCTTTCTTGGACAGTTCCTTTAAGGTCAATGGTGTCGCCATATTATTCCCTCACTCCAATGTATTCTTTAATCGACTTTACCTTGCCGTCCTTGGCGATCTGGATAAGTTCGTTAATCGTGTACTCAGCCTGATCCGGCATATAATCACGACCGCCGAGACCATAGATTTTGTTGATCATGACCGGCTTTTGCGCATATGCATAAAGAGCGTTCGAAACATCGGCAAAGAGCGGGCCGTAGGAACCGCCGAAGCAATCGGCACGATCCATGACAGCAACCGCTTTGCAATGCCTGAGCGCCTCGCCGTACTGTTCATACGGGAACGGCCTGTAAAGTCGGGGCTTCAGGAGACCGACCTTAACGCCTTTTGCGCGGTATGCGTCAATGACGTCCTTGGTGGTTCCTGCTGCTGAACTCATGACAACAACGGCGATTTCAGCATCCTCCAGCTTATACGTCTCGAAGAGGCCGTATTTTCGGCCGGAGATCTTCTCAAATTCAGCGGCAACTTCGAGAACGACCCCCGGAACCTTTGCCATGACATTGTCATGAGCCTTGCGGTATTCCATGTACATGTCGGTCAGAATCAACGGACCATAGCTTTTCGGGTTCTTGATATCAAGCAACGGGTTCACTGCCTTGAACTCGCCGACAAATGCGCGCGCTGTCTCATCATCGACATACTCCATGGTCTCGATCGAGTGGCTGGTGATGAAGCCGTCGAGGCCGACCATAGCCGGGAGTCTGATGTCCATATGCTCTGCGATCCGAAACGCCATGAGCATGTTGTCAAAGCCTTCCTGAGCATTCTCGGAATAGAGGTGAATCCAGCCGCAGTCGCGCATGCCCATCCCGTCGGAATGGTCGCCGTGAATATTCAGCGGAGCTGAAAGGGCTCTGTTGGCAACACCCATGATGATGGGAAGACGAAGGCCCGATGCGATAAAAAGCATTTCCCACATGAGGGCAATACCCTGCGCTGCACTTGCCGTTGCGACACGGCCGCCGGCCACTGATGCGCCGATACAGGCGCTCATGGCGCTGTGCTCTGACTCGGTAAGCACCATCTCGGTCTTGACCTCACAGTTGGAAACAAAACTGGTAAAACGCTGCATGATGTCTGTTGCCGGTGTGATCGGATATGCTCCGCACACGTCCGGATTTGCGATGCGCATTGCCTGGGCAATTGCTTCGTTCCCGGTTATAGCGACTCTCTTACCCATTAGTTGCCCTCCTGTTCCATGACGATTGCCTTCTGCCCTTTTTTGCCGGGGCACTCGAGGGCACAGAGACCGCACCCTTTGCAGAAATCGTAATCAAACTGCTCACGCTTGCCGTCCTTGACCTTGACGGACATATCCGGACAGTAAACCCAGCAGAGGAGACACTGAATGCAGTTCTCTTCAATCCACTTCGGCTTCATTGCGCGCCAGGAACCGGTCTTGAACTTCCGTGCGCTGCCCGCCTCCAGAATAACCGCACCCGGGTTGACTTCTTTCCACGTTTTCATCCTTCTTTTACCTCCGCATACCCGCGTTTGACTGCTTCAAGGTTCCCGTCGATAATCTTCTGGGAAAATTTCTTGCCGAAGCTCTTCTTGACATCTTCCAGTGCGCTTTCAAGCGCAATGAGGCCCGTTACCTTCGTAACGGTGCCAATCATGGGCGCATTCGGCATTGCACGACCGATCGTCTCAAGCGCAATAGTGCTTGCATCGACCGTTACAACTTTCTGGTTCGGCTTCGCCTTGATCTTTTCGCGGATTTCCTTGGGATCCTTCTTGGTGTTGACGATGAATGCTGCATTGTCCAAAGCGCCTTCGGTGACATCGATTGCATCCAGAAGCGTTGCATCGACAACAACGACGAATCCAGGATTCTTGACCGGACAGTGCATCCGGAGCTCCTTGTCGCTGATCCTGTTGTACGCCCGCAACGGTGCTCCCGCTCTTTCCGGACCATACTCCGGGAAGGCCTGTACATCACGACCGCCACTGAGACATGCATCAGCGAGGACTTTGGCCGCAGTAACGGTACCCTGTCCGCCTCTGCCATGCCATCTGATTTCTACATTCTCTGCCATGGTTCCCTCCTTAGTTTAGTGCATATCGAAAGACGATATGTCTGTATAACTCATTGTAATTTATATATTTACGGCAGTCCAAGTTTATCAGAAAAGACTACCTCCCGGCAACTTAAAAATACTTATATGCCACATTTCGGGAATTTATTCGGCATTATGAACCTATGAACCACTTAAACTTCCTGCCGTAACAGTATACCATTTTTTTATAGGTGAATAAGATTTTCTTGCACAGTTATTCGTTGGCAGGCAGAATTAACCCACTTTAGGCTATTGGGGCAAGCTGAAAAAAGTGGACAACAACGGTATTCGGGTAAAATAGCTGCTACGGGACATCTTGATGAATTATTCAATCGCCTGAAATCCTTCTGACGCATTGTTACTCTGTCCTCTCTCGCCAGGATGTCCTTCTCATTACAGAGGTCATCCTGGCGACTTGTGAGGACATTTCTGCATTGCCGCCTGAGACATTATCACTTTGCTGTTTCAGAGAACTGCTCGAACCTCTCTATCGTATTGCGCTGTGGTAACTCTGCAGCGACCGCACGCCGCTGCCCCGGTTTCGAAAGGCTTCAATGCCTCGCGCTGCCGCAATAGCAGCCGCAATGGTTGTAATATAAGGAATCTTGTATTTGATCGCCGCTTTCCGGATATATGAGTCATCATGCTGGCTGAGACGGCCGCCCGGCGTGTTGATAACGAGCTGCACCCGGCGGTTCTTGATGGCATCTGCAACATTCGGACGCCCCTCATGCATTTTATCGATTCGTTCTGCCTGAACACCGCACTCCGAAAGCAGCTTATGCGTTCCGTGCGTTGCAATGATTTTAAAACCAAGCTGAAGAAAACGCCGTGCAACCTGCATGGCCGCCTGTTTGTCTGAATCTGCGACCGTAATAAGAACCGCTCCCTCCGCAGGAAGCGCCTGAAAAGCGCCCTCCTGTGCTTTATAATAGGCGACACCGAAGCTGTCGGCAAGCCCGAGCACTTCTCCTGTTGAACGCATTTCAGGGCCGAGAACCGGATCGACTTCCGGAAACATCGAAAACGGAAATACCGATTCTTTCACACCGTAGTGGGGTATCTGCTTCAGGCCGAGGTCAAGACTTGCCAGTTTCCCGCCGAGCATCATTGCCGTGGCCATGCGCGCCATCGGGATATTGCAGACCTTCGAGACGAGCGGAACTGTGCGGGAGGCTCGAGGGTTTGCTTCCAGAACATAGACGACGTCATCGGCAATCGCATACTGGATGTTCATAAGGCCGACGACATTCAGTTCAACTGCAATCGTCCGGGTATAGTCACGGATGGTTTCAAGATGCTTTGCCGGAATGCTGATGGGCGGAATAACGCATGCGGAGTCCCCTGAATGAATGCCGGCAAGCTCGATGTGCTCCATAACCGCAGGAACAAAAGCATCAGTGCCGTCGGCAATGGCATCAGCTTCTGCTTCAATAGCATTGGAGAGAAATTTATCGATTAAAATCGGACGTTCAGGTGTCACGCCGACAGCCTTCGCGACGTAATAGGACAACATCTCCGCATCATATACGATCTCCATCCCGCGGCCGCCAAGCACATATGAAGGCCGAACCATGACCGGATAGCCGATTTTTTCGGCAGCGGCCAGTGCTTCGGAAAGCGTGTTCGCCATAGCGGCATCAGGCATCGGGATGCCGAGCTTGTTCATCATCTTCCGGAAACGGTCACGGTCTTCTGCAAGGTCAATCGTATCAACCGTAGTGCCGATGATTTTGACGCCCGCTTCAGCAAGCTGACGGGCAATATTCAGCGGCGTCTGTCCTCCAAACTGCACAACAGCCCCCTCCGGCTTTTCCCTTTCATAAATGCTGAGCACATCTTCGACCGTGATGGGATCAAAATAGAGTTTGTCGGAGGTGTCATAATCGGTCGAAACCGTTTCGGGATTGCAGTTCACCATGATGGTTTCATAGCCGAGGTCTTTCAGCGCAAACGCCGCGTGAACACAGCAGTAGTCGAATTCAATGCCCTGCCCGATGCGGTTCGGCCCGCCGCCGATGATCATAATCTTCCTGCGATCACTTGTCGGCAGTTCATCAGGTGCGTTATAGGTAGAATAATAATATGCAGCGTTGTCTACACCGCTCACCGGAACGGCATTCCATGCCTGATGCAGACCGACCTCCTTCCGCCGGTTGCGAATCTCGTCCTCGGGCAACTCCAGCAGGAGACTCAGATAACGATCAGCAAACCCATCTTTCTTCGCCTGCACAAGCAGTTCAGCCGGAAGGTGCTTCCCTTTAAACCGAAGGATTGTCTCTTCCAGTTCGACCAGGTCCTTCATCTGATGAATAAACCATGTTTTGATAAATGTTTTCCTGTGGAGTTCATTGATATCGGCACCTTTGCGCAGCGCTTCGTACATGATGAACTGACGCTCGCTCGTCGGCTCGGAAAGCATCTCCATCAGCTCAGAAAGTGTGCGATTGTTAAAGTCCTTTGCAAATCCGAGGCCGGACCGGCTGATTTCGAGCGACCGGATCGCTTTCTGGAGCGCTTCCTTGTAATTCTTGCCGATGCTCATTACTTCACCTACGGCGCGCATCTGTGTTCCAAGCCGATCTTCCACGCCGACAAACTTCTCGAACGCCCATCGTGCAAACTTGACGACGACATACTCGCCCCACGGCGCGTATTTTTCGAGAGTTCCTTTACGCCAATACGGGATTTCGTCAAGCGTCAGCCCTGCTGCAAGCAGAGAGGATATGAGGGCAATCGGGAACCCGGTTGCCTTGGAAGCGAGCGCCGACGACCGTGAAGTGCGCGGATTGATTTCAATGACAACGACTTCCCCGGTTGCCGGATTATGCGCAAACTGAACATTGGTGCCGCCGATGACCTGTATTGCATCGACAATGGCATAGGAATACCGCTGAAGCTTCTCTTGCAATTCAGAGGATATTGTCAGCATCGGTGCTGTGCAGAAAGAGTCGCCGGTATGCACACCCATTGCATCGACATTTTCGATGAAACAGACGGTTATTTTCTGGTCCTTCGCATCGCGGACGACTTCAAGTTCAAGTTCTTCCCAGCCGAGTACCGACTGTTCGATAAGAATCTGCCCGACAGGACTTGCTGAAAGTCCCCTGCTCGCAACAGTGTGCAACTCCTCAAGATTGTAAACCAGTCCGCCGCCGGTGCCGCCCATGGTATAGGCCGGACGAACGACAACCGGAAAGCCAAGCCTGCCCGCTATCTCTTCTGCCTTCTCGACACTGTACGCCGGCTCACTCTTCGGCATCGGAATGCCGAGCCGCTCCATCGTCGCTTTGAACACAAGTCTGTCTTCGCCGCGTTCGATGGCATCCGCCTGAACGCCGATAATCTTCACGCCGTATTTTTCGAGAATACCCTGCCGGTTCAGCTCAGCCGAAAGATTCAGGCCGGTCTGGCCGCCAAGGTTCGGCAGCAATGCATCAGGGCGTTCTTTTTCGATAATTTTTTCGAGTACTGCAACAGTCATCGGCTCGATGTAGGTCGCATCGGCCATGCCGGGATCGGTCATGATGGTAGCGGGATTCGAATTCACGAGGACGATTTTGTATCCCTGGCTTCTGAGCGCCTTGCATGCCTGTGTTCCTGAGTAGTCGAACTCGCACGCCTGTCCGATAACGATGGGACCTGACCCGATGATCAATACTTTTTTGATGTCTTCACGCCTTGGCATAACGCCCTCCGTAGAATTAAGCAGCACTTATTCCAGAATAAACAAATTAGCGAAGTATATAGGGAATTGATAGGTATTCGTCAAGCAGAACTGCTCTATAGTTCAGTTTTACTTAATTGTCAGATGGTTCGGCCGGGCAAAAAAAAGACGGAGCATGAAAGCTCCGCTCTTGTGTTGGAAATGTCTACGCCGGCGGCGCAAAGCGGTAATAAGCGGCGCAGCTGCCCTCCGTGCTGACCATGCAGGCACCGACAGGGCGCTCCGGAGTACAGGCAGTACCGAAAAGCTTGCACTCGTTCGGTGTTTTGACGCCGCGCAGCACCAGTCCGCACATACAGCCCTTCGGCTCAGGATAATCCCGGACATCGACCGGCAGAACCGCCTCAGCATCACGGTGGCGAAACGAGTCGCGCATGCACAGACCGCTGCCAGGAATGACGCCAATCCCGCGCCAGTAGCTGTCGCATGGCTCAAAGCAGGCCTCGACGAATTGTGAAGCCTTCGGATTGCCGTCACGAGTAACAACACTCGTATACTGGATTTCGACGACAGCCCGCCCTTCAGCCATCTGTCGCAGAAGCATCACAATGGCGGAAAGAATATCCTGGGCGCCGAACCCCGTCACAACGCAGGGCTTTCCGTAATCTGCCGCAAGAAAATCATATACCCGGGTGCCGATTACCGTGCTCACATGGCCCGGCAGAATAAAGCCGTCAATGCGGACATCATCAGACTGCAGCAGCGCCGACAAAGCCGGTGGAACAACCTTATGCACAGAATAGAGATAGAAGTTTTCCACGCCTTGCCGGTCCGCCTCGAACACTGTTACAGCTGCGTTCGGCGCAGTCGTCTCGAATCCGGCAGAGAAGAACACAATTTTTTTGGAGGGATTGTCCTTCGCCATTTTCAGACAGTCAAGCGGTGAATAAATGATGCGGATGTCAGCCCCTTCCGCCTTGGCCTCGGACAGCGACAACGTGCCGCCCGGAACGCGCATCATGTCGCCATAAGTGGCAAGAATAACATCCGTCCGTTGCGCCAGCGCAATGGCTTTATCAACGTCCTTGATGGACGTGACGCAGACAGGGCATCCGGGGCCGCTCAGCAGCCTGAGTCCCTCAGGAAGCAAACCTCTGATGCCGTGCTTGAACAGAGCGACCGTATGCGTGCCGCATACCTCCATAAGGTTGATCGGCCGATTGATCTTTGCGTAGAGTTTTTCAATCAGTTCCTTCATAAATGCCCCCTTCAAGTTTCAAAGAGAATGACCGTTACCGGCTCATCCACATCAAGACCGAGTTTCGGTGCCGCAATAGTTACCGTGCCGTCTGCCAGAACCAGCGTCGAAATAAGTCCAGACTTGCCGAGAACCGGAACTGCACACAGCTTTTCATCACGCCTCTCGATGCGCACCCGGATATGGTCCTCACGTCCGGCCGCAGAAGAGACCGCTTTGGCCATCCTGGCGAAAACTGTACGGGGAAAGCACGTCTTCAGGTGTGCGCCGTGAAGCATGTCGATAACAGGACGAATAAACAGAGCATGGGATATCGCCATAGCGGCAGGATGGCCGGGTAGTCCGAGAACCGGCTTTTTGCCGATAATACCGCCAATCATCGGTTTGCCTGGCTTCACGGCAACGCCATGAAACAGCACCCCGGGAGCACCGAATGAGTCAATTATCGAAGCGCTCATGTCGCGCACGCCCGCGGAGGTGCCGCCGATGATGAGTACCATGTCGCTCACCTCAAGCGCCTCCGCCACAGCCTGCCGAATCGCATCGTAATCATCCCTCACTATCCCCCGGCAGACCGGGATTGCTCCCTGCTGCTGAATCAGTCCGCGCAGCGTAAAGGAATTAATGTCGCGGACCTGTCCCGGCCCGACCGGTGAGCCGAGCGGAACGACCTCATCACCGGTAGATACAATTGCAACCACCGGGCGCTGATAAACCTCAACCGACTCTATGCCTATTCCGGCCAACGCCCCGACATCCTGCGGACGAAGACGCTGCCCGCGCTCAAGCACCTGTTGTCCCCTGCGAATATCTTCATCCCTCTGGATAACATTCTCAGACGGAGCAACTGCGCGCATCACCTCGATCATCGTGCCGGACACACGCTGGCAGTCCTCCATCATCACAACTGCATCGGCGCCACTTGGCAACATTCCGCCGGTCGGCATGGGTGCGGCCTGTCCAGGCCCGAGCGTGAATGAAGGAGACTCTCCCATGAGAACCTCCGGAGCGAGCGTGAGATAGGCAGGCATCTGCTCGCGGGCACCGAATGTGGAAGACGCCTGCACAGCAAAGCCGTCAACCGTAGAACGCGCAAATCCGGGAAGATCTTCTGATGCAACAACATTCTCTGCAAGCACGCGTCCGAACGCTGCGTCCAGCGGCGGCTTTTCTGAACGGAGCGGGAGATCGAGCAGTCTGTCAAGCAGCAGTTGCAGCGCAGCGTGAGGTGGTATATAGTTTTTTTCAAGCACCCTTACTTTTTTCCTTTTGTTCCTGTATCTCGCAGAAATTCCAGCAAGAGCCGGACGCCAACCCCTGTCGCCCCTTTCGAAAAATAGGGTTTGTCTTTGTCAATCCATGCAGTGCCCGCAATATCAAGATGCGCCCACGGCGCAGTTCCGACAAATTCCCTGAGAAAAGAGCCTGCTGAAATCAGCGAACCCTTTCGCCCGCCGGCATTCTTGATATCCGACACCTCTCCCTTGATGTACTCCCTGAACTCCTCAAACAGCGGCATCTCCCATACACGCTCATATGTCGCCGTTCCAGCCAGCTTCAACCGTTCGACAAGCTCAGGGCTGGTACTCATCAGCGCAATTGCGACATGTCCGAACGCAATCGAACATGCGCCGGTCAGCGTCGCAATATCAATGACCTCTCGCGGCTTGAAATGCTTGATTGCATAGTCGAGGGCATCGGCGAGAATCAGCCGCCCTTCAGCGTCAGTGCTAATTATCTCAACGGTCTTGCCGGAACGGCTTTTTATCACATCGCCGGGACGGAACGCTCCGCCGCCGGGAAGGTTCTCGCATGCCGGAATAACAGCAACAACACGCTGTTTCACCTTCAGTCGGCTTAATGCCTGCATGACACCGATGACTGCTGCAGCACCGGCCATGTCATACTTCATCTTTTCCATGCCATCACTCGGTTTCAGCGAAATGCCTCCGCTGTCAAAGGTGACCGCCTTGCCGACCAGCGCTGTCGGAGCGCCATTTGCCCCGTTATACTCCATGACAATCAGCTTCGGCTCGTGTTGAGAACCCTGCGCAACCGCAAGAAAAGCTCTCATCCCCTCACGGGCAATGGCCTTTTTATCCAGAATGCTCACGCGCACATTGTTCCCGACTGCCCCGCGCGCCACCACTGCAAGCGCTGCCGGAGTCAGTTCATTGGCCGGAGTCAGCACGAGATCACGCGCGAAGGCATTCGCCTGAACTGATATGATCAATCGCCGTGCGTCTGTCGGCGCTTCTTCGCCGAGAATGGTTATTGCCTGAAGAGTGATCTCCTTATCTTCCTGATCTTCTTGACGATACTTTCCAAAGCGGTAACGCGCCAGCAGTCCGCCTTCCACCAGATAATAAGACGCACTTTCAAAACCGATCCGTTCGCGGTCCAGACCATTGAAGAGATGCGCAGCAACAGCAATCGTTTTGATCCTGAACTGCCTGACAGCCAGAAATGCCTTCGCGCCCGATTGGCGAAGCCGCTCAGCGGTCACTTCGGCCTTCTTTCCGAGACCAACCAGTAGAATACGCGCCGTGCGACCGGCATGTATCGGAATCAGAAATGTCTGACCGTGGCGACCGGCAAAATCGCCGCTTTTTACAATAGCCGCGATACGTTTTCTGATATCGGCCTCACAGTCAGGATACTGAGTCAAAGCCATGTCCTCACACAGTGGGAAGATGAGCAGATCGGCCTTTATCTGCACGAAACCATCGTTGCTGCTGATAATTTTGAGCATGGTCATGGCTTCTCTTCTCCAGGTTTTTGGCGATTTGCGGCGTTCATCGCCGAATCCAGCCCGCGTACAACAACCATTGCGACAGCCTTCGCCGCCTGTTCAACCGAGGCCGTGACTTCCTCGCGCTCATCAGGACGAAATGACTGCAGTACAAAATGCTCAACCGGCAAGAGCGGATCTCGCCCGACGCCGACTTTGATGCGGACAAACTCACGCGTTCCGATTTCGACGATAATCGATTCGATGCCGCGATGACCGCCCGATGAACCGCTGCGCCGGATGCGGATCCGTCCGACTGGAAGGTCAATGTCGTCATGGACAACTATCAACCGGTCACCGGGGTCTTCAGCACTGCCCAGAAACTTCCTGAGAATCTTCTGAACAGCACGTCCGCTCAGGTTCATAAAAGTAAGGGGCTTCAGAAGCGTCACGCAGTGACCTTCCAAAGCCCCTTCCCCGATACTATAATCAGGTTTTGTCTGTAATGCGATGCCGTGAATTTCAGAGAGTCGGTCAATGACCCTGAACCCTATATTGTGGCGGGTCCGGCGATATTTTTCGCCCGGGTTTCCAAGTCCGGCAATGAGAATCATCGCATGAACTGAACGGCGTTACTTGCCGGACTCTTCGGTCTTCTTGCCCTTTTTGATAATTTCGGGCTCCGCAACCACCGCTACAACAGGCTCAGCTGCCTCAACCGTTTCCTTGACGGCGATAACCGAGGCTATCAGTTCGTGGCCATCAGTCAGCACCTTGATACCTTCGCCCAGATTCAGGTCACTGACATGAATCGACTGGCCGACAAGCAGCTTTGAAACATCGACGGTAACGTGACCGATGATCTTGTCCGGCAGGCAGGAGATTTCGATATCGCGCAGGCCGTGCTGCAGCATGCCGCCGTCACGTTTTACACCAATCGGCTCACCGGCGGTGTTCACATGAACATTAATACGAAGCTCTTCATCCGCAGCGATTTCCTGGAAATCAACATGCAGAACCTGACTCCTAATCGGATCCAGCTGGAAATCCTTTACTATAGCCTGTTTTGTGTCATTCAGAAAGTTGAGGTGAACAAGCACCATCTCTCCCGCTGTCTTGTTAATGAACTGCGCAAGCTCTTTCGCGTTTAACTGAATAGATGCTGCCTTCCCGGCACGATACAGTACGCCCGGGGTTTTCCCCTGACGACGCAGGCTCCGTGCTACGCCCTTGCCTGCATTTTCACGACTCTCAACCTGCAGTGTAAACTTCTCCATTACTTTCTCCTCCGATCACTCAGAAGTCCCGCTTTCAGGACCACCGCGGCGATGCCCATGTGCTGGTGTTAATCAAATAATGAACTGACGGACGACTCGTCGTGAATACGCGTGATCGCCTCTGCCAGCAACTTCGCTATACTGACTACTTTCAGTTTGCTGCACTGCGCCATCTTCTCTTCCAGCGCAATCGTATCGGTCGCGACAACACACTCCAGCGCCGAATTGTTAATCCGCTCAATCGCCGGACCGGACAACACTGCATGTGTGCATGCCGCAAAAACCCGATTGGCTCCGTTTTCCTTCAATGCCTGTGCCGCCTGGGTCGTTGTCCCCGCAGTGTCAATCATGTCATCCAGGATAATTGCGTCTTTCCCTTTCACGTCACCGATGACATGCATGATCTTTGACACATTTGCCATCTCGCGGCGCTTGTCGATAAGGGCAAGTGATGCATCAAGCCGCTTTGCAAAGTCGCGCGCACGCTCTGCGCCGCCTGCGTCAGGAGAAACGATAACAAGATCCTTGAAATCACAGTCGCGGACATATTCGTGCAATACCGGCGCGGCATACAGATGATCCACCGGAATATTGAAAAAGCCCTGAATCTGGCCGGCATGAAGGTCAATCGTCAGCACGCGATGGGCGCCTGCAGCAGTCAGCAAGTCCGCAACCAGCTTCGCAGAAATCGGCACACGCGGCTGCACTTTGCGATCCTGTCGCGCATAACCATAGTAGGGAATAACCGCCGTCACACGACGCGCAGAGGAGCGCCGAAGGGCGTCAAGCATGAGCAAAAGCTCCATAAGATTCCGGTTGCCGGGGGTAGAGGTCGACTGAATGACAAAAACATCGAAGCCACGCACATTCTCATTGATGCTTATATTGATTTCGCCGTCGCTGAATTTCGCAACCTTTGCGTCGCAGAGAGGAATGCCTATATATTCGCATACCTTCAGTGCCAGCTGCCTGTTCGCATTCCCGGTCAGAACCTTGATTCCATTTGGCATACGCTACTCCTCGATGGAGAAAAAATAACTGCCAGGCGGCTGTTCTCCTGGCGCCCGGAATAATCTGAAAAGACTGGGGCGCCAGGATTCGAACCTGGGGATGGCAGATCCAAAATCTGCTGACTTGCCGCTTGTCGACGCCCCAAAAAAACTGCCCGTCAGCCCCTGCAGTCGTCCGTATCAGTCAATGTCCGGACCACACGCGTCCAGCAATCGGGGAACCTGAGCGATGCCTCTTCCGCCTTCGCGTCGTCGGGAAAAAGCCCGAAAACGGTCGATCCGCTCCCGCTCATATGGGATGCGAAGGCACCTGCATCAAGCAGCTGCTGTCTGATTTCTCTGATAACAGGATGCTTTGCCGAAACCACCTCTTCGAGGTCATTGCGGAGACACGGCTGACTGCTGGAAAAGTCCTTTTTTTCAAGGATATCAAATAATAGCTGTATATTATCAAGGTTATCCTGACTATTTGTCAAATCGCGGGAGCGTCGCTCCGCCAGCGCAGAATATGCCCATGCAGTAGAGACCCCGAAAAGCGGGTAAACGAGCAGCAGTGTACAACTCTGTGTCATCTGAAGCGGAGTAACAAACTCGCCGCGTCCCTTGACAATGGCTCCGGCTCCTGCGAAGAAAAAGGGAACATCAGAGCCGATAGGAGCTCCGATTTCTGCCAGTTCACCGCCTGAAAGACCGAGCTGCCAAAGTTGATTCAGGCCTTTCAGAGTGGTGGCTGCATCGCTGCTGCCGCCGCCGAGTCCGGCTCCGGTCGGGATGTCCTTGGAAAGCGTAATGGTCGCACCGAGTGAACACGCTGTCTCAGCGCGCAGTGCCTGCGCTGCCCGGTAAACGAGGTTCCGCTCATTCGGGATAGTGAGGCTGGACACAACCCGAAGAGTCCTGGATTTTTCAAACGTAAGCGCGTCGCACAGGCTGATGGTCTGCATCAGGGACTGAATGTCGTGGTAGCCGTCAATCCGTTTGGCGAACACGGCAAGTGTCCAGTTGATCTTTGCAGGTGCCTTTAGTGTCAGCATGATTCCCTCATCGAAACATTCCGGAAAAAGTCCTTTCAGCATACCGAAATGACCCGGAAAAGGGCAATCGAGCTTTATCTTGACAACTGGATCTGAATCTGACGTATGCTGAAAAAAGAAGACCCCAAAGTCTCGGGTACAATACGAGATGGAGGTGGAGCATGGAGCGAATCCCGCGAGGGCGGTACACGAAGGAATTTCGGATGGAAGCAGCATTCATCCCACGCGGCAAGCCGCGGGGCATTCTGCAAAGGCTTTCGGCAAGTAAAGCTTATAGTGGAAGGCAAGTTGCCGCAGCGTGAAGTGAGCCGACGACTGAACGTCTCGGAGAACACGCTACAGAACTGGCTGAAGGCTTACCGGCAGGGGAAGGTATCGGAAGTCGGCAAGAACTATCGGGAGATGAGCGAGACGGAGCTTGAA
>DATIKF010000133.1:0-9003 GCA_035477855.1 Dissulfurispiraceae bacterium
GCTTCAGCTCAGCCGCGTAATACGTGAAACGCTCTTTGAGCGGAAAACGCTGATTGATATACTGACGCTCAGGTCAGACAGGCTCCTCGCTGCACATGAACATGGCCTACAGGGCGCGCTATTTTAACCGGACAGTAGTGGTTCAAATTCATTTTTTGGCTTGTCCTTTAGCAATTGCAATCAGAGCGTTAAATTAGTCCATTTAGCTCAAATAGTTACTTGCCTATAGCTCTTTATGACAGAGACGCCATTGTTTTCGGCTCCGTATGGCTGCAATCAGCCGTTTTGGGCACTATATAGCACCGTGTCTCCTAGGTAATGCTATGGCTAAGCACTTTGCTGTCTGAAGTTCATAATTCATGAGTTATAGCTACCCGTTCCTGATGAATTTTCTCATGTTTCTAATGCCTTTTTCCCTTCATCCCCGCTTTGCCTGCAATGCCGCAGCGGCTGCACGGCTACAATCGGATTGCTAAATGATACCATGAATGACTGTGCAAAGGCGGACGGGGGCAGGCAGGGTGCTGTCGGACCGCCATAAGGGATCGGAGTGGACGGCAGAACAAATGAAAAAAGGTTGTCCCGATTATTCGGAACAACCTTTTGATTTCGATGGTGAGCCATGCAAGATTCGAACTTGCGACCCGCTGATTAAGAGTCAGCTGCTCTACCAACTGAGCTAATGGCCCGTCGAAATAGACAAATATGTTACGAAAAAGCTCCGTTTTCCGTCAAGTCGAAAATCAGAATGAAGAATTCAGAACTCAGGAGAAAGGAAAAAAGGAGACAGTATGAAACTGCAGGGGGCAACTGCCGCTTTTCGCCTTTCCGGAGTTTATTCAAACAGAGGGATTTGGCTATCCTTATCTTCGAAAGTCCTTGGTGCCTGAGAAAAGACTTTGCCGGGGTTCAGGATGTTTTTCGGATCAAACGTTCGCTTTATAGCGCGCATGATGTCCAGCTCCCGCGCTTTCAGCTCCATATCAATATATGGTGCCTTCAGGATGCCGATGCCGTGCTCCCCTGAGATGGAACCTCCCGCTGTTATTGCCATTGAAAAAACCTCGCGCACGAGATCCAGCCCCTCGCGATAGGCGTCCGGGCTCTCTTTTTCGACCATGATGTTGACGTGAATGTTGCCGTCTCCGGCGTGGCCGAAGCTCACAATCGGAATCCCGGAGCGCTCGGAGAGTCGTCGCAACTCTTTCAGGACAAAGGCGAGACGCTCAACCGGAACAACAATGTCTTCATTAATCTTGCGCCGGTTCATATGCTTCAGCGCGGGCGAGAGTGCGCGACGGGCTTCCCAGAGACGTTCTCGCGCAAAGCGGTCTTCAGCGACCGTCACTTCGCCGCCAAGCACGGAGCAGACCGACGCGACGCGATCGGCCTCTTTCCGTATGGTGCCGGGGTATCCATCCAGCTCGATAAGCAGCAGCGCCTCGCTGCCTGCAGGAAGGCCGGTCGGTCTGTATTTTTCAACAACGTCAATGGCCGAACGGTCAATGAACTCAAGTGCACGCGGGATAACTTTCGCAGCAAAAATGCCCGGCACCGCGGTCCCGGCGGCCTCCAAATCCTTGAACACAACAAGAAGGGTCATCAGATCTTCCGGCTGCGGAAGCACTCTGAGGCGAATCCTGGTTGCTATCGCCAGCGTGCCTTCTGAGCCGACGATGAGGTCTTTCAGGCTATAGCCGACAACCCGTTTCTGCATTTTTCCGCCGACAGTGAGGACGGTTCCATCGGCAAGGACCACCTCAAGCTCCATCACATAGTTTCTGGTCACTCCGTACTTTACGGCACGAGGCCCGCCGGCATTCGTCGCGACGTTGCCTCCGATGGTGCTGATTGCCATGCTCGCAGGGTCGGGCGGATAGAAAAAACCGTTGTAATCGAGTTCTTTCTGGAGCGCCGCATTCACCACCCCGGGCTCGACAACAACCTGAAGATTCTGCGTGTCGATCTCGAGAATTTTTCGCATGCGCTCGAAGCTGAGCACTATGGTACCCGTAACCGTCGGTATGGACGCCCCCGCCATGCCGGTGCCGGCTCCGCGGGGGATAATTGCCATTTCATGTTCTGCTGCATGCCGGACAAGGCGGGAGACATCGGCCGCGCTTTTCGGCCAGGCAACGGCGTACGGCAGTGACGGCGCTGCAATAGAGGCGTCGTAGCTGTAGCAGATGAGATCTTCCGGCTCCGTCGAGATGTCGATGCCGGGAAGGGAAAAGAGGGAACTCATGACAGTGACAGCACCCTGCAAAGGTGCAGTTTCAGGCCGGGAAGTCGACGGAACCATAGGTCGGAAAGCTGCAAGCTCGGAAGAGCGGACGTTTTTCGCAATGATTGAGTGCGGCCCCGGTTATTGTTCTGCATTTTTTTGTCTTCCGGACTTCGGTTTTTCCGGACTGTCAAGCCACGCCGATGGCTTCAATCTCGCTCAGCTGGAGCGAAATGGTTTTTGATGCGCCAGGCTCTTCCATGGTGATGCCGTAAAGATTGTCGGCTGCCTCCATTGTGGTGCGGTTGTGTGTGATGACGACGAACTGCGTGTCGCGCGAAAGTTCGCGTATCATCTGGGCAAAGCGGGTCGTGTTGGATTCGTCAAGCGTTGCATCCGCTTCATCTAGGATGCAGAGAGGACTCGGCTTGAGCAGGAATCCGGCAAAGAGAAGGGAAAGCGAGGTCAGTGCTTTTTCACCGCCGCTCAGCAGGTTGATGTTCTGGAGCTTTTTCCCCGGCGGCTGCGCAATGATATCAAGTCCGGCTTCAAGTATATTTTCCTCGTCAGTCAGCACGATGTCTGCGCGTCCGCCGCCGAAAAGCGTTGTGAATACTTCGCTAAACTTCGCCCGAAGGGCATCGTATGCTTCGCGGAGCTTGCGGCGGGTCGTCAGGTTGATGCGTGAAATCGCTTCCTCAAGCTCGGCTATTGACATCGTCAGGTCTTCCTGTTGTTTTGTCAGGAAGTCATGACGGTTTTTGAGTTCATCGTATTCTTCAAGCGTGCCGAGATTGACCGGTCCGAGTTCACGGATTTTATCGTTGAGATGCCCGACTTTTTCGGCGTCTTCGGCAGGATCAAAGCCTTCGATTGCAATTTCGGCCTGCGCAATCCCGATGCCGTATTTCTGGTGCATGCCCGACGCAATGGACTCAAGTTTCATTCGCTGTTCAACCGAAGCAGACCTCCGGTCAGAAAGGCGCTGTGAGAGTTCATCGATTTCGGCGCGGAGCTTTCTGAGACCATTTTCAAACCCGAGCAGACACTCTTTTTCTGCGGCGATTGCTTCGCGCTGATGCTCCCGCGCCTGTCGCAGGGTGGCCGCCTCTTCGACACTCGATTTGATGGAGCGTTCCATCTGCCGGAGCTTTGCAACGGACTCTTCAATCCTCGAGGTATTCGCAGCAATGTCCTCTGCGGCGATCGAGTTTTTCTCCTCTGTTTCGGCGATTGCGTCTTCGGTCACCTGCTTCTCGCGGGTAACGGCAAGAAGTTTCTCCCTGAACGAGGTTATCTCCAGCCGCATATCCTCAATCTGTACTCGCTCCTGCTCATATTCCTCACGGACGCCGGCGAGGAGCACCTGAATCTCGGCCATGGCAACATTGACCGTCTGGTGTTCGATTTCGAGCTGCGAGATTTCACGGCTTTTTGCCTCGAGGGCTGCTTTCAGGCTCTCCTTTTCGGATGCTATCGAGGCAAGTTCCGTCTCAAGAAAGAAGCGGCGGCGCTCTCTGCGCTCACGTTCTTCAACGTGAGCGGCGTGCTGGTGCTGAAGCAGAGAGAGCTTTTTTTCCGCTTCCACAACGGCAGACCCTGTCTCCCGGATAGAATCAAGACGGACCGACAGTTCCTCACTCTTTGTCAGAAGCTCCTGCTCCATTGTGATGATGGCTTTCTGCTGCTTTTCGACCGTCTGCTGGAGTTCCTTGATTTCGCGCTTGCGCTTGAGAATGTCCTTCCCCTGTCCGGCAGTGATGAAGCCGTCGGATGAAATCACCTCCCCGTCGAGCGTTATCAATACACAAGAGCCCCCGAGGTGCGACTGGAAGGCTCCGATGGCCGCGCCGAGGTCGCGGGCGATATAGGCGTTGTCAAGCACAGAGCTCACCGCACGCCCGGCGGCGACATGCTCGGTTTTGATGAAATCGGATGCTTTGCCAAGTACGGCAGGATGGCCTGCTATCGGAGGAGCTCCGGCCTGTACTGTCCCAGGTTTGGTGCCGAGGCCCGTATAGAATATGGAGGTCCGGCCAAGCTGCTTTTCTCTGACCACGTTGACCGCTGCGAGTACATCTTCCGGGCTGTCGAGAATGAGAGAATTCAGCTTTTCCGAAAGAGCGGCTTCTATGGCAACTTCATGCTCCTTGTCCGACGAGAGAATGTCGGACAGGACGGTGCTGCTCGCCTGCAGGCGGTTGCTTGAGTCTGCGAAGAAGTCGCGGAGCGTCTTATCAAGAATGAGTTCTTTCAGCGAACTGATGCGGGAAGTGTTGGCGGCAAGGGTTTCGCGTTCCTGCGCGACTTCAGCTTTTTTCTCTTCAATCTGCCGGCTGCACACCTCTGCCCCGGCAGCAAGCTGCTCAGCCTCAGTCTTAAGGCGGACAATCTCGGTATTCGCTCCGGTAATCTGCACATCAGCCCCGGAAATGCCGGCCTCTGCGGCAGCGATGCCTTGTGTGATGGCTTCTTTATCGCGCAATGCGACAGATTCCTTGTATGCGAGCGTTTCGCTGGAGGACTGAAGCCTGCTCAGTTCATTGCGCCGGGAGCTGAGGCGATCGGATGCAATGAAGAGTGACTTCCGGTTTTCCTCAAGAACTGACTCCTGCTCGGCTATGGCTGCTTCAATCGATGCGGTCGCCTCCCGTTTTTCCTGAAGCGCATCGCTCATCTGCTCAATATGCGCATGGTGGGAACGTTCCCGCCCTTCGAGCTCGACCAATCTTTCCGCCAGCCCGGTCTTCCTGGCAACTCCCTCGGTTTCGATGGAGGTCAGGCGGACGATGTCGTTGCGGATATTCTCTACGGTCGTCTTTAAAACAGCAATCTTCTTTTCGGTTTCAGCGACCGACCGTTCTTTATCATAAAGCGTCTGTTCGAGGGCAGCGAGCGCCTTCTCTTTTTCGACGACACCGACGCGCTCTGTTTCAAGCTGATTTTCAGCGGTCGACAGATCGGCCCGCTTGCCTGCATCAGCCTCACGGAGCTGTTCCAGTTCGGCAGTCACTCCGGCAAGCTGCTCAGAAAGACGCAGGAATTCACGGCGCGCAATCCGCAATTCGATGTCTTTTAATTCATCAATGAGTCGTTTATACCGCTCTGCTTTTTTGACCTGGCGGTCGAGACTGTTGAGCTGACGCTTGACTTCATGGATTATGTCATTGATTCTCTGGATGTTTTCTTTTGAGGATGCAAGCTTTGAAAGTGCCTCTGCCTTGCGAACCTTGTACTTCATGACTCCAGCGACTTCTTCAATAAGGAAGCGGCGGTCAATCGGTTTGGCATTCAGAATTTCACCTATCCTGCCCTGATCAAGGATTGAGTAGCTCTTTACGTCGAGGCCGGTGTCGAGAAACAGGTCCTTGATATCCTTCAGGCGGCAGGAGCGTTTGTTTAAGAGATAATCGCTCTCGCCGGAACGGTAAAGGCGACGTGCGACAACGACTGAATCGTGCGAGGCGTCGTCGTCCTTCGGCAGCTCCGTTTTGTTGCTAGCTTCTTTGCTCTGAGGCGGGGTGAGAAATATGCTGAGGGTGACTTCGGCCACGCCTTTGGGCTTTCTGGTAGACGACCCCTGGAAAATGACTTCATCCATTTTCTCACCGCGAAGGCTCCTGGCGCTCTGTTCGCCCAGCACCCACCGGAAGGCATCTACTATGTTGGATTTTCCGCATCCATTCGGTCCGACTATGACCGTTACGCCGTCATGGAGCGATAAAACCGTTCTGTCGCTGAAGGATTTAAACCCGTTCAGCTCTATTCCCTTGATCTTCATAACCATCAATTTTACGGGCGGGGGGTGAGCAGGGTCAAGTTCTAAAAAAAAGTAATAGATGAATAAATAAATTAAATTTGACGATTCAGACGGTTTCCCTTATTGTGTACTATAGCCAAATGGCTTATCTCCAAGCAGTTCACACTGTTTTTCTGCTGGAAAAACAATCAGAAAGAGGAGGATAGCATGCCAAAGAAGTATGACACGCCTTTGTTGGACGAGCTGGAAAAGGGACCTTTTCCGAGCTTCGTGACCGAGATTAAAAAGGCAGCGGCAAAGTCGGACATGGCAGCTGCTGAGCTCGGCGTGCTCGAAAAGTGCTACCGCGAGAAAAAAACCCACTGGAAACACGGCGGAATCGTCGGTGTTCGCGGGTACGGCGGCGGCGTTATCGGGCGTTATTCGGATGTGCCGGAAGAATTCCCGGAAGTTGCTCATTTTCACACGGTTCGTATTAACTCCATCTCAGGTTTCTTCTACACCTCTGAGTCTCTCAGAACAATCTGCGACATCTGGGATAAGTACGGAAGCGGACTGACCAACCTCCACGGTTCGACCGGTGACCTGGTCCTCCTCGGCACTACGACAGACAAGCTTGAGGCTATCTTTGCCGAGTATTCTTCCCGCGGATGGGACCTTGGCGGTTCTGGTTCTGCTCTGAGAACCCCGAGCTGTTGCGTCGGCCCGGCCCGGTGCGAGTGGTCGAACATTGATACCCTGGACATCACTTATTCAATCACGCAGGAGTTCCAGGACGAGATGCACCGACCGGCATTCCCGTACAAGTTTAAATTCAAGACCGTCGGGTGCGCAGTTGACTGCAACGCATCAATCGCCCGCGCCGACTGTTCGATTATCGGCACATGGAAAGGCAAAATCGCCGTTGACCAGGCTGAAGTTGCCGGCTATGCCAAGGCCGGCATGGATATCAAGGCCGAAATTGTCGACCTCTGCCCGACCCAGTGCATCAGCTACGACGGCGGCAATCTCGCTATTGACGATGCAAACTGCTCCCGCTGCATGCACTGTATTGCAAAAATGACAAAGGCTCTCAAGCCGACCGGCGAGAAGGGCGCGTCAATTCTTATCGGCTCCAAGGCTCCGTTTGTCGTCGGCGCAACCCTTTCGTGGGTTATCGTTCCGTTCATCAAGATGGAAGCGCCGTACACCGAATTCTTTGACCTTATTCGCAAGATGTGGGAATGGTGGGATGAGCACGGCAAGAACCGTGAACGTATCGGCGAACTGATCATCCGTCGCGGCATGAGAGAGTTCCTCGAGTATATCGGTGTCGATCCGGTTGCGCAGCAGGTAAAAGAGCCGAGAAGAGACCCGTTCTGGTTCTGGAGCGAGGAGGATCTCAACCAGAAGCCGTGGGAAGCATACACGAAGTAACCACTACTAACGCGATATATTAAGGAGGAAGATTATGGCACTGCCTCAGAGAAGAACCGATATCGGCCCGCCTCACTATAAAGACTTTCTTCCGCCGGTTATTCAGAAGAATTACGGCGACTGGAAATATCATGAAGTGATCAATGGTGGCCTTATGGTCCACGTTGCCAACAACGGCGACAAGATATGGACTGTCCGCATAGCATCCCCGAGACTGCTCGCAACCGACACCATCCGTGAATTTGCGGACATTGCCGAGAAGTACTGCGGCGGATATGTTCGCTTTACCACGAGAAACAACGTAGAGTTCCTCGTCTCCGAAGAGAAGAATATCGAGCCTCTGATAGCCGAACTCAAGGCAAAGAAGCACCTGCTCGGCGGTATCGGCCCGCGCATCTCCAATATCGTTCATACACAGGGCTGGATTCACTGCCACAGCGCATGTACCGATGCATCCGGCCTTGTGAAAGTCCTTATGGACGAGTTTATCGATTACTTCAACGACAAGACGCTCCCGAACAAGGTTCGCTTCGCGGTCGCCTGCTGCACGAACATGTGCGGCGCGGTGCACTGCTCCGACATCGCGGTTGTCGCGATTCACCGGAAAGTGCCGCGCATCGAGCATGAGAACGTCAAGAACATGTGCGAAATTCCTTCGACGCTTGCCTGCTGCCCGACCGGCGCTATCAGCCCGGACCCGGCAAAGAAGAGCATCAAGATCAAGGACGAAAAGTGCATGTACTGCGGCAACTGCTATTCAGTTTGCCCGGCGCTCCCGATTTCCGACTCTGAATTTGATGGCGTAGCTATCGTCGTCGGCGGCAAGGTCGGCAGTCTTCGCAGCGACCCGAAGTTCTCCAAGCTGGTTATCCCGTATATCCCGAACAACCCGCCGCGCTGGCCGGAAGTCGCCAAGGCCTTCAAGATTATTCTTGATGCCTATATTGCCGGCGCACGGAAGCATGAGAGAGTCGGGGAGTGGGTCGAACGGATTGGTTGGGAGCAGTTCTTCAACATTACCAAATTCCCGTTCACCTTCCAGCATATCGACGACTTTACCATCGCCCGCGAGACCTTCAGAACCTCTGCAGCGTTCAAGTGGTAAGATGCAGTTGATGGTGGTATAATGAGTTCAGGAGGGAGCCGCAAAGGCCCCTCCTGAACCTTTGAAAGGAGAGAATCAGATGGAAGTTGCTGAGCTCAAAGAAAACATGTACAAGCTTATCGAAAGCGCGATGGGCAAAAAGAAGCTGAAAGCTGGCGATATCAAGAAGCACTACAGAAATGAGGGCATTGCCGAAGACCAGGTAAAAGAAGCCCTGAAAGAGCTGGTTGACGAAGGAAGGCTTATCTATACGTACTTTGGCGGCAGCTACGTGGAAATTCCGCCGAAATAAGTATTATCGCAAGGGATAGTTTTGTGCTTCGGGCGATCTGCCATATCGGCGGATCGCCTGTTTTTATCCCAAAATTGTCATTAGAATCGGTCCAAAACGCTCAAAGCCTGGCAGGACGTGCAACAGAGCGGATTTATTCGGCGAAGTAGGCGCTTACATGGAGGTAAGTGCCGGGCGAATACCTCGGAGGACGGCTGGATGCCGTC
>DATIKF010000134.1:0-24404 GCA_035477855.1 Dissulfurispiraceae bacterium
GGCACATCCGAATGTCATCGGGCAGTGGAAGAAAGAGCTAATCGAGCGTGCGGGTGAAATCTTCAGCAAGGACAAGAAGGAAGATGCCGGACCTGAGGTAAAAGAACTCCACGCCAAGATAGGGCAGTTGACCATGGAGAACGATTTTTTCGCAGTCGCGCTCGGGCGCGTGGGCAAGCCGAGCGCCAGGAAATGATAGATCGGGAGCACGCACTACCGGTAACGAAGCAGAGCAAGCTATTGGGGCTATCACGAAGCAGCGTATATAATGAACAGTATTGGGATTAATGGAGGCTTTGTAAATTAAATGAAATGGCATCAAAAGACTATTCATACAGTTTTGAGCGAATTAAACACTTCCGTTGCCGGTTTAAATCCTGATGATGCGGCCAAAAGAATCGAGATCTACGGACTGAATGAATTAAGGACGAAAAAGAAAAAGACTCCGTTGATGATGTTTCTTGATCAGTTCAAGGACTTCCTGATCATCGTCCTGATTGCGGCCGGAATCATCGCGGGAATCGTCGGCAAGCCGACGGATGCGGCGGCCATCATGGCGATAGTCGTCCTCAATGCGATTATCGGTTTTATCCAGGAGTTCAAGGCGGAAAAGGCGATGGATGCGCTCATGAGGATGGCATCTCCGAACGCCACCGTGTTAAGAAATGGCATTCCGGATACCATTCAGACGTCACTGATAGTGCCCGGGGATGTCGTACTCGTAGAAGCCGGTCAGATTGTCCCTGCGGATATGAGATTATTTGAAATTGCCAGCTTGAAGATTGAAGAAGCCGCTCTGACAGGAGAGTCGGTGCCTGTCGAAAAACAAATTGCCCCCATCCATGACGACCACCTGCCTCTGGGAGATAGGAAAAACATTGCTTATCAGGGGACAATCATCACCTATGGAAGGGCAAGCGGCATTGTCGTGGCGACGGGCATGGATACGGAGATGGGAAAGATCGCCACGATGCTTCAGGAAGAAAAGGAAACAAAGACCCCCCTTCAGCAAAGGCTTGCCGTCTTCGGCCAAAAACTGGCGATTGCCATCCTGATCATATGCTCCATCGTATTTGTTGCCGGAATGATGCGGGGAGAGCCGGTGATGCTGATGTTGCTGACAGCTATCAGCCTTGCTGTAGCGGCGATACCGGAGGCGCTTCCGGCAGTTATTACGATAGCTCTTGCCTTCGGCGCAAAAAAAATGGTCAAGCTCAATGCACTGATCAGGAAGTTGCCCGCGGTGGAGACGCTCGGTTCGGTCACTTACATTTGTTCCGATAAAACGGGAACGCTCACCATGAATAAAATGACAGTGGAAGATGTCTATTGTGATCATCATTTGACCCGTGCCGAAGCGCTAAGCAGTGCAAAGCCAGCTGCCGATCAAATGAATGGAGTTATAAAGCACAAGGAGAGCGCCAGCTCATTACCCGTCATCGATTATTTGCTAACGGCTTCTGCGTTATGCAATGACGCAAAAATGGGCGCTGATGGAACCATCCTCGGAGACCCCACAGAGATTGCCCTTTATGTGCTCGCAAAAGATCATCATTTTGACAAAGATGAACTGCAAAAAAAATTAATCAGAGTTGCAGAATTACCCTTTGATTCCGAACGAAAAAGCATGACGACATTTCATCCAGACCCTTCAGGCCCTGGATTCATATCTTTTACAAAGGGAGCTGTTGAGTCGCTGCTCGACAAGTCTGAAAATATTTGCACATCAGAAGGGCAGAAGCCTTTCGACGCAAAAGAGATTCACCGTATCACTGAAAAAATGGCTGCGGAAGGCTTGCGGGTTTTGTGTCTCGCGATGAGAAAATGGGAAAGATTGCCGGAAGATTTAACCCCTGAAAATGTCGAAAAAGAGTTGACGATTATCGGTCTTGTCGGAATGATGGATCCGCCGCGGGAAGAAGCGAAGGAGGCTGTTTCCTTATGCAAAACAGCCGGCATCAGGCCCGTCATGATTACAGGCGATCATCCGATTACAGCAAGGGCAATCGCCAAAAAGATAGGCATCATAGAAGATGGCGCAAAAACAATTATAACGGGCAGGGAGCTGGATAAGCTTCCGATGGAGGAATTTGAAGCAAGGGTTGAACATATCAGTGTCTACGCGAGGGTTGCCCCAGAACAAAAATTAAAGATTGTGAAGGCGCTTCAGGATAGAGGACAGTATGTAGCAATGACTGGCGACGGTGTAAATGATGCCCCCGCACTCAAAAGGGCAAACATTGGGATCGCTATGGGCGTTACCGGAACGGATGTGTCCAAGGAATCTTCTTCGATGATCCTCCTTGACGACAACTTTGCCACAATCGTCAAGGCCGTGAAAGAAGGAAGGCGCATTTATGACAACATCATTAAGTTCATAAAATATTCCATGACCTCGAATGCCGGAACACTGTGGGTCATATTTCTTGCCCCGTTTTTTGGACTTCCATTGCCCCTTATTCCTATCCAGATTCTGTGGATGAATCTTCTTACGGACAGCCTTCCAGGCCTTTCGCTGACGACAGAGCCTGCCGACAGAGGGATTATGAATAGGCATCCGAGAAATCCAGCTGAAGGGGTTTTTGCTGGTGGAATTGGATTATATATAATTAAATACGGTTTGATCATCGGCATTGCCGCTTTGTTGTTTCAGGCATATACTATTTCTAATCAGTATGCTTGGCAGACCATGCTTTTTACCGGACTTGTGCTGGGAAGGATGGCGATTGTCATGGCGGTGCGTTCAGAAGAAGACTCCATCTTTAAGATTGGCCTCTTCTCCAACAAGCCGCTTCTTAGCGCGGTGTTGCTGACATTTACGCTTCAAATGGCGGTGGTTTACACACCGTTTCTAAACTCGGTTTTTAATACACAGCCGTTGTCTATCAAAGATCTGTTGCTGACCATTGCCTTTTCATCTATTGTATTGTTTGTTATTGAAATTGAAAAGCTGTACCAGAGGAGGAAGCGATAAACTAAAACTGTGCCTGGTCAAAAAAATGGACATCTATTATAGTGTTTCATTAAAGTATCTATCATAAATAATTGCATCAATATCGCCACGGACTGGGGGCAGGTCTTTCTTATGTTAAAGCAAAGTAGAAATGTCCTCTTTACGGCAACATAGAGATAATGACGGGAACGAGTACCAATCTGAAGTGTGCCGCCGACACAGACGGCACTTCAAAAAGGAGTCGCCGACATGATGCGTTTTGCCCTCCTCTGCTGCGTTATCGCTGCAATGACAACCTTCTCCATGCCTGGTGCTTTTGCAGTCGGCCCGGGAAAAGTCATTGAATGGGATGCCCCGTCGTCTCCCGGCAAAGTCTCTCTTGACGGGAATATCCATGCGGAGAAAGGCTTGAAATGCATGGAATGCCATACGAAAATCTGGCCGATGAAAAAAGGGACTACAATGAAAATGGACGAGATGAATGCAGGCAAGTACTGCGGCGTCTGCCATAATGGCAACAAGACATTCTCTACGAGGGGAAACTCTGATTGCACTAAATGCCATCAGTCGAAATAAGGCATGGCGTTCATATTTTCAGACGAAAGGGAGGTGAACTGAATGAAGAAGATCGTAGCTGTTGTTGTGGCAGTAATCTTTGCGCTCGGCATGGCATCGATGGCATTCGCCGGTTATGAAAAATGCGACAAGTGTCATAAGGGGGAAAAATCGGTTGACGCTATCATGAAAGCAAAGGACATCAAGACCGGCGATGATATGGTCAAGGCAGTCCGCACCGGTCCGAAGGCAGGTCTCCACAAGAACCTGACCGATGACGACCTGAAGGCTACTGTTGCAAAATAAGAGGGTTTTTCAGGTGTGAACAAAAAAAAGACAGGGGAAGTGCTGCCCCTGTCTTTTTTTTACCGGAGAAGAAATCTACACGCAGGTCAACCAGGAATCGTAGGTCGAGTCTTTTCCTTTCACCGCATCAAAATAAATGGCCTGCAACTTCTGTGTGACCGGTCCGCGGACACCTTTGCCAATTTTACGGCCATCAAGTTCTCGGATCGGTGTAACCTCGGCAGCAGTGCCGGTAAAAAATGCTTCCTCAGAAATATAAACATCATCGCGGGTAAACCGCTCTTCCCTGACTTCAACCCCTTCATTTTTCGCTATGGCGATGATGCTGTCGCGGGTGATCCCTTCAAGAATCGAGGTGAGCGGAGTCGTCTTCAGTACGCCATTGCGCACAATAAAGATATTTTCTCCGCTGCCTTCTGACACATAGCCTTCGGTATCCAGCAGCAGACCTTCGTCGCAGCCGTTGGAAATTGCCTCTTTCTTGGAGAGCTGCGAATTCACATAGTACCCGCAAATCTTGCCCCGGGACATGCTGGAATTCACATGGTTGCGGATAAACGAGGAGGTTCGTATCTTGATGCCCTTTTCAAGGCCCTCTTCACCCAGGTACGCACCCCACGGCCACGCAGCAATCGCGACACGAATCGGGTTGTTTTTCGGATACAGCCCCATCGCACCATAGCCGATATACACCAGCGGCCGAATATAGCATTCTTTCAGCTCGTTCTTCTTGACCGTTTCGATAATTGCTTTCCGGATCTCGGCTTCTGTGAAGGGAATTTCCATCTGAAAGATGTGGGCAGACTGAAACAGCCGCGTCACATGCTCATCAAGACGGAAAATGGCAGGCCCTTTCGGCGTGCTGTAACAACGGATCCCCTCAAATGCACCGAGCCCGTAATGAAGCGTATGGGTCAGAATATGCACATTCGCCTTGTCCCAGGGGACAAGTTTTCCATCCATCCATATCTTTTCAGTTTTCGGTATCATAGGGTATTATTTAACCAAGAGTTCCGCTCGCATGTCAATCAAAGAAAACAGGGGCTTCCCGGAGACTTCGCTCTCTGGTCGGCCAATCCTGAAAAGAGAGTTCAATGCATGAATTAACCATAATCGGCGGAGGGTTAGCCGGCTGCGAAGCTGCGTGGCAGGCAGCACGTCACGGCATCCCCGTTGTACTGTATGAAATGCGCCCCGCCCGCATGACCGAAGCCCACCAGACCGGAGATCTTGCGGAGCTTGTCTGCTCCAACTCGCTCCGCTCACGGGAACTCTCCACCGGACCGGGCCTGCTGAAGGAAGAGCTCCGGCGTGCCGGGTCCCTGATCATGGAAGCAGCAGCAGCAACCGAAGTTCCTGCCGGTTCAGCTGCTGCCGTTGATCGGGGACTCTTTTCCCGGCATATTGCCGACAGACTTTCGTCGTTTTCAAACATAAGACTGGTGCGCAATGAAATCACCGAATTGCGTGAAATGGGTCTCGCCATTGTTGCTTCCGGACCGCTCACCTCGTCTCCCCTTGCATCAGCTATTGGAGAGATTATCGGGGGAGAACACCTTTATTTCTACGACGCGATTGCACCGATCATTGACACCGAAAGCATCGACTTCTCAATTGCGTTTGCTGCATCCCGCTATGGCAAAGGCAGTGATGACTATATCAACTGTCCGATGACGAAGGAGGAGTACAATAGCTTTTATGAGGCGTTGATTGACGCTGACACCGTTCACGCGCGCGAGTTCGAAAAGGCGCAGTTTTTTGAAGGGTGCATGCCGGTTGAGGTCATGGCGCAGCGCGGCCGAGATACGCTCTGCTTCGGTCCGTTGAAGCCGGTCGGGCTTGTCGATCCGCGAACCGGGAAACGCCCCTATGCCGTTGTCCAGCTCCGCACCGAGAATCGCCAAAAATCAGCTTACAACATGGTCGGCTTCCAGACTCGCCTCCGCCAGCCTTCCCAGAAACTGGTTTTTCGCCTGATTCCGGGACTGAAAAACGCAGAGTTTTTCCGTTTTGGAAGCATTCATCGCAATACCTTCATCAACGCTCCCCTGCACTTGAACAAGGATCTGTCACTTAAAAAGAAGGATACGTTGCTCTTTGCGGGACAGATAACCGGCGTCGAAGGCTATATCGAATCGACCGCAATGGGGCTGCTTGCCGGTATCAATGCATCCCGAAGACTCCTGGGGCTGCCGTTTATTCCTGCGCCGCCTCAAACCGCCCATGGAGCGCTCATCCGCCACATTACCGAAAGCGATCCGAACCACTTTCAACCAAGCAATATCAACTTCGGGCTGATTCCGACAGTTGACTCAATTCAGCAAATTCGGGACAAAAAGCAGCGCAGAGTCCTGATGGCAGAAGCCGCACTGTCGGAATGGTTGCGTTTCAGAGAACAGATAGAGCAGGGAAGTACCGTGCGGTGAGCCCTGCAAAGAAAAAGAACATACCCCTGCCCGATGTGGACAGCCCGCTTCACCCTCACATTGAAGCGTTCCTGCGTCACCTTGCAGTCGAAAGAAATCTCTCCGCACACTCACTAAGAGCCTATCACCGGGATCTCATGGACTTTGCCTCATACTGTCCGCTGCAGCCCGACCTCATTGAAATGCTCGATATCCGGGGGTTCATTGCTCATCAGAGCATGAACGGAAAATCAAAAACCACCGTGGCACGCCGCCTTGCCGCACTTCGCTCATTTTTTGCCCACTTGTATCTGGAGGGAAGAATACGGGCAAATCCGGCACGTCTCGTTTCGACCCCGAGAACGCCGAAACACCTGCCGAATTTTCTCTCTGTCGACGATGCATTCAGTCTTGTTCAGGAGCCCGCAGGGATCGGGCTCTTGCCGATTCGGGACAGAGCCCTGCTTGAGCTCCTGTATTCAAGCGGCCTGCGCGTCAGCGAAGTTGAGGGATTGAATGTTGAAGATATCAATATCCGCGAAGGACTGGTAAAGGTGCTCGGCAAGGGACGAAAAGAGCGCATTGTTCCGGTTGGGGGAAAAGCACAGGATGCGTTGAAGGCCTATCTGATTGAGCGGCTGCTTTTCAAAAAGAAAAAAAAGGCTGATGCATCAGACAATGCGCTCTTTCTGAACAAAAGCGCAGCGCGATTGACAGATCGCCAGATCCGCCGTATAGTAGTGAAATACTCCCGGGCAATCGGCATTGAAGGACAGATTGGGCCGCACACGCTCCGCCACACATTTGCGACCCATCTTCTGACCGGCGGCGCGGATCTCAGGGTGATTCAGGAGTTGCTCGGCCACTCATCGCTCTCGACTACTCAGAAGTATACGCACCTCGATATCGGTCATCTTATTGATGTTTACGATCAGGCTCATCCGTTTGGAGAAGACGAAAAGAAAAAAGGCAAATAGGAGACAACACATTGAAACCAAAATCTGATGAATGGGAGCCGGAGGCGTCACAATGATTGACAACACTCATGACCGTCAAATGTTTTATGCAACGACCATTCTTTGCGTCAGGCGCGGGGAGCGGGTTGCTCTTGCATGCGACGGGCAGGTCACGATGGGAAACACCGTCCTGAAGCATAATGCAAAGAAAATTCGCAGGCTTTACAACGACTCGATCCTTGCCGGATTTGCCGGAGCCACTGCTGATGCTTTCACTCTCTTTGAGAAGTTTGAGGCAAAGCTCCAGACATACAAGGGCAATGTTACCCGTGCCGCGGTTGAGCTTGCAAAGGACTGGCGCACCGACAAAATCCTGCGCCGCCTTGAAGCATTGCTGATAGTTGCCGACAAAGAGCATACACTCATCCTGTCAGGCACGGGAGATGTCATCGAGCCGGAAGGCGGCACAGCGGCAATCGGCTCCGGCGGACCTTATGCGCAGGCTGCCGCGCGTGCCCTCTGGGAGAATACGGAGCTTACGCCTGCCGAGATAGCCCGGAAGACTATGGAGATAGCAGGAGACATCTGCATTTACACAAACAAAAATATCGTTATCGAGGAACTCAATGGATAATCTCACCCCGCGTAAAATAGTCGAGGAGCTCAACAAATATATCATCGGACAGGACAAGGCGAAAAAGGCTGTTGCCATCGCACTCAGAAACCGGTGGCGCCGTCAGCGGCTCACCGACGACCTCAGGGATGAGGTGTTGCCGAAAAACATCATCATGATCGGTTCAACCGGCATCGGCAAGACTGAGATAGCCCGGAGACTTTCCAAACTCGCCAACGCGCCCTTTCTCAAAATCGAAGCTTCCAAGTTCACGGAGGTCGGGTATGTTGGCCGGGATGTTGAATCAATTATCCGTGACCTTATAGAAATTGCGCTGAGCATTGTGAAGACCGAGCAGATGGGAAAAGTGCTGGAAAAAGCGAAAACGCTCGCAGAAGACCGCATTCTCGATCTGCTGCTGCCCCCGGCACGACCCGGCTTTGACGGGACGGCCGAGCCTGACACGGGCAACGAAACGCGCGAACGCCTCCGGCACCAGTTGCGTGAAGGCAAGCTCGACAATCGCTATGTCGATGTGGAAATCAAAGAGAAGGTGATGCCGTTCGGCGTGGTATCGAATGTTGCAATGGAAGAGATCGAGATGAATTTGAAGGAAATGCTCGGCAGCTTTCTTCCGGAAAAATCGAAACGGAAAAAGTATCGTGTGCCGGAAGCGCTCTCGATTCTGACCCATCAGGAGTCGGCAAAGCTCCTTGATATGGATAAGATAACCCGTGAGGCAATCGAGCGAACCGAACAGAGCGGCATCGTCTTTTTAGATGAGATCGACAAAATTGCGAGTCGCGGACAGGGGCATGGTCCCGATGTGTCGCGTGAAGGCGTTCAGCGCGATCTCCTGCCGATAGTGGAAGGGTCAACCGTAACAACGAAGCATGGTCCTGTAAGAACAGAACATATTCTGTTTATTGCAGCAGGTGCGTTTCATATTGCAAAACCCTCAGATCTTATCCCCGAACTGCAGGGTCGCTTCCCTATCCGCGTTGAACTCGAATCGCTCGGCAAGGCTGAGTTTGTCCGCATTCTCACTGAGCCGAACAATGCCCTTATCAAGCAATACATTGCTCTTCTCGCTACCGAAGAAGTATTTCTGGCATTCAGCGATGATGCAATCGACGAGATTGCCGGGATTGCAGCTCAGGTGAACGAAAAGACCGAAAACATAGGGGCCCGTCGCCTGCATACCATTCTTGAAAAACTGCTTGAGGAAATTTCGTTCAGCGCCCCGGAACGAAAAAACGAGTCAATTGCCATAACCCGTGATACGGTAAAGAATACGCTTTCCGATATTGTGAAGGATGAGGATCTGAGCAGATACATACTGTAAAAAGTCAAAAGCGGTGGAAGGCAAATTGATGGAAGATACCCTTGACGGCATGATAAAACCTCACTCCAAAGGAGTCGCATTGGTCGGCATTCTGTTTGTGACAACACTCCTTGCCGGCTGCGGAAGCAGCAAGCATGAGCGCAGACCGGCCTCGCATCCTATGGACCGGGATTTCCGTGCGCCTTCTGTTGAGGAGTATCGCGGAGAGCAAAAGCTCGTTTATGCCTCATGGTATGGCAAAGACTTTCACGGCAGACCCACTGCCTCAGGAGAGCCGTTTGATATGCACGCTCTTACCTGCGCTCATCGGGAATATCCGTTCGGCACGCTGCTTCGCGTCGGCAATCCCCGCACGGGGCGCGAAGTCGACTGCACCATAAACGACCGCGGACCATTTATCGCCGGGCGTGATCTGGACATGTCGTACGGTGCAGCTCGCCGTGTTGATCTTATCGGCCCCGGCGTCGCGCAGGTCTCTATCGAACCGGTTGGCCGCGACCTCCGTTATATAAAAACGGTGAAGTACAGCGGCAGTGCGGCCGGAACGGTTACCATTCAGACAGGCTCATTCCGCGAGGTGGAAAATGCCCGCCGCCTGAAATTAGGCCTCGAATTCCATTACAATAACGTTTACATCACGGAGGCGGTTGTCAACGGACAGACCTTTTACCGTGTGCGCATCGGAAAGTTTGCAAGCCGTTCTGAGGCCCGGCAGGCTGGTTTGCGCCTGGCAAATGAAGGGTACGAAGTACTGATCGCCACGTACGAATAGAACTAACAGGAATCGGGGACCCCATGATGAAACTGATTGAAAAAGCAAATATCCTGATTGAGTCATTGCCGTTCATTCGCAATTTTTACGGCAGGACGTTCGTCATTAAATACGGCGGTGCTGCGCAGGTGGATGAGGCATTGAAGAATTCATTTGCGGAGGATGTCGTACTCCTGAGCTATATCGGCATACGGACAGTCATCGTACATGGCGGCGGGCCGAAGATAAGCGAAACCATGAAGCGCATGGGCAAAGAGCCGACCTTCGTTCAGGGGCTGCGCGTCACCGACAAGGAGACCATGGACATTGTCGAGATGGTGCTCGGCGGGCTGGTCAATAAGGAGATCGTGACGCTCATCAACAGGCACGGCGGCAAAGCGGTAGGACTGAGCGGCAAAGATGCCAACCTTATTCAGGCGAAAAAGAAACTGCTCAAAAAGAAATTTCAGGGGGATGAGGAGGTTCTCGATCTCGGCTTCGTCGGGGAAGTCGAGAAAGTGAATCCCGGCATTTTAAGCACTCTCGAAAAAGACGGATTCATTCCCGTCATCTCACCGATTGGGGTTCGCAGGACCGGGGAATCGCTCAATATCAATGCCGACTACGTTGCCTCTGCAGTAGCCTGTGCGCTGAAGGCAGAGAAACTGATCCTGCTGACTGACGTGCCCGGCATCAGGGACGCCGAAAGCAAAGTGCTTTCGACGCTGAACAAACTCGATATCCAGGAGCTCATCAACGAAGGCGTCATTGCCGGGGGAATGCTGCCGAAAGTGCAGTCCTGCATGCGTGCGCTCGATGCCGGCGTCGGAAAGACCCACATTGTCGATGGCCGCATATCGCACTGTCTGCTTCTGGAGATATTCACCAAGGAAGGCATCGGCACTGAAATCGTCTCCTGACGGAATCTGCGGGAAGACAGCCCCGCATAAAAAAGAGGGCTGAAACGATGCCTTTTTTGTGCGGCAACAGAGCGAGGCTCCGTTATTCCTTATGTACTTTTCGCCCCACGCTCCATGCTTTGCCGACCATCTCACCTATAGCCCAGTAACGATTATCCGGCATCGTCAACACGAAAGGCCGCATTTTCGCAATGTCGGGCTTCCCGTCAGTCAGGCACGACTCATCGCAGTATGCGTTGATGATCTCGCCAATAACAAACTCGTTCGACGGAAGATCCACTATCTGCGTCACGCGGCACTCCATAGTCAACGGGCAGCTCTCGATCATCGGCGCATGGGGCAGTTCGCCATAGAAAGGCTTGTAGAGCCATGATTTGTCGGTTTTCATGCCTGAAACCAGGCCAACATAGTCCGCAGCTGCCATTCCGTCAAGATTGGGGATATTGACGCTGAATTCCCTGTGCTCGCGGATGCCCTGGTTGGTAAAGTGAATCTTCCCGAGAGCCACCCCTATCATAGGCGGATTGAAGTTGACCCGTGTCAGCCAGGCTGCTGCAAGATAGTTCGTCTTACCTTTCACGTGAGCACCGATGACCGCCATGGGCATGGGATAGAGAAACGCCTGAGTTCCAATCTTTGCTTTACTCATTTCTGCTCCCCGCCGACATCCAATGATATATTGACCGAACGCATTAATCCCAAAAATGTCATTAGAAAACAGTCTGCCACGCAACTCTTTGCTTTGTTGCTTTTTTTGTCATTCCGGCGCTTGTCCTGGAAAGGCACGGGAGTGACAGAAATACTACAAAGGCTAATGACAATTCCGGGTTAATTGTATCATGTGCTCCCACATAAAAAAAAGAAGCTCTCCCGTTTCGGGAAAGAGCTTCTCGCTTTTAACATCGTGCATTCCGCCTTCTGCTTCCCTACGGATACAATCCGAGTCCCTTCAGGCCGGTCGTCTCATCGAAGCCAAGCATGATGTTCATGTTCTGGATTGCCTGGCCGGAAGCCCCTTTTACAAGATTATCAATCGCCGCAATCATGATGAGCGTATTCGTTCTCGGATTCACCTTGACGCCTAACATGCAGTGATTGCTCCCCCGAACATATTTTGTATTCGGAAGCACACCGTTGTTCATTACATGCACAAACGGCTCTCCGGCATATGCCTTCTGATATATCTTTGCCACCGCTGCTGTTTCAATTCCGGCAACAAGCTTTCCATATGCTGTAGTCAGAATCCCGCGGTCCATCGGCACGAGATGCGGTGTAAAATTAATGTCAACATCCTTCCCTGCCAGTTTTGATATTTCCTGCTCAATTTCGGGAGTATGGCGATGAGCTGCGATGCCGTATGCCTTAAATCCTTCATTCACCTCACAGAAAGCCACGCCAATGTCAGCCTTCCTGCCCGCACCAGTGGTTCCCGACTTGGAATCCACAATAATGCTTTCCGGGTCGATAAGTCCCTTCTTCAGCGCCGGCATAAGCGCTAGAACGGCACTGGTGGGATAACAGCCCGGGTTCGCTATCAAACGAGACCGCTTCACCTGCTTCCGGTACAGCTCGGGAAGTCCGTAAACAGCCTTTTTAAGAGTCTCGGGGTAATGATGCGGGGTCTTGTACCATACTTCATAAATGACCGGAGACTGCAGACGGTAATCGGCGGAGAGGTCGATGACCTTCTTGCCCGCACGGTAAAAGGCATCGACAGCTTCTTGCGAGGCTGCATGCGGAAGCGCAAGAAAGAAGAGATCCGCTTTCTGCACAAGCTCCGTGCGGTCAAGATGTTCATAGACAAGGTGCTCATACCCGACCAGGTGCGGAAAAAGATCGGTTACCCGCTTCCCGGCCGATTTTTCGGATGTGACTGCCGCAATCTCTACTTCAGGATGCTGCCGGAGCATCCGGAGCAGCTCCGCTCCGGTATAGCCGCTGCCTCCACAGATAGCAACCTTGATCATAGTACACCTCTGTCATGCTTTTTTGATATCAAAAAAGGCCCGTTCTGAGAACGGGCCTTTCGAAAAGACATCGGTTTATTGCGAAGACAGACTACCGTTTTGAGAACTGGAAACGTGCTCGTGCGCCTTTCTGCCCGAACTTCTTTCTCTCGACCTCTCTGGGGTCTCTTGTGAGAAGCCCTTCTTTTTTCAGCTTGGGCTTCAGCTCTGTGTCGAGTTCTACCAGTGCACGGGAAATACCGTGACGAAGTGCCCCGGCCTGGCCGCTGAGACCGCCCCCGAGAACTTTTGCCTTGATGTCATACTTGCCGATAACGCCCGTGACGGTAAGCGGCTGACGGATAATCATCCGCAGCGTTTCGCGCGGGAAATAGTTGTCGATATCGCGGTTGTTGACCGTGATGCGACCGGTTCCCGGCGTAATCGTCACCGAAGCGATAGAACGCTTTCTTCTGCCAGTTGCGCCATACTCAATGGAAGCCATCGTATTATAACTCCTTATTTCGAAATGTCGATAAGTTCAGGTTTCTGGGCAGCATGATCATGCTTGTCTCCGCTGTAAACTTTCAGCTTCTTGATGATCTGTCTGCCGAGGCGGTTCTTCGGGATCATTCCCCAGACTGCCGCTTGGATGACATCTTCAGGTTTCGCAGCCATACGATCCTTGAGGGTCTCCTCCTTGATATGGCCTATGTAACCTGAATGACTGTAATACTTTTTGTTTTCCAGCTTGTTGCCGGTCACCCTCACCTTGTCGGCATTGATGACAACGACAAAATCGCCGGTGTCGACATGCGGGGTAAAGGTCGGCTTGTTCTTGCCGCGCAGATACATGGCAATGCGGGTTGCCATGCGGCCGAGCACCTGATCCTTTGCATCAACGACAAACCATTTGCGGTTAACGTCGGTCTTCTTCATGAACTTCGTGGTCTTCATATCGTCACACCTTCCTTAAAACTGATGCTTATGCACGAGCAAAAAAACTTTGAGCTAATAAATTACTCCAAATCCGGCTGATTTGTCAACATTCTTTAGCGCCTGATATAATAATCCCGATGAAAACAGCGCTCACCATAGCCGGCTCTGACCCCACCGGAGGCGCCGGTCTTCAGGCCGACCTCAAGGTTTTCCAAGTCTGCGGGGTCTATGGCCTCTCAGCCGTGGCAGCGCTGACTGCCCAGAATACCGTCACCGTGAGGGCTTCAGCCCCTGTCCCGGCAGAATTCCTGAAAAAACAGCTCGACACCCTCATAAGCGATATCCGTCCCGACGCCCTGAAAACCGGAATGCTCTGCTCCATCGGCGCGGTTCTCGCTGTTGCCGGGGCAGTGCAGGGATTCGAGCTCGACAATCTCGTTATCGACCCGGTCACCGTCTCTTCAACCGGGGCGCAGCTTATTGAAAACGGCGGGCTGGAGATTCTGAAGATGAAGCTTTTTCCGCTCGCCCGCGTAATTACGCCGAACATCTATGAGGCAACTGCCCTGTCAGGAGTCCGGATAGAGTCGCCTGATGATATGAAAAATGCGGCCAGAGCGCTCAAATCGTACGGTCCCGAAGTGGTTATTATAACCGGCGGACACCTTGAACACGAAACGCTTGACCTTATATATGACGGCACACTATTTCATAAAATTGTCGGTAAAAAGATTCCGGGCGAATACCATGGCACCGGCTGCGCTTTTTCGGCTGCCCTGACCGCCTGGCTTGCGCAGGGCAATACAGTTATATATGCGGCTGAAAAAGCGCAGGCCTTTGTTCGCGAAGCCATCCGTCGCGCGCATGCCTTTGGCAGGGGCATGAAACTCCTTCATGTATAATAATAATATGCCTTTATTAAAGCCGACCCCTTTGCATTTGACGTCCGTTGCGTTCGTCTCGCTTTTGGCTTTTGTCAGCCTTAAGCTGATTTGGCCTTTGGACTCTTCCCGTGTCTAAGCTTAAAACCGTTTATCAGTGCCAGGCATGCGGATTTGCGAGTCCGAAATGGCTCGGCAAATGTCCTGACTGCGGGGCATGGAACAGTTTTACCGAAGAGCGGGAGTCACCGAAGACGCTCAAGGCGAAACCCTTACTGACAGGGAGCACTGCTCCCCAGCCTCTGTCTGCAATTACCGGAGCGACCGAACAACGTTCGGCTGTCGGCATTTCCGAACTCGACCGGGTATTAGGCGGCGGACTGGTAAACGGAGCCATTGTGCTGATTGGTGGCGACCCCGGCATCGGCAAGTCGACTCTCATTTTGCAGGCGGTCGGCAAAATAGCCGAACAGTTCGGTACTGTGCTATATGTTTCAGGCGAGGAATCTCCCGAGCAGATAAAGCTCCGGGCTGAGCGGCTCAATATCAATTCGGATCATATTCTTTTGTTGCCCGAAACCGTCATCGAAAATGTTATCTCCTATTCCGCAGAAATGAAGCCCTCGGTGCTCGTCATCGACTCAATACAGACGGTCTATACCGAAGACCTATCCTCAGCTCCCGGGTCGGTCGGGCAGATACGTGAATCAGCCGCCAAGTTGATGTATTATGCTAAAAAGGCACAGGTGCCGGTCTTTCTTATCGGTCACGTCACCAAAGAAGGGGCTATCGCAGGACCGAGGGTTCTGGAGCATATCGTCGATACCGTATTGTACTTTGAAGGGGATCGCGGGCATCCGTACCGCATTCTGCGCACCGTGAAAAACCGCTTCGGCTCGACGAACGAAATCGGCGTATTCGAGATGTCCGACAGCGGTCTTTCCGAGGTGCTCAATCCTTCGGAGCTTTTCCTTGCCGAGCGTCCTGAAAATGTTTCCGGGTCGGCTGTCATTGCAAGCATTGAAGGCACGCGCCCTCTGCTGGTCGAAATACAGGCGCTCGTCTCGCCGACTTCTTTCGGCATGCCTCGCAGAACCAGCATGGGGGTCGACTTTAACCGGGTAAGCCTGCTGGTTGCGGTGCTGGAAAAGAAAGCCGGCATCAACCTCGGCGGGATGGATGTGTTTATCAACGTCGTCGGAGGATTCAAGATTCTTGAACCAGCCCTTGACCTTGGCATTATCGCTGCCATGGTGTCATCGTTCCGGGAAGTCCCGATACATCCGAAGACCATTGTGTTCGGCGAAGTCGGCCTTTCAGGCGAAGTTCGGGCGGTTGCTCAGGCTGAAACGCGCCTTAAAGAAGCAGAAAAAATCGGCTTTACCACAGCAATCGTCCCCAAAGGCAATGCCGACCGGCTCAAAGACAGGTGCGGATTAACTATACAAGGAGTAAGAGATGTTGAAGAAGCTTTGGAATATATCAGACGATAGCAGGCCGATGCCTCAAGGCGGGGAAGCGAAGGAGGAAAAACAGATGTCTCTTTTCGGCTCGTCGGCCTTGTTCTGCCTTTTGTCTTCAGTCGTCTGCATGCTCGTTCTTTCCTGCGCACCCAGGAAAGAAATCGTCATCCCGACCCACGAAGGCGTTCAACTTGAGCAGGCAATGAACGACCTGCGTCAGGTGAAAATTCTTGATGCAACGCTGTCTGTTGACTACGAAAAGAGCGACACCATCATGAGCGGCGACGCAGCCCTTACGCTTTCCTCTGGCGAACTCTCTATGCGGATTTATTATCTCGGCTTTCTTGCGGGAGAGGTAAAGGAAGAAAAAGGGGAAATCAGAAGCAGACCAAAGCTCGACAAAAACCGCTCCACAATGCTGGTAACCGGCCTGCGGAACGGTTTCTTCTGGTGGGACATCAGGGACTACACCATTACCGAAGACCCGGAACAGTATGTGCTGAAAAACAGCGACCGGGAAATACTTGTCAGCAAAAAGATGCTCTTGCCCACGCAGCAGGTTCTGCGTCTTCCCAACGGCGACGAATTGATCATAACGTATGACACTCCCGAACAGATTGAAGAAACAGATCGAAAGCCCGGCACTCCGGCATGGATGCACTACTATCAGTCTCAAATGAAGATCGAACTGAAGCGCTCCCTGGTAAAAGTGAAAGTTAAGTCGTACGTCATTCAATAACCATGTTCAAGCCGAAAAAATCACTCGGGCAGAACTTTCTGTTCGACCCCATGCTGTTGATTCGCATCATAGATGCTGCTCAGGTCAGCGCCGAGGATACCGTTGTCGAAATCGGCCCCGGCCCCGGACGGATGACTGAGCTGCTGGCGCAAATGGCCGGGAAAGTCATTGCCGTTGAGCTTGACGCCGACCTCCATGCACGCCTCAAGGCCGAGCTTGCCGGGTACTTTAACCTGGAACTGGTCAACATGGACGTTCTTGAATATCCGTTTGAGCAGCTTGAACCTTTCAAGGTCGTGGCGAACATCCCTTACTACATAACAACACCGATTATTTTCCGGCTCCTGGAAGCCAGGACAAAACTCCAGTCCATGACGTTGACGATTCAGAGAGAAGTCGCGGAGCGCATCGTGGCCCCGCCCGGCGGCAAAGATTACGGGGTGCTTTCACTTTCTGTTCAGTACCACACAAAGCCGACGCTGCAGTTTATCATTCCGAAGGAAGCATTCCGCCCTATGCCCAAGGTGGACTCTGCAGTTGTTCGGATGGAAATTCGCGAAAAGCCTCCTGTAGCCGTTAACGATGAAAAAATTCTCTTCAAAATAATCAGGGCGTCTTTTTCCCAACGTCGGAAAACCATCTCCAATTCCCTAAAGCCGCTTATCCCGGAGTGCAAGGATCTGCTCATGAAAGCAAATATAGACCCAACTCGCCGCGCTGAAACCCTGAGCATTGAAGACTTTGCAAGGCTCGCAAATCTGATTTCCTGAGCTCGCAGACCTCAAGCCTGGTGCATCGAGGCCTCAATCTTCATCAGAACCAGGGAGCAGCTCTTCACTTCCCTTAGGTTTAAACTATCCCGAATGTAGTCTATCCGACAGTTTTCCAGGTTCACTTCACATAATATTGATATAGCTGCCCAATACTTTGTATGGAGGGATCATGGAACAAAGAACAGTCGGCGTATCGAATACAGCACCCCCGAAGGGAATCGCCAGATATTTTATAGAAAACCTTCGCGCCAGACACAGCCGTCCTGCAAAGACGCTCATTGGTTATGTCTCAGCATGGACAGCCTGGGCCATGATTCTCTGGGTCCTGGACCTTTCCGCATTCATTCCTACCTATCCGGCGAAAGCCGTTCTTGCAACGATAGTATGGGCATGCATTATCTGGATTACGGAGGCCATCCCGGTTGGCGTTTCGGGTCTCATGATCCCCATGCTTCTTGTACTGAGCAACGCAGTGCCAAAGATTCCTGAGGCATTTGGCGGATTTGTCCTTGACGTAAGTTTTCTCTGCCTGGGCGCATTCATTTTTGGTGCTATCTTATGGACGGCAAATCTGGACACCAGAATTGCTCTTACCGTGTTATCAAAAATGAAGTCAACAAGAGCGGGAAGCGTTATCGTCGGTCTTTTTACAACGAGCATGTTGCTCGCCTTTTGCGTTCCGGCAGCGGTCGCGCGGGCTGCAACTCTTATGCCAATTGTGCGCGGGATTATGCAACTTTTTGGCAGCAGTCCTAAAGAAGAAAACGCTAAAAAAGCTATCACCATCTCGTCTTTAGTCTATGCGCCAATGGTCGGTGGAATACTTATTCTGACGGCTCATATGCCGAATTTAATAATGGTCGGTCTTTTCAACAAGAGTCTGAATGTGCAGATTTCCTGGGTGCAATGGCTATGGCTCCATCTTCCTATTATAGGATTATTCCCAATTATGTACTTTATCCTGCAACTATTCTTCAAATTTAAAGGGGTCGAAATCCCCGGCGGTGCAGAAAAAATCAAGACTGAGAGAGAATCTCTTGGCAAAACCAGAAGCTTTGAATGGGTGATCCTTGCAATCTTTTGTTTTGCCGCAGTCATGTGGGCGCTTGAGGATATCCACAAGATTAAAACCGGTATGATGACACTTGTTGCACTCGGGATATTCTTCATTCCCGGGATATTTCCCTTGAAATGGAAAGATATCGAACATAAGACCATTTGGGGAACGTGGCTTCTTCTTGGCGGCGCTCTCTCAATGTCGGCCGCGATGGGCTCGACCGGTTTGGCTAAATATCTTGCAGCCCTTGTGCATCCCCTCGTTCAGGGCCAAGGCTGGATTATGACCCTCTTTATCCTTATGGTGGCAACACAATTCATTCGACTCGGCATGCTCAGCAATGTAGCTGCCGTTGCCATGCTTGCACCGATTCTGCTCGAGATGGCTCCCCTCCTCAAAATGAATCCGGTTGCCTTTACATTGCTCATAGCGAATGTTGACACTTTTGCCTTTGTAATTCCCACGCAGATCACGGCAGCCGTAATAGCATACGGTACAGGAACATTCACGATGGGAGATTATGCAAAAGTAGGGTTCCCGATCATCATTGTGGCGATTCTCTGGAGCATATTCATCATGGCCCCATGGTATGCAATAAACGGCTTTCCTGTATGGGAACCTCTCGTGAGATAGCCTGAAAACTCTTTGACCAATGACTGCTCTTTGACATAAAATCGCAGAGAGCTTATATTATGCCGCCTAACGGCCGCAGGAGGTTATTATGGAGCAGCAATGGTACCTCTCTGCTGTTGATATTCTTGCCGCACTTTCTGAGAAAGAGCGCGATTTTTTTCTTCAAGAATGCGGTCAAAAAGATCGTTGAGAAAAATGCCGTCATTTTCTCACCCGGGGATCCGGGAACTCACATTTACTATGTCGTGAGCGGTCGCATCAAGATTTACAGCCTTGCGCGCGAGGGACGGGAAGTTATTTACTGGTTTTGCACTCCCAAAGACTTCTTCGGCCTCGCGGAACTGTGCGGGGGGGCGCGACGTACGGTATTTGCGGAGGCGGTCGAGAAGACTGAGCTGCTTTGTATCAGCCAACGCCACTTTGAAGAACTCATTCAACGGAACCCGGAGATATCGTTTGCCCTTATGCACGTTTTCGGAAGCCGTATTCGCAAGGCGCACGACACGATCAAGAATCTTGTTACCTGTGATGTGCGTTCCAGGGTTGCACAGCTCATTACCAAGCTTGGCAAAGTCGTTGGAGAGCAGAGTGAAAAGGGAATAGAACTCCGCAACAAGTTCACGCACCAGGAAATGGCCGATATGATCGGAGCCACGCGCACAACGGTCACAGAAGTAATAAGCAGTTTCAAACGCCAAGGGATCATTCAGTATGAAGCCGGAAAGATAACCATTCTGGACTCCGCGAAACTGCTTGACCTGATTCAGTCTGCTGAATAGCCTGCCGGGGTTCTGTTTACGGCATTCTTCCCTGTCGATCCATCCCCTTTTATAAAATGTCGTCTGGGCAACATACAAGGATTGTTAAAAACGATAAGCTATAACTGGAAATCTTCCGATGGAGGCATGTTTATGGAATCAAAAGCTCTGCCGCGCACACTAAGTGAAATCGTTGAAGTGAGGATTGAAACAGATCTTCTCATTATTGGCGGGGGAAACTCCGGTTGCTTTGTGGCTATTGAGGCGAAGGGTAATAACCCCGGTCTTGACGTGACAATCATGGAAAAAGCCCATATCGACCGCAGTGGCGCTCTTGCAGCTGGAATGGACGCCATCAACACATACATTGGCGAGGGGGAGACGCCGGAGTCACTTGTTGCCTGGAGCCGGGCTCAGGTCGGGGGAGGTCCTCTCCGTGAAGATCTGGCACTCAGTAACGCCAAAATACTGAATGAGTGCGTTGAGTCTCTCGAAAAGTGGGGGATCCCATTCAAAAAAAACGAAAAAGGGCACTACAAAAAGCGCGGTCGTTTTGATATAGCCATTTTTGGCGAGCAGCTTAAACCGGTTCTTGCAGAGAAAACGAAGAGCTACAATCCACGCATCCTGAACAGAGTTGTAGCTACTAATTTTCTGACGGATGGAGATCGAATCACCGGCGCTACAGGCTTTGGTCTCAGAGACGGCAAATTTTATATTATTACAGCAAAGGCTACCATAGTAGCGACCGGCGGAGCTGCGGGGCTGTACCGCTCTCCAACGAATGACGGTACGACAAGCCACCATCAGATGTGGATGTGCCCGTTCAACGTCGGGACCGGCTACGCCATGGGGATCAGGGCGGGAGCCGAGCTGACTCTTATGGAGCAGCGATGGTGCGCGGCGCGGGTCAAGGATTTTACTGGCCCTGTGGACACGATATCTGTCGGCTATAAGGCTGGCATGGTCAATGCTAAAGGCGAAAAAATTCTGGAGGAGCGATTTGCCCATCTTGGGGGCGATGCCGCTCCGAGATTTATCCGCGCCAACGCACCGATGGAAGAATGGCGAAACGGTCGCGGCCCCACATATGTTGATACAAAACACCTTACTGCAGAAGAAGTGAAGGATCTCAAAATCGATTATCTGAATGAACGCCCGACGTATGTGCTCTTCCTTGCTTCACGCCTGCAAAATCCCTCTGATGAGCAGCTTGAGATATATGGAAGCGATCCATATATTGTTGGCGGGCACACTGCAAGCGGTTATTGGGTCGATGACGACAGAATGGGCACAATTCCGGGACTTTTTGCCGCGGGCGAGTGCGCCGGCGGCATGCCGAACAAGTTCGTCGGAGGATGCGCCGCAGAGGGAGTTCTTGCTGCTCGAGGCGCGCTCAAGTATATTGCACGGTGCGAGAGCCCAAAAGCTGATGAAGCTCTAATCGACAGAGAAAAAGAGCGGGTGTTCACACCATTACTGAGAGGGCTTGCCTTGGAGCCGAAATACAACATCCCGGACGGCCTGGATTCGCGATGGAAATATGATGCGGTGACCCCAGAAGAAATGGAGGAGCGCCTCCAGCGCCTGATGGACGAATATGCCGGGGGTGTCGGTCAGTTTTTCAGGTGTAATGAGGAACAACTCAACTACGCCCTGAAACATATCGGAATGCTCAGGGAGCAAGTAGGAAAGCTCTTCGCCACGAATCTTCATGAGCTGGTATTGGTGCATGATGTTATAGACAGGCTTGACGTTGCTGAAGTTTTAACACTGCATCTTCGCGAGCGCAGGGAAACCCGATGGGCTGGCTGGCAGACGAGAACCGATTATCCTGAAGTCGATCCAGCGCTCGACTGTTTTATCAATTCCCGCAAAAACATTGAAACCGGGCAGATTGAGATGCTACGCAGGCCATACGAACAGATATTGCCGGGAGAGAGAACCAAGTCGACTTCGCCTTTGCCGCTTTCAGCGGAGAAAGCATAACGCAGAAACAAGCCAAGAACGGAGAAGAATAATGCCACCCTATGTATTGAAAAGCAAATGCAACGGATGTAAAGGGATATTCGACGAACCTCAATGCGTGGAGATCTGCATTGGCGATATCATGGCGATCGATGAAGAGTCTGGCCAAGCCTACTGCAGATCTCCAAGAGATTGCTGGGATGATATGGCTTGCACAAAGGCTTGTCCCATGAAGGCGATAGAACAGAGAATACCATACCAAATTGGCTACCACGGAGCCAGACTTGTTCCATTTATGAGCAAGGATTCAATCACTTGGAAACTTGTCGATTTAAACGGTAACGAAGAGAAATTCACTTTCAAGATTCGCAATAAACAGTCGTGCGGTTAGTACGGAAGGGGTCGAGGGCGTCGACCCCTTCATCTAGGTATGTTTTTTGGAAGGATGCAAAATCTGCGCTGAGGACAGCTTGCCGAGAATGCGAATTCCCGAAGCAAGTCATCAAATGAATGTCGTCCCGCGTCCGGCGAAAATCCTATTTTGCGACGCCCTTTGGTTCCTTGCCTTTTTTGATTTTCAGATCGTGTGCGTTCTTGGTTGCCTTCTGCTTCTGGCTCTTGTCCTTGTCCTTCTTGCCGCCTTTGTCTCCCATTATGTCTCTCCTTTGCTGTTGGATGAGCAGGAAGCTGCCCTGTGTTCGTTATAATGTTAGTTATAATGCATTTAGTGCAGACTTGCAACCCTGCGCATCGAAAGGTGGGTTTGCTTGTAGACATTTAAATTTCAACATGAGAGGAATAAAGCTGAGGCTGCTTCTTTTCTCATCCGCCGGCAACCGGTATCCTCACCTCAGCTGAATGTTCCTGATGGTCGTCGACAAGCGCAATAGAGCCGTCGGGTTGTTCAATGCCGTCGACGGTCACCCCTGCCCGGCCGCTGTCCGCGGATATTTGCAGAATACTGATATGGTACATGGTTTCCCGGTACCGGTAGTGCACCTTGAACGACTCCCACTCCTCCGGAATGCATGGCGTGAAACGCAGTCTGTCTCTCTCCAGCTTCAACCCCAGGAGGGATTCCAGAATAAGCCGGTACATCCATCCAGCCGACCCGGTGTACCATGACCATCCGCCGCGGCCCGTGTGCGGCGGGACCGCATAAACATCCGCTGCAACAACATAGGGCTCAACTTTGTACGTTGCTATTTCCTCACGGGTTCTCCCGTGATTCACGGGATTGATCATGGCCAGCAGTTCCCAGGCGCGCCGGCTGTCGCCCAGTGCGGCAAAAGCCATTACCGTCCAGATCGCCGCATGGGTATACTGACCGCCGTTTTCCCGGACTCCGGGAACGTACCCCTTGATATACCCCGGATTCAGGTCCGACGAGTCGAACGGAGGATCAAGGAGCTGTATCAGATGGTGATCCCGCCGGACAAGATGCCGGTCCACCGCTTCCATTGCCAGGCGGGCGTGTTGGGCATCTCCGGCCCCCGAGAGGACCGCCCAGCTTTGTGCAATGGAATCAATCCGGCATTCGACATTGTCCGATGAACCCAACGGGGTATTGTTGTCAAAATACGCCCGACGATACCATGCGCCATCCCAGCCATGCTGTTCGATATTCTGCTGCAACAGTCCCGCCTCGGTCTCACACCGTTCGGCGAACGACTGGTCACCATGCAGACGCGCGATAGCGGAAAACTGCATCAGTACTTCATAGAGAAAAAATCCGAGCCAGACACTTTCGCCTTTTCCCTGAATGCCGACAAGGTTCATACCGTCATTCCAGTCGCCCGCGCCGATGAGCGGCAGGCCGTGTTCGCCGAACCTGAGGCCATTCAGAATCGCACGCACGCAGTGTTCATACAATGTCGCCTCTTCACCGGACACGTGGGGGAGATCGTAGTAGGAATCTTCGTCCATGGTCACCGCCCGTCCCTCAAGAAAGCGCACGGGAGCATCCAGCACTCCGGTGTCTCCGGTCTGAAGAACATAGCGGCAAGCCGCCAACGGCAACCAGAGATAATCGTCCGAACATCGTGTCCGCACCCCCCTGCCCGCCGGAGGATGCCACCAATGCTGGACATCGCCTTCCTGAAACTGACGGCTGGCACAGAGGAGGAGATGTTCGCGGACCAGGCGGGGTTCGGTATGGATGAGCGCCATCGCATCCTGCAACTGATCCCGGAAGCCGAAGGCTCCGCCGGATTGATAGTATCCGCTGCGGGCCCGGAAACGGCATGCCAGCGTCTGGTATACCAGCCAGCCGTTGGCCAGCACATTGACGGATTGATCGGGCGTTTCGACCTGCACGGCACCGAGCGTGCGGTTCCAATACTGCCAGACTGCTTCGAGTGCAGTGCGCGCGGCAGCAGATCCGCGAAAACGGCGCACCAGTTCGCCCGCGTCATCGGCGTCTCGCCCTGCCCCGAGCATGAAG
>DATIKF010000135.1:0-5246 GCA_035477855.1 Dissulfurispiraceae bacterium
GTCAACAACCGCCCCGACCGCGTCGAGCCGCGGGCGGTGAAGAGACGACCCAAGAAACAGGTGTACCTGACCGAGCCTCGATCTGTCGCCAAAGCACGCCTGCTCAATACGACATAGCTCTTATGGAAGTGCCATTCGGGACTGTCCCTCGCTCCCCTCGCTCCCCTCTCCCGGCCCTCCCCTCGGCCCCCGTGTCTTTTGTCTTTTGGGCGTTCTTCGTTCTTTGCGTCTTGGCGAGAGAATGGGTTTTTGGTTGCGGCACATCTTGTCTTCTCGGCAAGGTTCTTTGCCGCAAGGGAAGAACAAGAGGCGGCAGCCGAAAGAAACGAAAGAAGGCGAAAAAGGGGAACGAGCGAAGGTTTGCGGTCAGTCTCGATGTGTACTTCTTGTTTTTCGGTTTTTTTCGTTTCTTTCGGCTATGAATTCTTGGGTTGCGGCCGGAGGCCGCGATGGGGTGCATCCGTGATTCGTGGCTTGGGCCGACGGAGGTCTTGCGATGTGCGATGGGCGAGAGGGGAGGGGGCGGTCCTTTGGGGGCCATCGGCGGGGGCGCGGGGCGAGAATATGGGGGTCGAGGATCGGCAGGGAGGGGCCGGGAGGGGGGATTCCAGGGGTGGTTGAAGGGGATGTCATAGAAATTTCCGACAGGGGGAAAACGCTGGAAATGGCCGAACTTGCAGGGTTTGCGAACGTATAGGCCACTGCGTGGTGGGGGCATGTCAGAAAAATCCTAAAATCCTGTTGACGCTGTGCCGATGGGGGGATAGACTGCACTGAATCAGTGAGTGACGCCATCAACGCTTGTAGACACGAAGGTGAAGCAAGTTTGACACACGTACTGATAACGCGAAAGCTGAAGCTTTGACTGCCGATTCGGTAGCCTGTATGAAGGTGCCTGAACCGCTGGCAGAAGAAAAGCAGCGGTTTTTTTGTTGCTCTTTAGAAACTGAAAAGATATAAACCGACTTTCGAACCAGCTCCTTCGGAGAAATCCGAAGCACGAAACCCGAAATCCGAAAGGCAGTTGACGGTGCGGCCAAGTCGAAGAGTCCGGCGGGGCTGCTCCTTCGAATTTCGAGATCCGGGTTTTCCCGAGTTTCCGCGGATGCGGTGAGGGCTCGTAGCTCAGTTGGCGAGAGCGCACGCCTGATAAGCGTGAGGTCGGTAGTTCGAATCTACCCGGGCCCACTGCCTTTGACCGGAGGTCAAAGGAAATTCGAAGCACGAAATCCGAAACAGGCGTCCGCAGGGCGTCCGAAGGATTCGAGATTCGAGATTCGAGATTCGAGATTCGAGATTCGGATTTCGAGCTTTCCACGAAGTGGTCCGGGGGACGTAGCTCAACTGGGAGAGCGCTAGCTTTGCAAGCTAGAGGTTGCCGGTTCGATCCCGGTCGTCTCCACTGGTTCCCGCGCAAGCGGGGGCCGGCTGTGAGAAGGTCAGGATCGGGGCGGCCGCAACTGTCCGAAAGGGCGGGAAAGCGGCTCTCCGAGGCGAGGGTGAAAAATCTGACAAAATTCGGATTTTTCTCTTGCAGGTGAAAAAGGGCAGCGTATAATACGTTGCTCACGCGGCAACAAGGCCGCAAGGATCTTTGACAAGTTCAGATGCGGATGCGTTGGGAATACCAATTCCCAAGCATAGTTTAACACTCAAGGTTTTTCTGAAACCAAGTGGGAAACTACAATACAATGAGCGCTTAGGGCGACTTGAAAATAACCTGTTCAATCATCGATTGATATGGTCAAGTTACTAAGGGTGTATGGGGGATGTCTTGGCGTCGAGAGGCGATGAAGGACGTGGCTGACTGCGATAAGCCTGGGGCAGGTGTCTAGCAACCGATAATCCCAGGATCTCCGAATGAGGCAACTCACCGTCACTGGGCAACCAGATGGCGGTACCTGCGGCTGAATGTATAAGCCGTATGGAGCGAACGCAGGGAACTGAAACATCTCAGTACCTGTAGGAAAAGAAATCAACCGAGACTCCGTAAGTAGCGGCGAGCGAAAGCGGATCAGCCCAAACCAGGGGGCTTGCTCCCTGGGGTTGCGGGCGTTGACATCCCAGTACGACGGTTAGTGGAATGATCTGGAAAGTTCGACCACAGAAGGTGATAGTCCTGTACGCGAAAACCGAAGTACTGCGTTGACGTTCCAGAGTAGCACGGAGCTCGTGAAACTCTGTGTGAAGCTGGGGGGACCATCCTCCAAGGCTAAGTACTACTCGACGACCGATAGTGGAAAGTAGCGCGAGCGAACGATGAAAAGAACCCCTATTAGGGGAGTTAAAAGGACCTGAAACCATACACCTACAAGCGGTCGGAGCCCTATGATCCGTCTTCGGACGGATAATGGGTGACGGCGTGCCTTTTGCATAATGAACCGGCGAGTTGTTGTCTGTGGCAAGGTTAAGCACTTCAAGTGCGGAGCCGTAGCGAAAGCGAGTCTGAATAGGGCGAATTAGTCGCAGGTAACACGACGCGAAGCCAAGTGATCTACCCATGGCCAGGTTGAAAGGGATGTAAAAATCCCTGGAGGACCGAACTCACTAACGTTGAAAAGTTAGGGGATGAGCTGTGGGGAGGAGTGAAAGTCTAATCAAACTTGGAGATATCTCGTTCTCTCCGAAATAGCTTTTGGGCTAGCCTCGAGAAACTCCTTTACGGGGGTAGAGCTACTGAATGGGGATAGGGGGCCACCAGCCTACCTACCTCAACCAAACTCCGAATACCGTAAAGTCTATCTCGGGAGTAAGACTGCGAGCGATAACGTCCGTAGTCGAAAGGGAAACAACCCGGATCGCCAGCTAAGGTCCCGAAGTTCTGCTAAGTTCTTAAGGAAGTTGAATTGCTGAGACAGCCAGGATGTTGGCTTAGAAGCAGCCACCATTTAAAAAGTGCGTAATAGCTTACTGGTCGAGCAGTTCGGCGCCGATAATGACCGGGAATAAGCAGAACACCGAAGCTGCGGGTTTGCAGGCTGCTGCGGCGGCTTGCAAGCGGTAGGAGAGCGTTGCTATCAGCGTGGAAGCCATACAGTAATGAGTGGTGGAGCGGTAGCAAGTGATTATGCCGGCATGAGTAACGATAAAACAGGTGAGAATCCTGTTCGCCGAAAGCCTAAGGTTTCCTGGGGAAGGTAAATCCGCCCAGGGTTAGTCGGGTCCTTAGTCGAGGCCGAAAGGCGTAGACGATGGTCAGCAGGTTAATATTCCTGCACCATGTTGCCGGACGAAGTCAGTGACGCATCTTCAAGGGTCATCCCACGACTAGTAGGGTGGGTCCCGCAAGGGCGAGGCCAATTTACGATGCCGAAGTGGCTGGAGAAGATGCCGAGAAACAGCTGGCGTAGGTTGAAAGCAGCATGTCCGTACCGCAAACTGACACAGGTAGGCGAGGAGAGTATCCTCAGGCGCTCGAGAGAACCGTCCTTAAGGAACTAGGCAATTTTCCCCCGTACGTTCGCAATAAGGGGTCCCTCCGCGTGTGCTTGATTTATCAGGTGCATGGCGAGGGCGCAGAGAAATGGCTCTGGCGACTGTTTATCAAAAACACAGTTCTGTGCTAACTCCGAAAGAGGATGTATACAGAATGACGCCTGCTCGGTGCCGGAAGGTTAAGGGGAGGGGTTAGCCGCAAGGCGAAGCTCTAAACTGAAGCCCCGGTAAACGGCGGCCGTAACTATGACGGTCCTAAGGTAGCGAAGTTCCTTGTCGGGTAAGTTCCGACGTGCATGAACGGCGTAACGACTGGAGCAGTGTCTCAAGGACGGACTCGGTGAAATTGTAGATGTGGTGAAGATACCACAATCCCGCAGCAACACGGAAAGACCCCATGAACCTTTACTGTAGCCTGGTATTGATGCCTGGCATGGCATGCGTAGGATAGGTGGGAGGCTGTGAAGTTCCGGTTCCGGCCGGGGCAGAGCCAACGTTGAAATACCACCCTTGTTATGTTAGTCACCTAACCATGACCCGTGAATCCGGGCGTGGGACAGTGCTAGGTGGGCAGTTTGACTGGGGCGGTCTCCTCCCAAAGCGTAACGGAGGAGTTCAAAGGCACACTCAGCGTGGTTGGCAATCACGTTTTGAGCGCAAGGGTATAAGTGTGCTTAACTGCGAGACTCAATACGTCGAGCAGATGCGAAAGCAGGACCTAGTGATCCGGCGGTACCGTATGGAAGGGCCGTCGCTCAACAGATAAAAGGTACTCTGGGGATAACAGGCTGATGACTTCCGAGCGTTCATAGCGGCGAAGTCGTTTGGCACATCGATGTCGGCTCATCACATCCTGGGGCTGTAGGCGGTCCCAAGGGTCGGGCTGTTCGCCCGTTAAAGTGGTACGCGAGCTGGGTTCAGACCGGCGTGAGCCAGGTCGGTCCCTATGTGCTGTGGGCGTAGGAATCTTGAGGGGCCATTTCCTTAGTACGAGAGGATTAGGAAGTACTGACCTCTGGTGTACCGGTTGTTCCGCTAGGGGCATAGCCGGGTAGCTACGTCGGGAAAGGATAACCGCTGAAAGCATCTAAGCGGGAAGCCCACCCCAAGATGAGGATTCCGTGGTCTTCGGACCTGAAGTGCCCTGGTAGACCACCAGGTTGATAGGCCGGAGGTGTAAGTGCAGAAATGCATTCAGCTGACCGGTACTAACGCACGAAGACTTGACCATATCAATCCTTGATTGCATGGGTCAAGAGCCAAGGTGCTCATTGTCGCATCCGCATCAAAGACTTCTCACGGGAGAGGGGATTAGTGATAAGCAACGACGACGTTCCGGCTGGCCGATAGGCCTGTCGAGGTCCGAGCTTGTCGCTGGTCCGCTCTCCCGGATGACTTTGTCAGCCGAAAGGCTGATATACGATCTTCCTGGTGAGCATACGCACGGGGAAACGCCTGTTCCCATTCCGAACACAGAAGCTAAGCCCGTTGCGGCCGATGGTAGTCCGAAAGGGTGAGAGTAGGTCATCGCCAGGAATTTACAAAGGCCGGTGTCTCTAAAAGACATCGGCCTTTTCTATTGGGTGGCGAGGCCCTCCGGCCCGTGCGTGTCGCGGGCATCCTGCCCGCGCCAGGGTTGGCGCCGTGTCCGTCGGGGTCGTGGCGAGGGCGTCCCCCTCTGTGTCAGAATAGATGAGACAATTCCTTGCCGAGAATTAGAGTAGAGGGCAAGGAGATTGGGATTATGCTGGATGGTATGGATACGAAGCAGAACAGGAGGTTGTTGGCCACGGAGAGAGGGGAGCCGCAGC
>DATIKF010000136.1:0-10417 GCA_035477855.1 Dissulfurispiraceae bacterium
TTCAACACCGACCAGGGCAGTCAGTTTACGAGCACGGATTTTACGGATATTCTCAAAGAGCATGGCATCAGAATCAGCATGGACGGCAAGGGGCGCTGGATGGACAACGTCTTTATCGAGCGGCTGTGGCGGTCATTGAAATACGAGGAGGTGCATCCGAAGGCATACGGCACGATGATCGAGTTGAGACAGGGTATAGCAGCATACATGGAGAAGTACAATCATCGGCGTCCTCATCAGGCACTTTACTACACAACACAACACCCGATGAGGTTTACTGGACTATACTGCCGCATGAGCGAGCAGCCTGATGCTGAGCAGCTTCCCACTTAAGAATCGCGTGCTCCTGTCCAAACGACCTGAGCCACTTCTACCCTCAGGCAGCCACTCCTGTACCGATGTCGGAAATAAATATACTGTCTCCCTGTCGCACTGTTTGAACACGCCTCGATCTCCCCCGTCTATATTCTTTGGTCGCTGCTCGCTTCTTATTATGACATGCCAAAGTCCGACAGACTCATAGGCATCGAGTATTTTGTCGAAGCAAAAAAGTCGGCAAAATCATGAACCGTAATGTTCAGAGCATTCCTGCGGGCAGCCTTCTTCGTGACGCGCTTGCGCTGATGGCTGCCTGCAAAATGAGCTGCGTCTTCATTGCTGAAAAGAACATCCTGTTCGGTATCCTCACGGAACGTGACATGACCAGTCTCATTTATGAAAAACATGATTTGAACAAGACACTGGTTGAGGAGGTCATGAGCAGTCCGATAAAGACCATTGAAAGCGACGTGCCCCTCTACGAAGCCATTCAGGCGATGAACAAGCACAAGATCCGGCGGCTTGGAGTTACTGACCGGTCTGATTACGCAATCAGATATCGTCAGGGGCATGGAAGGGCGTTATACCGAATCGCTGCGGGAGATTGTCCGGGAAAAAGAAGAGCAGCTTCAGGATGCGCTCAGAAGATTCCGCGAGAAATCCGTCTACCTCGACAACATCATGCGCTCATCAACTGACAGCGCTATCATTGCTATCAACATCCGTATGACAGTCAAATACTGCAATCCGGCAGCCGAACAGATGCTCGAAATCAGGGCTGCTGACATAATTGGAGAGAGACTCCAGAATATCTACGCGCAAAATGGCATCGGCCATAATATCCTCATCCTGGCGTTTGATGAGGTGAAGCGGAATGAAGAGTATCAGTTTTCGCTTCAGCGTTCAAGCAACGCTCGCTCCCGCTTGCTGGAGTGCCGGGTTTCGGGCATCTGGACGCATGAGCAGATTCTGACCAGATATGTCCTCATCCTGCACGATGTCACTGAACGCCGGCAACTCGAGGAACAGCTCACGATGGCGGCAACAATAGACAAGCTGACCGGTGTTTACAATCGTCATACATTCGAGGATGTGCTCGCCCGCGAACTTGCCCGAGCGCAACGCCATAAATCAGCCCTCTCGCTGATTATGGCCGATATCGATCATTTCAAAAAATCAACGATACCTGTGGGCATCGGACTGGAGACAAAGCACTGAAGTCGGTCGCTGACATCCTCAGGCAAAGCATTCGCCGCTCTGACGTGCTGGGCCGCTGGGGGGGCGACAAGTTCATGATTCTGGCGCCGGAAACTCCGGCCATCAATGCAACCGCCCTGGCCGAAAAACTCCGCCGGAATATTGAAGCCTGCGAGTTTCCGCTTTTTAATCGCTTAACGGTCAGCATGGGTGTCACGGTGCTTCAGCATGAAGATTCGATTGAAACCCTGATTGCCCGTGTTGATGCTGCGCTGTATGACGCTAAACATAGCGGTCGCAACCGAGTTGAGGCGAGATAGCGAATTGCAGCATGCGTTGCCCGTGGCGCGACCTTCCTGTTCCGGTGCTATAATGTATCAATGAACTCGGGAAGTATACAGATACGCCAATCTCTGCGCACCTGGGCGAACCGCATAGCATTGACGGCCATGGTGATTGTTATTTGCCTCTGCATTGCCACCCTCCTGATCCTGAACAGTCCTGCCGCGCTGAATGCGGTGGCCGGCATGTTCGGTTATGAAGTGCATGCCGAAAATGCATCTTTTTCGCCCCTGCTCTCAGGTGAAATCAAAAACCTGTCCGTAAAAAAAGGGGACGGTGACGGATTCACCCTTCTTTGCGAGAACGTGAATGTAAAAAATGCGCTCGACCTTATGCTGAAAGGGCATGTCGACACGATTGTTCTCGAAAAACCGAAACTCTCCTTTCGCCTCGGCAAGAAAAAAAGCGACTTTTCCTTTCTGAACAAACTTCCGGATATTCGCCTTCTTGATATCCGGAATGCTGAGGCGGTGTTCACCTTCGAAGGGAATGATCAGAAAGTAACGCTGAACAGCCTCAACTTCTCGCTCAAAAACTTTTCGCCGAAACGCGGTGGAGAACTCGCGATTGATTCACTCTTCTCTTTTGCCGACAGCCCGAAAAAAGAGCTTTCCGCTTCGGGACACCTGAAAGTCGCCTTCAGGCTTGCCGGAGCGTATCCCCCCTACGGCACGGGAACGGCTGACCTCATTCTTGACAATGCTTCCTATACGCTCGACGGCAAACAAACAGCGGTGAGCGCGCTGAACCTGACCTCCGACATGGCATTTGACCGGAAAACCGAAACATTCACACTTCGCTCGCTGAAAGGAATAAGCAAGCAGTTCGGCGTTATTCAGGGAGCTGCAAAAGCGGTTTTGCGAGGTGATATCCCATGGCAAGCCACGCTCGCGGTGTCGTCCATCGATTTTTCCCAGGCTTTCGCCGTCGCCGCACCGGTTCTGCCGGATGAGTACCGCACCTGGACCATGCAGGGGAAAGGCGTTGTCGAGACAAGCCTGAGCGGCACCTATGCAAAAGAACAGCTTGCAATGCAGGGAACTCTCACCTTCAGTTTCAGCGAGGGGGGCTTCAGTTCGCCCGATGCGGCTCGCGCTGCCCAGGGAGTGAGCGGAAAGGTCGTGCTGAAACTGCAGTTCGGCCCACGGGAGCAGAAACTCGCGTTTTCGGGGCAGGCTGAGGTTTCAGGAGGTGAATATCTCTGGGGGAAATTTTACAGCAATCTCGCAGGACGAAAAGCCGCCCTGTCCTCTGACGGCTCTTTTTTTTTGAGCGAAAAGCGCCTCCAATTCTCTTCGACTGCAGATATTTTCGAGACAGCAACCGCCGCACTTTCGTTTGACGGCACCGCTTCCGGCTGGAAAGCAGCACTGTCCAGCGCGGCAATTCGCAATGACCTCGCCGTCAACCTTCTGCTCAGGGATTTTCTAGAAACTACCGTCCCGACACTGAAAGGTCTTTCCGCTGCAGGCGCAACAACCATTTCGGCGCAGATTGAGCGTTCAACCGCCGGCATCTCCGTCAGGGGGATGCTGGATATGCGCGACGCGTCGCTTCTGGCCCCCGGACGCGAGCTGACGGTTGAGAAGATCTCGCTGCACCTGCCGCTCTGGCTGCTCCTGACACCCGATGGCAAACCGGTTCAGCGCCCCCCTGATAATGAACACGGAACCCTCGAAATTTCCGGATTCCAGAAGGGAAAACTGAAGATAGACAACGTCAAGGTTCCCCTGTACATCAGCCGGAATTATATCCGCATTGCAGAACCGGTTTCCGTGCCGCTCTTTGGCGGCGGCTTCGTGCTGTACCGCCTCGGGGTTGATGACATTCCGCATCCTTCCGTCGGCTTCCGTCTTGGGGTGCGGATTGAGAGTGTTGATCTGGGGCAGCTTACAAAAGAACTTTTCGACAATGAGTATGCGGGAACCATTTTTGCGGACACCGGCATTCTCCACTATCGCACCGAGCGGCTGGAAGGGGACGGACAGTTCCTTGTCCGCGTATTCGGAGGAGAGATTTCATTTCAGAACTTCTTTTTTGAAAAAATGTTTTCCGCCGGCCGCAGCTATGGAGGAGACATCGCATTTTCGGGCATCAGCCTTGAACAGGTGACCCAGAAAGTTCCGGTCGGCCATGCAACCGGAATCATTCACGGCTCGCTGAGGAATTTTGTGATGGAGTACGGCCAGCCGGCCAACTTTGATTTGGAGGTGCAGTCGGTTGATACGAGAGGGGTTAAGCAGCGCATCAGCATGGATGCCATTGAAAGCATCACCGTACTCGGCACCGGTGTCAGGACCTCCGTGAAGGGAGGTCTGACCTCTCTTTTCCGCGACTTTCCGTACAGCAAGATCGGGTTGAAGTGCTCACTTCGCAATGACGTGTTTACCATAAGGGGGACAGTTCAGTCCGGGGGAAAGGAATACATTGTCAAACGCGGATGGCTGCGCGGCGTCGACGTCATCAACCAGAACCAGGACAACAGAATCAGCTTTCAGGACATGCAGGAACGTCTGGAGCGCATCATGAAGTCGGAAGGAGTCGCTCCCGGCATTCCCGAGGTGAACTGATTATTGAGCTGCTGGCCGCTCTGTTTCCGGTGCGCCCCACCTGCAAAAAGCACCGAAAAAGGGTAAAATAGACAGCAGTAATTAAAAGCAGCGCTTCTGAACTATTGCGTGAAGTATGTTAATTCTTAATAGTTTTGAGTTTCGGTTTTTCATTTTTCATCAAGGAGGCTTCCATGACAAAAAAAGCAGGACTTGCGGCAGGGCTTATGATTCTCTTCCTGGTTTCATGCGTTACCGTCAACCTCTATTTCCCCGCAGCGGAGATGAGAAAAGCTGCGGACAGGATGGTTGACGAAGAACTGAAGGGGAAACCTGCGGATCAGCAGCCGAAGAACCAGCAGGGCAGCAGCGTTCCGGAACATATGAAACACTTCAGCCTCGGCCCGTCGTCGGCACATGCGGCTGAAGTCGATGTCAACGTCTCAACCCCGACCATTCGCGCACTCAGGGAATCCCTCATCAGCCGCTTCCAGGAACTGCGTCCCTATTTCGACAAAGGGGCTCTGGGCAGCACCAATAACGGGTATATCGCGATTCGCGACGCCTCCTTACTGACGCTCCGCGAGCGGGCTGAGGTCAACACGCTTATCGATGCCCAAAACAAAGACCGCAAAGCGCTGTATGAAGAAATCGTTGCTGCAAATCGGCTCGGGCGCGATGCGGTTGCCCGTGTTGAAAAGACATTTGCCGCAAGCTGGCGGGATCGTGCACGGACAGGATGGTGGGTGCAGCAGGACGACGGTCAGTGGGTGAGGAAATAGCACCATGAAGATTCAGATCGGCTCTCTTTCTGCCGAGACGGACACTCTTCCGCTGATTATTGCCGGCCCGTGTGTTATTGAAGACGATGACACGGTATTTGAAACAGCGCATCAGTTAAAGGAGTTGACCGTTGAACTCGGTTTGCCGTTTGTCTTCAAAAGTTCTTTTGACAAGGCGAACCGCTCCTCGGTGACATCCTTCCGGGGTCCCGGCAGGGAGAAAGGGCTCCGTATTCTTTCCGATGTGCGAAGCCGGTTCGGCATGCCGGTCATTTCCGATATTCATTCGGTTGAAGACGTGGCTCCCGCAGCCGAAGTGCTTGATATGCTACAACTCCCGGCATTCCTCTGCCGTCAGACCGATCTGATCGTAGCGGCGGCGCAAACGGGCAAGCCGGTCAATATCAAAAAAGGCCAGTTTCTGGCGCCATGGGATGTCAAGAACATCATCGACAAATTCAAATCGACCGGCAATACGAACCTGTTTCTGACCGAACGGGGAACGCTCTTCGGGTACAACAATCTGGTCGTCGATTTCCGTTCGTTTCCGATTATGCGCTCCTTCGGCGTACCGGCGATATTCGATGTTACCCATAGTCTCCAGTTGCCGGGGGGCCAGGGCGAATGCTCCGGAGGCCAGCGCGAATTCGCGCTACCTCTCGCAAAAGCGGCTGCGGCGGCTGGCATTGACGGGCTTTTCATGGAAGTGCATCCCGACCCTGACAAGTCAAAGTGCGATGGTCCGAACATGATTCCGCTCAGCGCGGTCCGTTCATTGCTTAAAGCGGTTGCTGCGATTCACTCACTTACGCGGGAGTCGTTTGCATAATGCCGGAGACACCGCAGGATCTTGTCGATATTGCCCGGCGCGTTTTGCGCATTGAGTCGGAAGCAGTTGCCGCTCTCTCCGGCAAGCTGACGGAAAGTTTTGCTGAAGCCGTAAATTTGATTGCAAAGGCTCCGGGACGCGTTGTTGTGACCGGCATGGGCAAGTCGGGACTTGTCGGCAAAAAAATTGCCGCCACGCTCGCATCGACCGGAACGCCGTCTTTCTTTGTCCATCCTGCCGAGGCTAGCCACGGCGACCTCGGCATGATTACCGGGCGCGATGTGATTATCGCGCTGTCCAACAGCGGAGAAACAGAAGAGCTCGTTAATCTCATCCCGTTTTTCAAGCGCTTTGACGTGCATCTGATCGCTTTGACCGGGAATCCCGAATCAACGCTGGCGCTGACTGCCGACGTTCATCTTGATGTCGGAGTGCGCGAAGAAGCCTGCCCGCTCGGGATTGTACCGACGGCCTCGACAACCGCAGCGCTCGCCATGGGAGACGCCCTTGCCGTCGCCCTGCTCAGCAAAAATGGTTTTCGGGAAGAGGATTTCGCGCGATATCATCCTGGAGGCAGTCTCGGGAAAAAGCTGTTCGTTACGGTTAAAGATCTTATGCACACGGCTGATGCTGTTCCGACGGTCGGGCCGGGAACGCCCATGATGCGGGCGGTTGTCGAGATCTCCTCAAAGCGACTCGGTCTTGCGGTCGTTGTGGATGCAGAGCGGAAAATACTCGGCGTAGTCACTGACGGAGATATCCGGCGCGGCATCGAAAAGTGGGGGAAGGCATTTTTCGACATGACTGCGGGCGAGGTGATGACGAGAAATCCGAAAAGCATTGAGCCGGGCGACCTTGCCGCAAGAGCTCTCTCCATCATGGAAGAGAAACAGATTACGGCGCTTGTCGTTCCTGATGCCGCCGGCGCAGTGCTCGGCATCGTCCATTTTCACGACATCCTGAAGAAAGGCATCATATAGGTATCCCCATGAATGAGCAGCACCTTTTCGAACGGGCGAAACATGTTCGCCTGCTGATTCTCGATGTTGACGGGGTCATGACGGACGGAAGCATTATCCTCGACAATAACGGCAACGAGTTGAAGTCGTTTCATGTCCGTGACGGCCACGGCATTAAAATGCTCCAGAAGGTCGGCATCGAGATCGCAATTATTACCGGCAGAACAGCTGAGGTGGTCGCGCGTCGTGCGGCTGAACTCGGGATTCAATATGTTTATCAGGGAGCTCTGAAAAAAGCGGTTGCCTATGAGGAGCTGCGCCTCAGAACCGGTGTGCCTGCCAATGAAATAGCATGCATCGGGGATGACATTGTCGACATCCCGATCCTTCGCCGCGTTGCGCTGCCGGTCGCTGTTGCCGATGCGACCGAAGAGACAAAAGCTGCTGCTGTTTACGTTACGCATGCGCAGGGCGGGCGCGGTGCCGTGCGTGAGGTGTGCGAGATAATTCTGAAGGCGAACGGAAGGTGGGAAGAACTCTTCGATGCGTACCGCCACGGTTAACATTCCGACGGTGCTGACCGTCGGCAGAATTGCTCTCATCCCGGTTTTTGTGCTCTTCACTCCCGAAAAGCCCTTATTGGGGGTAGCTCTTTTTCTGGTTGCAGCAGTCACTGATTTTTTCGACGGATATCTCGCCCGACGCACAGGGCAGGTAACCAAGCTCGGCATCATCCTCGATCCGATTGCGGACAAGCTGCTGGTCATCGCTGCCCTGGTGCTCCTGGTTGATATGGTCCGGCTTTCATCGTGGGTGGCAATTGTCATTATTCTTCGCGAATTTCTTGTCACCACATTTCGCTTCGTCGCGCTGTCCAAAGGCATCGTCATGCCTGCGGAGCAGAGCGGGAAGGCAAAGACAGCGCTGCAAATGATTGCTATTGTCCTGCTTCTTCTGCCCGGCGGCATTGCCGGTCTCGATTTTTATGATGTAGGGCTTGTAACGATCTATCTTGCAGCGATACTTGCAGTTGTCTCGGGAATCAAATATACCATTTCTTTCTGGAGGCAAATATAGTGTTCGACAATGCAACAGTACTGGGTCTCTTCTGGTGCGCCGCCTTTCTGCTCGGCTCCATACCCCCCGGTCTCTTTATCGCACGAATCAGGGGCGTCGATATCAGAAATGTTGGAAGCCGCAATATCGGGACGACCAACGTGCTCCGCAGTGTAGGCAAAGCCGAAGCAGCCCTTACTCTTGCGTTCGACATAGCAAAGGGACTGTTGCCGGTGCTGCTGGTTGGTCCGATCTTCCGGTGGCTGGAATTGCCGATTCCGGTGCTAAGCATGTTTGCTGTCTATCCCGCCGATACGCTGCTTGTCGCGCAGGGCCTCATTGGGCTGGCTGCTATTCTTGGCCATAACTTCTCGGTCTTCCTTGCATTCAAGGGAGGCAAGGGGGTTGCGACAAGTATCGGCGTGGTCTTCGGTCTTGCGCCTTATGTCGGCCTTATGATCGTTACGCTCTGGATGTTCACTTTCTCAAAGACCAGAATCTCGTCAATGGGTGCGCTTGTGGCATTCGGCGCATTACCGCTTATTATGTATTTTTATGACAAGTCGATCGAAAAGACTGCGATTGCGGCTATCATCTCAATGCTTCTGTATATCCGGCATATCCCGAATATTAAACGGATTATTCAGGGCACTGAAGGCAAGTTTCTCAGAAAATGAAAAAAGCGCTCGTTCTGCTGAGCGGCGGCATCGACTCCGCCACAACGATGGCGATTGCCCGGGCTGAGGGTTATAGCGTATATGCCCTGAGCTTTCACTACGGACAGCGTCATGCAATAGAACTCGAAGCCGCAAAACGGGTTGCCGAACACCTTGGAGCAGAGAAACGCCTCGTCATCGACTTCAACCTCCGCGAAATCGGCGGTTCCGCCCTGACCGCAGCAATTGATGTTCCGAAAGATACGAATCAGAAGGCAGAACTCACAATACAGAACCCGGAATTTTCAACCGACCAATCTGTACTCCGCAATCCACAATCTGTAATTCCTGCCACGTATGTTCCAGCGCGCAACACCATTTTCCTCTCGTTTGCCCTCGGATGGGCCGAAGTGCTCGAAGCTGCCGACATTTTCATCGGTGCGAATGCCGTGGATTACAGCGGATACCCTGACTGCCGGCCCGGATATCTGAAAGCATTTGAAGACATGGCCAATCTTGCAACAAAAGTTGCCGTCGAGGGCACAGTAAGATTCAGCATCAACGCCCCTCTTTTGCAGATGACTAAAGGAGAGATTATCCGCAGGGGGACTTCCCTCGGTCTGGATTATGGACTGACTTGGAGCTGCTACGATCCACAGGAGACCAGCGCGGAAGGTTGGAAGGACGGAAGAACGGAAGCTGAACAAAAAAATTCCGGCCAGTACGGCCTATCTCCTGAAGACTTCCGAGCTTCCGAGCTTCCGGGCTTCCGGGCCAGATACAAACCCTGTGGTCATTGTGACAGCTGCCTTTTCCGAAAAAAAGGTTTTGCAGAAGTGGGGCTAAATGACCCTGCCCTGCAGTAGGAGGACTTCATGCGCAGCAGGAAACCAATTCGGGTAGTCGCAGATAAACAAACAACCGAATCAGCCGCAGATATCGCCCGGCGTCTCCGCGGAGAAAGCGCTCCTATGGCCAATAGCTACCGCGAGCAATCACTCCGAATTCACGGCCTCATCTGCGCCAAATGCGCCCGTGAATTCGATGAGAAGAACCGTCATCTTCTCACAGTACACCACAAGGACAGCAACTCCCGCAATAATCCGCCCGATGGTTCCAACTGGGAAAATCTCTGCATCTATTGCCACGACGACGAGCACAGCAGGGGAATGCTTGGAGATTACCTGACAAGAAAATAGCGGGAGGGGTTTCTATCCTGCCGCTATTTTCGGCATAATTGCAAAAAGCGGGGACTGAAAACAGCAAAAAGCATCATACTATCAAATTGATATTACCGCGTAATTTAACCGCAACCCTGCAAGATCCCACCGCATTATCCACAAAGTGACGTATGCTGAAAAAAGAAGACCCCAAAGTCTCGGGTACAATATGAGATGGAGGTGGAGCATGGAGCGAATCCCGCGAGGGCGGTACACGAAGGAATTTCGGATGGAAGCGGTAAAGCTTATAGTGGAGGGCAAGTTGCCGCAGCGAGGAGCCTGTCTGACCTGAGCCTCATACCCGACTTTCGCCAATATTCTCGTTGTCGCGCGTAAGTTATTGAAAGAGCGAGCTAAATTCCCCTCTATTGCAACTACCTAAGCAACCCCACCCTATATAGCCCTTCAAGACCTGTAAAATAGCCATTCCATAAAATATGTCTTGACATTGTTGTACCTATGTTATATGATTTTTATATGGCTTATCTTGTAACAAAGACTTTCAAGGG
>DATIKF010000137.1:0-1593 GCA_035477855.1 Dissulfurispiraceae bacterium
GATCCGCGTCCTGCAACGCAAAGCCTACGGTTTCAGAGACACGGAATTCTTCAAACTCAAGATCTACGCTCTGCACGAAACCCGCTACGAACTCGTAGCGTAACCCACCATGAAAAGTACGCAAAAACCGGATGAGCCGTAAATACCCACTTCGGGGAATTTGTCGCAAGTCCATATATCACGGACGCTCCACTTCCCCAAGTCCTTATTTGGCAAGAACTTACAACATGCCGTGTTCTTGACCGCTGTTTCACTGCCCGATATCTCAGCACGTGATGCTGATGCTACCGACACCGAGCAACGCGTGCCGCACAGTGGCTGTTCGGCACATGAATTCTACTCTGGATATCTGATAATGGCAACGCAACGCCAGTCCAAACCGGAAGTCAGCGATGTCCAGCAGCCGCTGGACTCGCAGAACCTGGGCTCGCAGAGCGATCGGAGCCAGAACGGTCCACCCTCCAGCGAGATCACCTCCGGTTGGCCAGACATTGCCGTTGCTTTGGCGCCCCGCTACATGTGGGTACTCGCGGGCGTGCTCCAGGAATCGATCCGCACGGGAGTGCATTCTAAAGACGAGGTCCAACAGGTTCTTCGTCGCCATTGCTGGGATTGTCCGCTCCCGCAGGAGGTTTCCGATCTAATAACGAGATCTATCGCCCGCCTCTTTCATCTCGTCACCGAACACAAAGCCAGCCTCGAGGCATTCCTTCAAAACCCTGGCCGGGTGAGGCAAGGAGCCATACCCGTGTGGGCTGGAGCTTCAAACACAGAAGCAGGTTCTGAGCCATCTCCGACCCCAGAGGAGTGGAGCAGATTGAAAGAGGATGCGCCGCTCGTCGGGAAAATTGCTGCGTGGGCTCTGCACGACCCAGGGAGCACAATGCGCGGCCCACGCCCGGAAACCAGAACGGTCAAGATCACCTTTGGGCATACCCGCGTCACGGTGAACGGAAAACCTGTGAACAAAGACGCCTCGTGGCTTCTGGCGGAGTACCTTATCCTGAAGAACGGGAGAGTCTGTTGGCCTTGGGTCTGCGTCATTCTGCCCACGTTCGACGTGGCAGATCCTGACGGTGCGTTCAGGAACTATCTTTCCAAGAAGAGACGAACCTTCAATGGCTGTGGGATTCATTTTGCCACACACAAGAAGAAGACCGAAGACGGCACCCACGTCTTTGAAGGGATGGACGACAACATCGTCTCGAACATCAAGAATGTCAAGACCATGCACGACCAAGCTCTCAAGGAGTATGAGGCCGGTGATCGGGCACGAGCTATAAGCCTGCTGTCGCGCATAACGGGAGACGATCAGAATGATTGGTACATGTTCACCGCGGCATACATGGACCTGGCCAGATGGATTTGTGAGTTGCATTTTGAACATGTCGGCGAACGCCCGATCGAGAAATGCAGGTCGTTTCTCACCTGGTACTGCAAGAAGCTCCGACTGGGCCCTCTGTGTCAGAATAGATGAGACAATTCCTTGCCGAGAATTAGAGTAGAGGGCAAGGAGATTGGGATTATGCTGGATGGTATGGATACGAAGCAGAACAGGAGGTTGTTGGCCACGGAGAGAGGGGAGCCGCAGCG
>DATIKF010000138.1:0-2958 GCA_035477855.1 Dissulfurispiraceae bacterium
ATTATCGCTCCGCCGGGAGACTTTGTCAACCGTGCGCCCGCATGAGGATGTGTAGGTTTACAATTGATGCGTTACAGAAAGGGACAAAAAAAGAATAGCGAATGGGACGATCCTGTGATACAGTTTCTTTGACACAAAAACCATGAAAGGAGATCATCTCATTCGCTATGAACAAGATAACACAAGATATGCGGTATCGTCAATCACTACTGAACTATGCGGAGAAACATGGAGTAACAAAAGCAGCGATCAAGTACAAAACAAACCGTCAGTACATTTACCGGTGGCGAAAACGATATGACGGTACATTACAGTCGCTGGGAGACAGGTCTCACCGACCGCGAAGCCATCCGAATCAACACACACCGGAGGAGTTAAAGTTAATTGCGGATATGAGAAGACGGAATCCGAATGCCGGGCTGGTGGTGTTTTGGGTTAAGCTGATGCAAAGAGGTTACACGCGTTCCATAACAGGACTCTACAGAGTTTTGATAAGACACGAGCAAATGGCCATAAAGCTACCAAACCCGAAACATATTCCCAAGCCGTATGAGCCGATGTATTATCCGGGTCAGAGGGTTCAAATTGATGTAAAACATGTTCCGGCTTCCTGCCTTGTCGGGGAACTCCAAGGCAAAAAACTGTATCAGTATACCGCTATAGACGAGTTCTCAAGGTTTCGATACCTGGAAGTTTTTGAGGAGGCCAGCACACATTCCTCCGTGCTGTTTCTAGAGCATATGCTTAAGGCCTTCCGGTTTCCCGTCGAGTGTGTTCAAACGGATAACGGCTTTGAATTTACGAACCGCTTCGGCTGCGGCCGCCCCACATTGTTTGAGGCGCGCCTCAAACAATATGGCATAACCCATAAGTTAATTCGTCCTTTTACACCCCGGCATAACGGCAAGGTCGAACGCTCGCATCGCAAGGATAACGAATGCTTTTATGCCACGCACAAGTTCTTCTCGATTGAGGATTTCAAAAGGCAATTGGCTGTTCACAGCAGAAAATACAACAACTTTCCCATGCGTCCCTTGAAGTGGAAATCCCCCAAAGCGACTCTGCTTGATTTTTTGTCCTTCGGTGTAACATATCATTGACAAACCGACATATCGATAGAAAAAAAGACGGGAGGGGACACCTTTGTGACCAATCCCGTCGAGTTTTAATTCATGTCTACTGAACAACCGCCGATTTTTGACCTGATGCCAAAAACCGAAGGAAATCCATAAAAACACACAGCCGGTCAAAAAGACGCAAAAGAACCTTGCGCAGGTTCAGGACGATAACGGACAAAGCGATGCTGTGCCCGGCCGTTACCGGAAGCTTTGTCATTATCAAACCGATGCCGCATTTTCGTTTTGCAAGGCTGATCTTTCGTTCCACCTCAACGCGATCGCATTCGTCTCGGTAATCCTGATAGCGGTCTCGGACTTCGTTCTTTTTCGGTCTCCCTAATGCCGGTCCCGATAATCGAATTCCGCGCTCCTTGCAGTAGGCCAGGTTCTCTCGATTTCGATATATCTTGTCTGCCAGTATCTTTTTCGGATACCTACCCGTTCGCTCCTTGAATCGCTCGATGGCCAACGGCAATACTGTGGATTCGTTGTACGCCTCAAAAGACAGATGTTCCAACCTCGTCCAGCCATCGGTTACACTGATGTCCATCTTCCCGCCGAACTCCACTTTCGCTTTGGCTTTTCCTCGCACAATCGGGCGAATATGCGGCTGACTGATACTGACGATCCGATTCTCCACGCTATGCGTTTGATTGTCATACATGTACTTTTGCTGTTCATACAGTTTGCGCAGTACGGCTAGCCGGTCTTCTTGTTTTTTGGTTAACTCTTTCCCGGACTTCATCATCGTGTCAAGAATATCCAGATCTCTGCGCAGATACTGAAGCTGTTGCTTGATTGTTTTCCGTATCTCTCCGGCTTTGCGGTGTCTCTTTTTGGCGATTTTTCGATACGCTTTCCTGGCCGCTTTGCGGTATGTCCTCGGTTTCTTCCCATCGGCGGGATCATGAAGCGCGTCTATCAGTGCTTCGGCATTTTCCCGCGCCTCGTTCAATAACTCCGTATCCTGCGGATATTTGATGTTGGCCGGTGCGCAGGTGGCATCTATAATCATCGTGCCCTTGTTTTCCGGCGGGTCTTCATCCTCATTCTTTCCCTCGTCCGCTTCGTCTTCTTCCGACTTCTGTGCCGCCCGGATGATCATCTCATTGATTTCTCCCAACACCTCAGCTGTCAGCCGTTTGCGGAAATGCACCATCAAGGATGGGTCAAAGGGTCGCCCGAGTGTATATCCCGGCAATCCACAGAAAAACTGCAGGTACGGCCCCTCTTGAATTTGAAGAACGGTTTCCTCGTCCGAATAACCGTATTCTGCTTGAATAATACATGCTCCCAGTGCAAGCCGTAATGGCTTTGCTACATTGCCATTCCGGTTCTTGAAGAGTTCGGCATACCGCAATTCAATCTCATCCCAGGGGATCATCTCCGCTTTTTTAATCCAGCGATTATTCGGATCCATTGTCAGACCTACCGGCTGATGGAAATCCTCAAAGCGGATTTGTTTGCTCTTGATTTTATACATTCGCTCATCTCCAAGTGCAAGCTTTTTTGACCTTTTGCTCACTTTTCCTTGCACTTATTATACCAGAAATGAACCGTTTTGTCAGCATTATCAAGGCTTTTTGCTTTGTTCAGTAGACATTATGTTAAGGATGCGAGGGCGTATCTCGCTTGCTAAATAAAAGGACCCGCACACGACAATCACCGCCTCTTTCTCCGCTATAGAGAGTGCGCGTTCGTACGCCTTGCACACATCGGGTTCCGCGAATACCTCATCGCAATGAAGCCTTGCCGCCTCGGCAAGTTCGGCGGCATCCAGTGCTCTCGGCACACACGGCTTTGTTGCAATCAGCGTGCGAAAAAACGGCGCGGTGATGCT
>DATIKF010000139.1:0-5526 GCA_035477855.1 Dissulfurispiraceae bacterium
CGGTTGGTCAAGGAGCTGAGACTGCGCGGCATCAGCAGCATCGAAGAGGCAAACCGGTACTTGCCAGAGTACTTCAAGAAGCGCAATGCACAGTTTGGCGTAATCGCTGAAGAAGCGGCAAGACATGCACCGGCCCGCGCCTGCAGTGACCGAGCTTCGGGACATCCTGTGCATCAAGACCGAGCGGACGGTCAGAAACGACAACACCATAACGCATGAGCGGAAGCTGTATCAGCTGCAAGAAGCACTTGCAGGCAACAAGGTCATCGTTGAGGAGCGGGTTGACGGCACAATGCGCATCAAGACCGGCAACAAGCGTGTTGAGTTCCGGCAGATCGAGGCAAGACCTCAGAGAAAGAAACAGCCGACCCCGCTGGTCCGCAAAAGCACGGCTCATAAACCGTCGGCAGATCGTCCGTGGAGACGCTATCCTGCGGCTCGGCATATTTGCACTACTCCGCCTTTGGCGGCTCCATAAAACCGGACATCTCTATGTTGCCCAAAAGAGGACATTTCTAAATTGCCTGGACACAATGGGTAGTGGAGCGAAAACTGCACATGCACGCAGATCGCTTCCTGAAATCAGGGATTGCTGAAGAGGAAATTTCTATCATGCGGACATTGTTGCGGCCCATTCATTGCCGGGTGACGTCCGGATGGAGACCAGGAACATTCCGCTTGCAATACTGAAAGATGCCGACGCCCTCGACCGCATCAGGCTCGGCGAAGGCAACCTGAAGCCCGAGTTTCTGCGGCTGTCCGTGAGCGCGGAGCTTATCGGCTACGCGCGGGAACTCTATTTTGCTGCTCTGCAGCGCGAGAAGTGTTGTTCATTTGAAGAATGCCTCGCCCTTTCGTCTGAGCTGCTACGGCGAAGAGCGGACAGATGACGATCATAGCGTCCGATCCCCTTATCGCCCAGTATCCGGTCCTCACACTCTGGTAAATGGTGTCCCGCCACTTTACAGCAGCGCCGAAAACGGCTTTAATATAGGAACCATGAATCCACCGCTCTGGAAATTCCGGGTCATGTCCCGGGGCGAGATGAACGCCGATCCGATAGCAGGCGAGTTTTTTTCGACGGAGCATCTCGACAGTATTACCGACGCCCTCGTGCGGGAAGTCATTCAGAATTCCCTGGATGCCGCCATACCCGGAAACAGAGTGCTTGTCCGCTTCCGGGTTGTGCCGAAACGAGGTGTGAGTCCGGCCCTGTTTGAGCGCTATTTCGCTTCTCTTTCTCCCCACCTTGCGGCTGAACAGAACGGTCTCGCCTTCAGGCCGCATGCCGCGGAGCCCATGCCGCTTCTCGTCATCGAGGATTACGGAACGCGCGGCCTTGAGGGCGACTTCACCATCGACAGCGACCTCGACCAGCACGGCAAAAAAAATGACTTCTTTTACTTCTGGCGAAACGTCGGACGATCCGGAAAATCTGAAGGCGACCGGGGGCGGTGGGGCCTCGGCAAGACCGTCTATCAGGCGGCCTCCCGCATCAATTCCTTTCTCGGCGTCACGGTGCGCAGCAGCGACCACAAACAGCTCCTGATGGGACAGGCAACCCTCAAAACTCACCTTCTTGACGAGCGGAAATATTATCCCTACGGGTGGTACGGCGATTTTGACGGGGATTTCGCTCTTCCCGTCGATGACATCGAAACAGTTTCCCGGTTCTGCGCGGATTTTTCAGCGGATCGTTCCGGCAAACCCGGGCTGTCAGTGGTCGTGCCGTATCCGGATCCGACCATCACTGCGCTCCGCCTGATTTCCTCGGTACTCGTGCACTATTTCTTTCCGATCATCGGCGGCACTCTTGTGGTCGAGATCGCACAGGATTCACGCAAGACGACCATTTCACAGGACACCATCGACTCGCTCCTTGAGCACCTTGCCATCGAAAAATCGAGGATGAGCAAAGAAAATCTGCATGCGCTTTTTCAGATGTCCCGATGGGTTCACAGCCTATCCGCTGAAGACCATGTTCTGCTCAGGCAGCCGAATCCGGCCCGCGCAGCAGAATGGAAGTCTGATCTCTTTCATGATGCCCGGCTCGCATCGCTGCGGACAGAGTTTGAAGCCGGTCAGCCGATTGCCGTCCGCGTGCCGCTCAGAGTACAGAAGCCGCACCATAGCGGCAGAGACACCTTCTTTGCGGTCTATCTGCAGAGGGATGAAACTCTTGAGGTTCCCGAGGACCATTTTGTCCGCGAAGGAATCACCATCGCCGGAGTCAGATCGCTCCGGACAAAAGGCATCAGGGCAATCGTCGTCGCGGACGATGCTGTTCTTTCAACCATGCTCGGCGATGCCGAGAATCCGGCGCATACCGAATGGCAGGAGCGGTCCCCGAAATTTCGCGGCAAGTACGTGCGCGGGGCGTCCTGCCTGCGCTTTGTCAAGAACAGCCCCCGCGAAATTGTCAGAATCCTCTCAGCATCCCTGAAGGGAAGAGACGAGATACTGCTTCGCGATGTATTCCACGTCGGCATCTCCTCGCAACCGGCCGGGGCTGCGCAGGGCAGAAAGAAAGACAAGGCAGGAGAAGGAGACGTCTCTGTCGCCGCGGAGAAGCCAGGCTACGGGCAGGGCAGATATCTGCTCGTGGCTCCAGTCAAGCAGGGCTTCAGGGTTTCCGGGGACAAGAGCCGTCCGCGCCCGACGCCATTTTTTATCGTTCAGGCAGCATATCTTATTCGCCGCGGCGACCCGTTTGCGCGCTATAGTCCGCTGGATTTCGAACTCGGCAAGGAGCCGATTGCCATCCGTTCAAACAATGTAGTCGTTCACAAAATCATGCGCAATCAGATCCATGCGGAAGCGACTGCGGATACCTTCTCGCTCGAAGTGCTCGGATTCGACCCGAATCGCGATCTGATTGTTCGTGCCGAGCTCGTCGAGACTGGCGCGTCATGATCAGAAAACTCAACTATACCGGCAGAAGAAAGCTACCCCGTGCGAATCTCGGTTTTCAGGTTCATTCGGGGGAGGACGGCGTATCTTCCTTTTGGGCGTCGCTGTCCCTGCGTGGGTTTCAGCTGCCGCCGGACGCGGAGGTCTTTGTGGAGGCGTATCGCGGTGCGTCCTACATGCGCTTCCCCTTCGGCACAGTCGGCAATCTTGTTATGCCGGAGAATACCATTCTGGACCAGATTCCGCCGGGCGGAGTTCCGCTCTTTCGGGTAAAGATTGTCCGGGACGGCAGGCTCATCGCCGTCGCTGATCGCATTGTCCCGCATACCGATGCCGATGATCCGAAAGATCGGCTCTGCCTGCTGCCCGTAGAATTTATTGATTTGGGAGATATTGTCTGGCGCCTCGATCTTTCTGAAGACCACCCTGTTCTGCAAGTGAATGCCGGCATTGAAGGCATTCGTGAGGCAGTGAGAACCGACAGCAGCTTTTTTTCGCTTGTCTATCCCGAAATTGTCCGGCAGGTGCTCCGGCATATTCTGCTTGTTGAAAATTACGGCGATGAGGAATGCGACCCGGACGACTGGCAGGGCAACTGGCTGCGTTTTGCCCAGGCACTGCCCGGAGTGAGCCGTCCGCCTTCCCGCAATCTTCTGGCGCCGCTTCTGGACAAGGAGTTCTGGATCGAGGCAGCGGTTCAGGCATTCTGCCAAAAGTGGCGCGTCAGGGAACGATTCAGAAGCCACGGAGAGGAGGGGAGATGACCTCATATTCTGTCAGGATGCTGAACGATGAAGGGCTGGTCGCATTCCGCACCTATCTCCGCGGATTGCGCACCGGTGAGACAACTTCACCGCCCCGTGAGATGCTTTTCAGCCCAAGGCAGAGCGAGGCGCTTTCCGCTCAGATTGCAATAGAACAGAGGGCATTCCGGTCACGAATTGATTTCTGCGAGTATATTTCCGACGCATTCGGAGAGACTCCTTATCAGCTCATTGAAGGAAATGCGAACCTCTGGAGCTGGCTTTCGCTTTTTTACTTCGATCAGGTCTGTCCGCTCAGAAGCGACGGCTCACGAAGGCCCGGGATGGACTACCGCCATATCCCGAGCCGCGACTACCGTTACCGCCACCGCCATCTTCTGGAAGGCGCCTATCATGTTTACCAGATGTATGGCATGGACGCCGCGCTGCTGCTCTGTTCGGCGCTTCATAACGAAAACTCCTTCCATCATGAACTCGCCGGACGGCAGGGCTTAATCACAAATCCGTTCATAATCAACGTGGCAACGGACCTTTATTACGACATCCGCCACAACCGGCCCAAATCAGGCGCAGGGCGAGGCAAAGCTCCCGGCGCGCTCCTCCGCTTTGTTGACGTCATCAATCAGCTCGATATGACCTTTGATCTCTTCAGCATACAGCCAAGGCGACTCATGGAACTGCTTCCTGCCGAGTTTGATTCCTGGAAAGCGCGATAAAAGGATTCTTTCACATCGCCCGTGCCTGATGCTGTCTTTGCCGCATGAGAGGGGGGTGCTTTCATTTTTTTCTCATAAACCGGGAATTGTGGCATAATTGCAAAAAGCAGGGGCTAATTTTGCAAGAAGTCAGCAATAATTTTGTTTTTCAGGTCTTTTTTGAGGCCACGATGAACTCGAAGCAAATCCTTCAAATGGGCAAAAAGTCCGTCCAGTGAGTTTGTCGTATTTGGTATGTTTAGCTCAGGGTGCTTCTGATAGGTGAACAGAGACGGAAGAACGGAAGTGGGCCATCTTGACCTTGATAGCCACACACCGCCCAGTTCGACTATCTCATGGCTCCAGTCGAACTGGAATGCTTCGCCATGGTCGAAGGTCTGAGGAATGTATGCCGCCGTCTGACTGCCTTGCTCACGTCGCCGCCATTTCTGGACATAACGCCGGACGCCGTCATTTCCGCCTTCAAATCCCTCACGTTGAATCTCCTCCAAGAAAATCATGGCCGTCCAGCGCTCACGAACAGACGCTGTGACATCGGCCTTAAGACGTTCCAATAGTGCGTCCTCATAAGGCCTGAGTTTCGGAAGGGGCTGCGCGCCATACGCTCGCAGGTAAACTCGGTGACATCACCGCGAAGAGCCTTCTTGACGGTGTTGCGGGACAGGTGAAACTCGCAGACTATCTGACGGATCGGCTTGCCGTCCCTCTGGCACGTATATCGAATCTTACAGATGGTTTCCACTATCAGCATCTCCTTTCGGTTGCTCCTCTCTCCAGGTCATTCCAGAGAGTTTGGAGGATCTGCTGAGGTGGATCAACTTTCGACGCCGATTATACCCCCTAAGTGGGTCATTTTTGTACGCCGGTTAGCAGTTACAAGCTTTTGAGGTGCCCTTCCCGGCATATTGACAGAGAGTGAACCGCGTGCCACTGATTCATGACAATCAAAGCATAGATTTGGAGAGAAGTGGCTCAGGTTGTTTGGACAGGAGCAAGCGATTCTTAAGTGGGAAGCTGCTCAGCATCAGGCTGCCCGCTCATGCGGCAGCATAGTCCAGTAAACCTCATCTGGCGTTTTGTAGTCAAGCGACTGATGAGGACGCCGATGATTGTACTTCTCCATGTATGCTGCTATA
>DATIKF010000140.1:0-30635 GCA_035477855.1 Dissulfurispiraceae bacterium
GTTTCGTATGAGAGCCTGTCCAATATTTGGCCATGCCAGATTATGCAAAAAACTACCTCCGCTCCGCCACTGCCTTCGCTCCGGGCGGCCATTCATCCCCAGGCTTCAAAGCCTTGGGGTTTTCTGGCCGTTCTTGATAAACAGAAGTCATTAACATCGGGGAACATACTTATTAGAGGGCGTCCGAATCGGCCGCCCTCTATTTTGTCTTATTTCCGGCTGATTGCAGAAAAGCGCCGAGGCCTTTATCCACTTTTTCGATATGAAGTTTATACCAGTTTGATATCCACCGGGCAAATTCGTTGATAAATATCTGAGCAGGCAACGCGCCATCAAGGTCAGCCCTGAATTCGCGAAAATCCCGGATGAACGCCTTATGTTCGGATTTGTGGTGATGCGCATACGGATAGCCCTGATCGCCATAATCCTTCATATAGCGCTCTTCAGTGCCGAAGTGCACCACAACATATGATTCAAGAAATGTGAACAAATCCCGTATCTCGTTTTCAGCTGCTCGCTGATCAAGCGCGGAAAGCAATCGAACAACACGCGCTATCAACTCTTTGTGCTGTTCATCGATTTCAGCAACTCCGACTGAAAGATCATCGTGCCAAGCGATCATGTAGACACTATAACAGTATTCGAGACCGGATGAAGCATAATCTGCGAGGGTGAACGCTCATCAGCCCGCGCTATTGTTTCATGCGCCTCAGTATCGGGAAAACGCCCTTGAGAAATGCTCCGAGTCCCTGGTCAACCTTCTGAATATGGAGGAGCCACCAGTTGTTGATCCACTTGCTGAACTCAGCAATAAACAGATGGTCCGGTTCAGCAGCCTCAATATCCGTTCTGAACTCCCGGAAATCCCGGACAAAATGCCTGGTGTTCCGACTTGTGGTGTTCAGCATCAGCATAGCCGTACGAGGCATAATCATCCATAATATCTCGATTCTGTGCCAAAATGGGAAACAACATAGGAATCCAAAAATGCAAACAACGTGCGAACTTCCACCACAGCAGAGCGGTCATCAAGCGCCCTGAGAAGACGGTTGATTCTCCGGAACAGCTCCTGATGCTGCTCGTCAATCTCCACGACACCGACAGACAGGTCGTTCGTCCAATTAAGCTTTTTTCATTATACCTCTTATCATGTCTTTGTGGCATGGTGAGATTTTTTGAGCTCAGAGGGTTGCAAAACCCGCATTCATCTGATAAAGTGCTTGAAAAAGCACCCATACAGAGTGAGAAGGAGCTTGTCTATGGATGTCGGAATTATCGGCCTCGGCCGCATGGGAATGAATATGGCACTCCGGCTGCTTTCGGGCAAGCACCGGATAGTAGCATATAATCGTTCGCCGGAAAAAGTCCGCTCCATCGCCCGGAAAGGAGCTGCCGGCGCTTTTTCCGCTGAGCAGCTCGTTGCACTGCTGAAGGCGCCTCGGGTTATCTGGCTGATGCTGCCGGCCGGCTCGCCGACAGATGCCATGATTGATCAGCTGGTGCCGCTTCTTGCAAGAGGTGACATCCTCGTGGACGGCGGCAATGCCTTTTATAAAGATGATATCCGGCGTGCGGAGTCTCTCAGCAAGGCCGGCATCGGCTATCTGGATGCCGGCGTCAGCGGCGGCATCTGGGGTTTGAAAAACGGCTATTGCCTGATGATAGGCGGCCCGCAGCCGCTCTATCGGAAAATACTTCCCTTGATCAAGACCCTCTCACCGAAAAATGGCTCCCTCTATTGCGGACCGACCGGGGCAGGACACTTTTTGAAGATGATCCACAATGGTATCGAGTATGGAATGATGGCTGCAATCGGCGAGGGGTTCGCTCTGCTCGACGCTTCTCCCTATTCGGAATCACTCGATTACGCAGCTGTCTCTCGTCTCTGGAATCAGGGCAGCGTTGTGCGTTCATGGCTTATGGAAATGGCAGAGCGCGCCTTTACAAATGACCCGCGCCTGTCGGGAATCAGCGGACATATTGATGACTCCGGTGAAGGTCGCTGGACTGTCCAGCAGGCAATTGAAACGGCAGTGCCTGCGCCGGTTATTGCAGCTGCGCTCTTTCAGCGTTTTGCATCGCGCCGGGACGACGACTTCTCTGACCGCCTTACAGCAGCGCTCCGGAGAGAATTCGGCGGCCACGCAGTGAAACCGTCGAAAGAAAGGCGGAATCGTGGCTGAACTGCACACCCCCGAAATCCATGGCACCATTGTCCACCGCGGTGGCAGCTCCTGCTCTCTCGATGTTCCCGCTTCTTGCGGACTCATCATTTTCGGCGCCTCGGGTGATTTGACCCATCGCAAAATTGCCCCAGCCCTGTATCGTCTGCGAAAGAATCGTCTTCTCCCGCAGAACTTCTTCATGCTCGGGACCGCCCGCACTCCGATGAGCGATGCCGCATTCCGCGAAACCATGAAGGCAGCCGTACAGGAAGCGCTGCCGGATGAATTCCAAAATGATGTATGGGAAAGCCTGGCATCTTCCTTTTTCTATCATTCAATTGCGTATGATGATGCAGCAGGGTATCAGCATTTACAGAAGTACGCGCTGGAACTGACTCAACGCTTCGGCACCGGCGGAAACCTGATCTTTTACTTGGCAGTTCCTCCGACAGTATTCACCGATGTTGTTACTCATTTGGGTGCTGTGGGGCTTGCAAATGGACATCGGGAAGGCTTCCGGCATATCGTCATCGAGAAGCCTATTGGTCATGACATCGAATCAGCTCTTGCCATCAACACGACTCTGCGTGCCACATTTCAGGAGCATCAGATTTACCGCATGGATCACTATCTGGCGAAGGAAAATGTCCAGAACATCCTCATGTTCAGATTTGCCAATGCTATATTCGAGCCGCTCTGGAACCGCAATTTTATTGATCACATCCAGATTACCGCCGCCGAAAAACTCGGCGTAGAGCACCGGGCCGGATATTATGAACGGGCAGGCATTCTCCGCGACATGTTTCAGAACCATCTTTTTCAACTGCTCGCCCTGACAGCCATGGAGCCTCCGGCAGAATTTGTTGCGGGGCGTGTGCATGATGAACGCATGAAAGTCTTCCAGTCCATTCGTCCGTTTCAGATCGACCGCCTTTCCGAGCACATTGTCCTCGGCCAATACGGACGTGGCAGCGTGAACGGAGTCGAGGTGTCTGCTTACCGCAAGGAACTTGGTGTTTCACCAGGCTCCATGACGCCGACCTATGCAGCTCTGCGGGTGATGATAGACAACTGGCGATGGAAAGGAGTCCCGTTTTATCTCCGGTCCGGCAAGCGATTGTCTCAGCGGGGAGCCGAGATTGCAATATTCTTCAAGCCGGTTCCGCACCTCATGTTTTCTCGGCTCATACATGAACAGATCGAGCCGAATACCTTGATTCTCCGCATCCAGCCGAATGAGGGCATGAGTATGAGCATTCAGGTAAAGAATCCGGGGTCGCGCCTTTGCCTCAATACGGTGCTGATGGACTTCACTTACCCCCGCAGCGTTGTTCTGTCAGAATATGAGCGGGTGCTGCTGGATTGCATGCAGGGGGACCAGCTGCTCTTTGTCAGGGCTGATGCGGTTACGCTCAGCTGGGAACTGCTCACTCCCATTATCAAAGCGACCGAATCCGATGTCTACCCGAAACGCTTCCCGAACTATGCTGCCGGCACCGGCGGTCCGGTCGAGGCCGATGCCCTGCTGTCACGGGATGGCCGTTGCTGGAGGCCGCTCTGAGCGACATCCTCTCCATCTGTGCAGATGCCGATACGCTCGCAGCGGCATCTGCGGATCACATCATCAGCATTCTGTCGGATGCCGTAAGACAAAGCGGCACCGCGTCGCTGGCATTGTCCGGAGGGAAGACGCCGGGACTGTATTTTCCACTGCTGGCTTCGGAGCCGCGCCGGAGCGCTGTCCCGTGGCAGCATCTTCATGTCTTCTGGACTGACGAGCGGTGCGTGCCGCCCGAACACGCTGAAAGCAATTACGGCATGGCATGGCGTCTCTGGCTTTCTCACGTTCCGATCCCTGCGGATAATATTCACCGCATGCGCGGCGAAATTAATCCACCGGCGGCGGCACGAGAGTATGCGGAAGAGCTTCTCGGTTTTTTTGCCGGAATGCCTCGCTTTGATCTGATTCTGCTCGGCATCGGCACTGACGGACACACTGCCTCGCTTTTTCCAGGCACCACTGCGCTCGACGCTCAGGAATACGCCTGTGCCGTGTATGTGCCGCAGCTCAGCAGCTGGCGCATCACACTCACGCTGCCGGTGCTGAACAATGCCCGCACTGCGATCGTTGTTGCATCGGGAACAGATAAGGCTTCTATCATGGAAAAGCTCAGAAATGCGGGAACTGACAGCACCTATCCGGCAGGCCGTGTCAGGCTGAGAGACGGTAAATTGATCTGGCTTATTGATGCTGAGGCAGCGATGTTGATGCACTATGAGCGCGCTGAAAAGCTCTAAGCTGACAGCATGAACAGTAGCTCTCTGCTGCCTCTGCGGAGAGAATAAAGAACCGCCGCATGGATACTTTGGGCGGTTCTCACCGTGGGCGCCATCCGCAACAAAGCAAAGAGTTACAATGCCGGCCTGTTTTCTAATGACAATTCCGGGATGAATACTGTGGGATAAGCATACATCCTGAAAGTTCCGGCCAGGAAACAACGACTACTCAAGCAGTATGAGTTCATAGTCCCTGCTCCCGATACCGAGGCGCACCGCTTCTTCAATCTGTATCTGATAGGGCTTGTTATGCAGCTTGCCGAGGACATCGCTCCCGGCATCAATTTGCAGATCCTCCGCAAGTGACGACGGCAGCGGCTTTGCCTTCAGCAGCATATCGATGGATGCCTGTTCAAGAGCAACGATATCATCTGAAACAAGAATGCCGAGGTCCTGCATAACCGGCACTTCAGCAGCCGGCATGCAGTCGCACTCGGGCTGGATTTCGGTCATGAAGTTGATATAGAGCACCTTCTTCGGTTTGAACGTGGTGAGGACTGCCTGTGCTGCCTCGGCAAGCGAGCGCATAAACAGAGTATCGTCACCCGGCAGTTCCAGTCCATCCGATGGGCAGACACGAGCGCAGCGGCCACAGCGCCAGCACTTTTCATTGTCGTAGCGCATCTCACCGTCTGCAAAATTGATACAGTCGAGCGGGCAGATTTCCTGACACTGAAAACAGAACGTGCATTGTTCGGCGTCCCAGACAAGCCGGCCATCTCCGATGGCGTGCATTGCACCTCTGCCGCATTTCCATCCGCAATGCCTGTGGGCAGAGCTGACGGCGCCCATGGCGAGATTCTTGATGGCTCCGGCATAGCCCGCCTGAATATGGCCTTTCACATGGGAACAGACGACCATTGCAGGAACGTCATTGATGGCTGAAGCAACCGCAACCTCGCCGAGGATTTCACCGGCTTTGACCATGATGTTGTCATGTCCGTAGATACCATCCGCGAGTATAACCGGCGCATTGACCGAGAGGTGGTTGATGCCGTTGAAGTTGGCTACTTCCAGATAGTCGAGTCCGCGAATCCTGACCGTGTCAGTGACAAACGGTCTTGCGCCGACGGCTTTCAGTCCGTCCACAATTTTCCGAAGAAACGTTGGTCTCACTATGCGATGCGCACCCTCCGAGCCAAAGTGAGTCTTGACTGCCACCCATTCATTTTTCTCGAAATACATCCCGATATCCGCTTTTTTCAGCAGACGTTCGAGCTTCCCGGGCATGCTTTCATCGTACTTCCACTTCCCTACCCGTGCAGTTGCAAAATAGACCTGTGCCATGCCGTCACCTCACTGTTTCATCATGCGCAGAACCCGGACTGCTGCGCCCTGTTTTTACTGCCCCGGCTTCATGCAATCACACTATCACGCACTACCGTCGCATTGTCAAGAGTGAGCCGGTCTGTTAGAATGAAACAGGAGGGTGTACTACCATCAGCACGGTTCACGGAAATATTTCAGGCCTCAGAAAAAGCACCATCGCCCTGCTCGAAAAAGCATACCGGCGCCGTATTCCTGCCAATGCAGTCATTACTCATGAGCTCGGTCGTTATCTGGCCTCCATTTCCGAAGAAATCGGGAGGCAGATCGGGGTTCTTATAACGCGCGAAGGCGGCATCTCTCATGTTATTGTCGGTGATGCGCGCAGTGTTTTCATTCCGTCGCTCGATATGTATCCGCTCGGCAGAAGCCCGCTCAGGCGGCTCCGTTTCATTCACACCCACCTCAGGGACGAACCGCTCAACAATGAAGACATTACCGACCTGTCGCTGCTTCGCTTCGATCTCATCGGGGCTGTAAGCGTTCGGAGCGGATTGCCTCATAAGCTGTATGCAGCGCACCTGATGCCGTTCGGCTCAGAGCATAAATACGAACTCCTGACTGACGATTTCTACCAGTTTCATCTTGATTTTACGGAATTCATTGATCACCTCGAAAACGAAATGGTGAGATCAACCAGTTTTGACCGGAAGGACCAGCGCGAGCGGGCGATACTGGTCAGCGCCTCAACTGCTCCGAAATATGAGCTTGAGGAATCAATTGCAGAGCTCAGGGAGCTTGCTGAATCGAGCAATGTGCTGGTCCTCGACCTTGTCGTGCAGCGGCTGAAGGACATTAATCCGCGATTCCTCATGGGCGAAGGCAAACTGAAAGAGATCATCATGAATGCCATGGATACCGGGGCAACCCTTCTTATCTTCGATCAGAACTTGTCTCATTCTCAGGTCCGGGCCATCGGAGAGACAACTGAATTGAAAGTCATAGACCGTTCACAGTTGATCCTGGATATTTTCGCGCGGCGTGCCCACAGCCGCGATGGCAAGGTACAGGTAGAACTGGCTCAGTTGAAATACAACCTCCCCCGGCTGACCGGCAAGGGCACAGCCATGTCGCGCCTCATGGGCGGCATCGGCGGGCGCGGGCCGGGTGAAATGAAGCTTGAGATTGACCGGCGTCGCATCAGAGATCGCATAGCCAGGCTCGAAAAAGAGCTTGAGATTCTCAGCGAGGCGCGCCGCCAGCGCAAGCAGCGGCGTGTTGCGACAGGGATCCCGATTGTTTCTATTGTCGGCTATACGAATGCCGGAAAGTCAACGCTGCTGAACACGATGACAAAAAGCGAGACCTTTGTCGAGAACAAGATGTTCGCAACTCTCGATACGGCAAGCCGCAGACTCCGCTTCCCCAAAGAGAGAGAAATAATCATAACCGACACGGTCGGCTTCATCAGGGATCTGCCCAAAGACCTGCTGGCAGCCTTCAAGGCTACACTTGAGGAACTCGAAGACGCCGACCTGTTGCTGCATCTGATCGATATTGCGAATCCCCGCTTTGAGCAGCAGGTTGCGTCTGTCGAGGCGATACTGCAGGACCTCGGCCTTCTGAACAAACCGCGCATTGTTGTTTTCAACAAAGTTGACCGCGTTGACGCTCATGAAGCCCACCATATTGCTGCGCGACATAATGCCATAGCTTTGTCAGCCTTAATCCCGGACACGCTCGCCCCCCTGCTCGGAGTTATTGAAAGCACGCTTTGGGCAACGGACGCCGCTCCGGCCAAAGCTTGAGCAGCCGCGCCGCCCGGACAGCCTCATTTCGTTTGGAGTATAATAAGAACCATGGATTTTTCGCCAAAATGGATAGCATGGGAGATAACCCGCCGCTGCAATCTCAGGTGTGTTCATTGCCGGTCGTCCTCTGAACTGGTAGTCAGCGATCACCCGGACTTCCCTATTGAAGAAGCCTTTCGCGTTATCGATGACATCGCTTCATATGCTCAGCCGGTTGTCGTCCTTTCGGGCGGTGAGCCGCTCATGCGTTCCGACGTCTTCGACATAGCACGGTACGGCACGGAAAAAGGCTTGCGCATGTGCATGGCGACCAACGGTGCCTTAGTAAATGAAGCTATTTGCCGGAAGATCAGGGATTCCGGCATACGTATTGTTTCGATGAGTCTCGATGGCTCGACTTCGGCCGTCCATGACGACTTCCGCAATCAGGAAGGGTCTTTCAAGAGTGTCATGAATGCCGCCGAACTCTTCCGCAAAAACGGAATTGAATTTATCATCAACTCATCGTTCACCAAACGCAATGAAGAGGAGATTCCGAAGGTCTACAAGCTCGCCAGGGAGATGGGGGCGACTGCCTGGTATCTCTTCATGATCGTTCCGACTGGCCGCGGCGAAGAAATCATGAGCGAGCTTATCTCAAAAGACAAATACGAAGACATTCTCGACTGGCACTACCAGATGGAAAAGAATGAGGATACCATGCTGGTGCGTCCGACCTGCGCTCCGCACTACTACCGGTTTGTGCTCCAGAAAGCGAAAGAAGAAGGCGTTGCCTTTGAGCGTCGCACGCTCAAATTCTCGACCGGCGGATCAAAGGGGTGTCTGGCCGGGCAGCTGATCTGTCTCATTAATGTTGACGGCGATGTGCTGCCATGCAGCTATTTCCCGAAAGCAGCCGGCAATATTCGTCTGCAGCTTTTCAGGGACATCTGGGAAAATTCATCACTTTTTCAGCAATTACGCGACTTTAAAAGCTACAAGGGCAAATGCGGCCAGTGCGAGTTTGTGAACGTCTGCGGCGGCTGCCGGGCCCGTTCGTATGCTGTAACCGGCGACTATCTTGATCCGGAACCGTTTTGTACCTATGTACCAAAAAAAGTGAGAGGTGAATCCTGATGAACGATATATTTCTCCGCGCCTGTCAGGGCAGGAAAACCGACTATAAGCCGGTCTGGCTTATGCGTCAGGCAGGACGTTATATGCCTGAGTACCAGAAGATTCGCGCGAAAGTCGACTTTCTGACTCTCTGCAAGACGCCGGAGCTCGCAACTGAGGTAACGCTTCAACCGGTCGACATTCTGAATGTTGATGCGGCTATTCTCTTTTCCGACATTCTTGTGCCATTGGAGCCGATGGGAATGCAGCTTGAGTTTACGGAGCACAAAGGGCCGGTTTTCCATAATCCGCTGAGAACAGATGCAGATGTGCATGCCCTGAGAGCGATAGATTCACAGGCCGACGTGCCGTATGTGCTCGAAGCAATCAGGCTTCTGAAACAGGCGCTCAAGGTTCCTCTCATCGGTTTTTCCGGTGCGCCGTTTACGCTTGCCACATACATGATTGAGGGTGGGAGCTCAAAAAACTACATCCACACAAAACGGATGATGTATCAGGCTCCTGAACTGTTCCAGTCGCTGATGAAACTGGTCAGCGGAGTTGTCACAGACTACCTTCTCGCGCAGATTCGTGCGGGCGTCGATACCGTGCAGATATTCGATTCATGGGTCGGTGCCCTTTCTCCGCATGACTTCGAATGCTTTGCTCTGCCATATGTCCAGGAGATAATCCGTGCCCTCCGCGCATCTGAGCGCCAGGTGCCGATTATCTATTTTGCCTTCAACAGCAGCAGCATGATGGAACAGGTGAGGAAGGCTGAAGCGGATGTTTACGGCCTCGACTGGCGGATAGATATCGCAAAAGCGGTTGACCTGCTTGACCGCAATCACGTGGTGCAGGGCAACTTTGACCCGTGCGCGCTCTTCGGCACCAAAGAAACGATTTATGCCGAAGCGAAACGGATTCTTGAAGGTGCCCGTTACGCTCCGAACCATATTTTCAATCTTGGGCACGGAATACTTCCGGAGACTCCGGTCGACAATGCGAAGGCGATGGTTGAAGCGGTCCACGAAATCAGTCTAAAAGCGCTTTAGGAGGAATCATGCTCAGGCTTGGCATACTTGCTTCTGGTCGGGGCTCCAATTTTCAATCCATCATTGATGCAATTGAAAATGGCCGCCTGAATGCTCAGGTAACCGTACTTATCGTCGACAAGCCGAATGCCTTTGCTCGCGAACGCGCCAGAAAACACGGCATTGAAGACCTTTACCTAAACCCGCAGGAATCGCTCTCAAAGGATGCTTTTTTTGAACGTATCCGCGATGAACTTACTGCCCGACATGTAGATCTGGTTATTCTCGCAGGCTTCATGCGCATTGTCCGCAGCCCCCTGATTGCGGCATTCCAGAACAGGATCATGAACATTCACCCCGCACTGCTTCCCTCATTTTCAGGGCTTCACGGGCAGAAGCAGGCTGTCGATTACGGGGTACGTGTCAGCGGCTGCACGGTGCATTTTGTGGACGAAGGGATGGACACCGGTCCGATTATCATCCAAGCGGCGGTTTCGGTCTCTCCTTCTGACTCCGAAGAAAGCCTCTCTTCGCGTATTCTCGTTGAAGAGCACAGAATTTATCCGGAGGCCATCCGCCTGTACGCGGAGGGTCGTCTGACGGTAGACGGCCGTATCGTGAAAATTTCAGGCTATGACATGCCGGAATCAGTGCTCGTCAATCCGCCTCCCGGCTGCTGATTATGCGTATTTCCGGTGGTTCGGCAAAAGGCCGCACAGTCATTCTCAAAAAAGCGTTCGTCCGGAAAAGCGGCCATGATGAATTGAGACCCACTTCAGGAAAAGTTCGAGAGGCTATTTTCAACATTCTGGGTCCACAGGTTCCTGGTTGCAGGTTTCTCGATCTCTTCGCCGGAACCGGCGCGGTCGGCTTCGAAGCGCTGAGCCGCGGAGCTCGCGAAGTCGACTTTGTGGATATCAGCGGTTCGCGTGTCCGGCTTATCGACGACCTTGCAGAGCGATTCGGGTTCAGGGAGCATGCATGCAGTGTGAAAGAAAACGCTGAGGCTTATCTGAGAAACAATCGGACTCCGTACGATATTATTTTCGTCGATCCGCCGTATGCCTCCGATGAACTGACAAGGATACTCTCCCTGCTCGATGCGGATACTGTGCTCGCACCAGGTGGAACCCTCATCATCGAGCATGCGAAAAAATCCTCTCTTCCCGGAAAGCTTGAGCAAGCCGAGCTGAAAAAGTGTTATAAATACGGAGACACCATGCTTTCGCTGTACAGAAAGGAGTCCTCATGAAACGCGGCATTTATCCCGGCACTTTTGATCCGATTACTTACGGGCATCTTGATATTGTGCTCCGCAGCATCAGGATCTTCGATGAAGTCGTAATTGCTGTTGCACCGACTCACCGGAAACAGCCCCTCTTCACTCTGGAAGAGCGCATCGCGCTGATTCGTGAATCAGTCAGGGATTTAAAAAGTGTTCATGTCGAACCGCTTGAGGGGCTGCTGGTCTCTTATGCCAAAAAGCGCGGCGGAGTTGCCCTCATAAGAGGGCTGCGTGCTGTTTCCGACTATGAATATGAACTGCAGATGGCATTGATGAACCGCCGGCTCGATCAGAATATTGAAACAGTATTCCTGATGTCCAGGGAAGAAAACTCGTTCGTCTCCTCCACAATTGTTCGCGAAGTTGCTTCATTTGGAGGCACGATAAAAAGCCTCGTTCCACCGAATGTTGCGAGGGCGCTCAAAGAAAAATTCAGCACGGTCAAAAAAAAACACGGTCAAAAGTAATCCTCTGTCGGAGGTCTTGCCGGCAGGAACCTATGTGCTCAGCTTTTTGAGCACCCACGCCATGTTCTCGCCAAGCGTCCTCATGGTCTGCATCCCTTCTTCATCGTTCTGAACCTCTCCTATCTCACGCCCGCGCCCCATATTCCAGTAGCTGGAACCGACGATTATCATCTGGCCGATCAAAAAGAAATAGTTCAATGAGCTGAATACATGAGCAGCTCCGGCACGGCGGACCGCAACAACACTCGCTCCCGGCTTTCGTTTAAACATATCGTCATTTGACCTTGAGACCATACCGCACCGCTCAACAAGAGCTTTCATATTGGCGGACATATCGGCAAAATACGTCGGCGAGCCGAGAATAATGCCGTCAGCCGCATGCATTTTTCCGATGTACTCATTCATCGGATCGGTTGTGACGGCGCACCTTTTGTCCTTGTGCTTGAAACACTCAAAGCAGGCAATGCATCCTCGCAGATTTTGGCCGGCGAGCTGAACCAGCTCTGTCTCAATCCCCGCCTGCCCGATCGGTTCAAAAACAGCATTCAACAAGATTGCAGTATTTCCGTCTTTTCGGGAACTGCCATTGAATGCGACAACTTTCATGTGCAACCTCCTTATGACTTATCAATATGCCCGGAATAAGGGTTTATGAACCTTCGGCTTTTGAAGCTTATTCTTCTTCTCACAGGAACGGCACATTGCGCAGCGTGTTTGACTGCACATCTGGCAGAACGAACAGTCGGGGCAGAAATATTTTTTCAGCGGATCTTTTATATCGGCATTCATTCTATATTATAACTGCGAAGAGTCCGGCATGTCGCTTCCGTCCGATGTGACTCGCGCAGTATGATACAATATCGGTATGGAGCTGAACAAACATATCAATGCTTTTACGAAGGCGAAACATGGCAATCCGTTTGAGATTCTCGGCCCTCATGTAATCGACGGCACACTGTTCATCCGCGCCTGCATGCCGGAAGCCCGGGAAGCGTGGGTTGCTACCCGAGAGGAAGCCTCCGGAAAGCGCTTGAAAACACCAATGCAGAAATTGCACAGAGACGGCTTTTTCGAGGCTGTTTTTCCGGAATGTGCGGAACTGATTCCTTACACAATCAAATTAATTACGCACTGGGGCGAAAAGCGTGAGTTTCATGATCCGTATGCAATGCCACCGGTACTCACCGACTTCGATCTTCATCTGCTGACAGAAGGCACTCACTACAAGAACTATGAGAAGATGGGGTCGCATGTCAGAACGGTGAACAGCTTACGCGGCGTGCACTTTGCTGTCTGGGCTCCAAATGCCAAATCAGTAAGCGTCGTCGGCGAATTTAACGGCTGGGATGCCCGCCGCCACCCGATGCGCATGCCGGGAGCATCCGGCATCTGGGAACTTTTCATTCCGGGATTGCAGGAGGGAGCTCTCTACAAGTTCGAAGTCTATTCCCGCGTCAACCGCTCCCGTCAGCAAAAATCAGATCCCTTCGCCTTTTTCTGCGAGAAGCGGCCGAAGAGCGCCAATATCGTCTATTCACTGAATAACAAGCACGCGTGGCAGGATGCTGAGTGGATGGACCGCAGAAAAAAGACAAACTGGCTTGAGCAACCGATTAGCATCTACGAAGTCCATCTCGGCTCATGGATGCGGATACCGGAAGAGGAGAACCGCTTCCTCACCTATCATGAACTCGCCGACCGGCTCATCCCGCACGTCAAGGGACTCGGCTGCACGCATATCGAATTATTGCCAATCAGTGAACATCCGCTTGACGCATCATGGGGCTACCAGACCATTGGATATTATGCCGCGACCAGCCGCTTTGGCCGACCCGAAGAGTTTATGTATTTTGTCGACCAGTGCCACTTGAACGGTCTCGGAGTTCTCATCGACTGGGTCCCGGCCCATTTTCCCAAAGATGCCCATGGGCTGAGGCTGTTCGATGGAACGGCGCTCTATGAGCACGCGGATCCGCGAAAAGGCGAGCAAAGAGACTGGGGAACCCTGATCTTCAATTACGGACGGAATGAGGTGCGGAATTATCTTATCGGCAATGCGCTCTACTGGCTCGACAAATTTCATATCGACGGTCTGCGCGTTGACGCTGTTGCGTCAATGCTCTACCTCGATTACTCCAGGAAACCGGGCGAATGGGTGCCGAACTGTTATGGCGGAAACGAAAACCTTGAGGCGATCGATTTTCTCAAACGCTTCAATGAAGTGGTCCATAAGTATCACCCTGGGGTGCTGACCATTGCCGAGGAATCTACCTCTTGGCCGGCAGTGTCACGCCCTACCTATCTGAACGGGCTTGGGTTCAGCATGAAGTGGAATATGGGCTGGATGCACGATACGCTCGACTACTTCTCGAATGACCCGATTTTCCGACAGTATCACACAAACAAGCTCACGTTCGGCATGCTCTATGCTTTCACTGAAAATTTTGTTCTGCCGTTTTCCCATGACGAGGTAGTCCATGGAAAGCGATCATTGCTGGACAAAATGCCGGGGGATCTCTGGCAGAAGTTTGCAAACCAGCGTCTGCTTTTAGCCTATATGTTTTGTCATCCCGGAAAAAAACTGCTCTTTTCCGGGTTTGAGTTCGGCCAGCGGCAGGAATGGAATTTTGACCAGAGCCTTGACTGGCATCTCACCATTCGTGAGCCTCACACCAAACTCACCCGCTTTGTGCAGGATATTCACCGCACATATCGCTCTGAGCCTTCTCTGCACGAAGTCGATTTCGACTGGCGCGGCTTTGAGTGGGTGGATTTCAGCGATTACAACGCAAGCATCTTTGCCTGTATCCGCCGTGCAAAAAATCAGGATGACTTTGTTCTCTGCGTATTCAACTGCACGCCGGTTCCCCGCCGCAATTATCGCATCGGCGTTCCGCGCGGCGGCTTCTACCGAGAGATTCTGAATTCTGATTCAGAGCTGTTCTGGGGCAGCAATGTCGGCAACGACGGCGGTAGATACGCAGAACATGTCGCGTCTCATAACCGTCCCTGGTCGCTCAGTCTGACCTTGCCGCCACTCGGCGCTCTCATCCTGAAACCGCAGTAGTTTCCCGCATGAAAGTCGCTAAACTTTACAGCATCACCGACATCCGTATTGAAGACGCCCCAATGCCACACATCGGCCCCCATGACGCTCTGATGAGGACGCGGGCCTGCGGGATCTGTTCTGGGGATGTAATGCCGTGGTACATTGAGAAAAAGGCTCCGCTTGTAATCGGCCATGAGCCGGCGGGGGAACTGGTTGCTGTCGGCAGTGAAGTGCGGAGCTTTGCGCCTGGAGATCGTGTCTTCGTACACCATCACGCGCCATGCACTGTGTGCCGATGCTGTCAGCGCGGCGACCATGTGCAGTGTGAAACATGGCGCATTTCAAAAATCATTCCCGGCGGAATTTCGGAATACGTGTTGATTCCTGAAGTCAACCTTCGTCATGACACGCTGAAACTGCCCGATTCAGTGAGTTATGATGACGGCAGCCTTGTCGAACCGGCTGCATGCGTGGTGAAATCATTGAAACGGTCCGGCATCAGGAAGGGTGACACGGTGCTTATTCTCGGATTGGGAGTTATGGGTCAGATGCATGTATTGCTGGCTCGCGAGTTTGGCGCCGGCTGTATTCTCGGGGTTGATATGGTCGACTATCGTCTCCTGAAGGCCATTGAGTTCGGCGCTGATGAGGTAATTAATGTGCTTGAGGTTGACATGAACAGGCGCATATCGGCGCTGACAGGCGGAAGAATGGCCGACATTGTCATTGTGGGACCGAATAGTGCCGAGGTCATGCTGCAAGGCATGGATTCCGTTGCTGCGGGTGGAACCGTCGTCCTTTTCACGCCGGCCAAGCCGGGGGAGTCGCTTACTGTTGACCCGAACAAGCTCTACTTCCGCGACATCAGTATTGTGACGAGCTATTCATGCGGTCCGGAGGATACACGAAACGCTCTTGGGCTGATTCAGAAGGGCATTATTTCAGCAGAGAAGCTGGTTACCCATCGATTTTCTATCGAGCAGACTGCAGACGCATACCAGCTGGCCGGCGGCGCGGGAGATTCCCTCAAAAGCCTGATTGCCTTCCCCTGAACATCCCTAATGTGGCAGGAACTTTGCTACCTCCTGAATAAGATGAGCAATATCAAATTTAACCAGATACCCGTCAGCTCCGATACTCTTCGCCTTTTCCTTGCTCTCGTCACCGCTGAGGGATGTATTGACGATAATCGGCAAGCTTTTAAACTTGTTGTCGGACTTAAGCGTACTCGCCAGCGAAATGCCGTCCATCTCGGGCATCTCTACATCTGTGATCAGCAATTGGACATAGTCGGTAATCGGCTTTTCGCCAAGCCGGGCCTGAGCCTGATGCAGAGCTGCCAGCGCCTCCTTTCCGTCGGAGCAGGCAATCACTTTCAGCCCGCGGTTCTCCAGATTGTCTTTAATTATCTTGCGTGCCACCGCAGAATCGTCAGCCACCATGACCGTGCCCCGCAAATTCTTCAGAAATGTATCTCCAAGTTCAGCGTCAAAAACTGCTTCCACGGACACAGCACCGATTTCAGCCATCATGCTCTCAAGATCGAGGATTAACAGAAGGGATTCTCCCTCAGCATCTATTTTCGTAACGCCGGTGATTTTGCCGCCGTACTTTGTCTGGAGCATTGACGGCGGCTGCTTCACCTGATCCCAGCTGATACGGCGAATGCGTTCGACATCATGCACAATCATGCCGACAATGGTGTTCATCATGCTCAGAACGATAACTTTAGGGCGAACCGTATGATGCTGTGCCGGGTGGATTTTCATCCACCGGGCCAAGTCGATGATAGGGATAACCTCGCCGCGAACCTCGGTGAGCGCCTCCGCATAATCAGGCATATCAGGAACTTTGGTGAGTACCGGCATCGGCATGATCTCGCGCACTTTAGCGACATTCACTCCATAGTGAAGAGTCTCCTCGGCTCCATCAGCCGCAACATTAAACATCTTGAATACAATCAACTCAAGAGCGTTTGTACCGACTTTCGTCAGTTCCGCTGCGGTGTTGGTTGTCCGAGCCATGACACTTCCTTTCTCCCCCGCGCCGAATAAGAACGCAAGACACTTCTGTTTCCTTAGTATTATACGGGTACCGTCACATGCATGCAATAAAAGGAGCTTGCCGGAAAAGGATTTGACCGTCCGGCTGTAAACTGCGTAAAGTAAATACCATGAAAAAAATTTCGGGCGCTGCGTGCATCAAAAATGCCGATTCCTGCGACTGGCATAGCCCTGAACAGTGCAAAAAAAAGGACAACAGAAACCGTATCTATCGCTTTGATAAATATACGTGGCAGGGGGTAAATCCAGAATCCTACAAGCCTGAACCAGGCGACTGGGCTGCAATTGAACGTCAGGTGATTATCGGAAGCAAAGGCGAAACGCCGCTTTTCCATCTGCGCTATTTTGAGATTGCTCCGGGCGGATACAGCAGCCATGAACAACATGCCCATGAACATGTTATCGTATGCATCCGGGGAAGAGGAATGGTCAGAATCGGCAGAAAGAAACATTCCTTGCGACACTTGGACACGGTGTATATTGCGCCGGGCAGTGTCCATCAGTTCAACAATCCCAATGATGAACCCTTCGGCTTTCTCTGCATCGTCAATGCCGAGCGTGACCGGCCGGTGCTCATTGAACTAAAAAAAATGGGCAGAAAGCATAGCTCCTTTTGCCCGCCCTGATCTGTTCACTACTTGCGGTGAACAGAAAACACTACTGCTTTGAAGGTTGGGGATTGATCTTCACTTGCCACAGCACTTCTTGTATTTCTTCCCGCTGCCGCACGTACATGGATCGTTGCGGCCGACCTTGCCGCCCCGTTCCTGCAGTTGTTGCGGCCCATCAGCGCTGCGGTTGTACGAAATACGCTGCTCCTGCTTCCGTGGAAGTTCTTCCTCAGTTTCATGGCGAATCTGAACTTTCAGCAGTCGGGAAATAACTTCGGATGAGATGCGATCAGACATCTCCTCGAACAGCGAGAAAGCTTCTTTTTTATACTCGACGAGCGGATCGCGCTGCGCATACCCGCGAAGCCCGATGCCCTGCTTCATGTGGTCGATGGCCAGCAGATGGTCTTTCCACTGTGCATCGATTACCTGCAGAAAGATCATGCGTTCAATGTATCGCATCAGCTCATTGCCCGCTTCACGCTCTTTTTCTTCATAAATCATCCGGACCCCGTTGACTATGGCTGCCTGCAGCTCATCCGGATTCAGATGTTCTGCATCAGCTATTTTAATGCCGAACACGCCAAAGAGCGTATCTTTCAACGTTGCCATGTCCCATTCCTCAGGGATGACATCTTCCGGACAATAATGTGCAATCATGCCCAAAGATATCGCATCCGACAATTCCAGAATACGTTCCTTCGAGGACTCGCTCTCGAGCACTTCGCGACGGTATGCGTAAATCTCCTTGCGCTGTTTGTTCATGACATCGTCATACTTGAGCAGGTGCTTTCTGATGTCGAAGTTATGCGCTTCGACCTTTTTCTGTGCACCTTCAATGGCTTTCGTTACCATCTTGTTTTCAATCGGAACATCTTCCTCCATCTTGAGCATCTCCATGAGGCTGTTGATGCGGTCGGAACCAAAAATTCTCAGAAGGTCATCTTCAAGAGAAAGATAGAAGCGGGATGAGCCGGGATCTCCCTGGCGTCCGGAACGGCCTCTCAGCTGGTTATCAATGCGTCGCGCCTCATGACGTTCAGTGCCAAGAATATGCAGTCCGCCTGCCTGCAGCACCTTTTCTCGTTCAAGCTGGCAAATGGCCTTGGCCTTGTCAAAAGCGTCGGCATATTCTTCTGGAGTGTAAGCATTCGGGTCGTGCAGCAATTCACGCGCAAGCCCGGCAGGGTTTCCGCCAAGGACAATATCAGTGCCGCGTCCCGCCATATTGGTTGCAATGGTAACCGCACCGAATCGGCCTGCCTGGGCAATAATCTCGGCTTCTTTTTCGTGGTACTTGGCGTTAAGCACCGAATGCCTGACGCCTTTTTTCTTCAGCAATGCACCCAACTGCTCAGACTTCTCGATAGACGTTGTGCCCACAAGAACAGGCTGTCCTTTGGCATGACACTCGGCTATTTCAAGGATAACTGCGTTAAACTTTCCAAGCTCCGCTTTGTAGACCATGTCAGCTTGGTCGGCTCGGACCATGGGGCGGTTTGTAGGAATGACGACAACTTCGAGATTGTAGATTTCCGCAAACTCGGCTGCTTCCGTGTCCGCAGTTCCGGTCATGCCGGCCAGTTTGTTATACATGCGGAAAAGATTCTGGAAGGTGATTGTCGCAAGTGTCTGGTTTTCATTCTCTATCTTGACGCCCTCTTTTGCTTCAATCGCCTGATGGAGGCCGTCGGACCAGCGTCTGCCCGGCATAAGTCTGCCGGTAAATTCGTCGACGATAATAATTTCGTCATCCTTCACAACATAGTCAACATCATGCTTGAAAAGGTGGTGGGCGCGCAATGCCTGGAGAACATGATGCACAAGTTCGATATTCGCCGGGTCGTAAAGATTAGCGACCCCGATAAGACGCTCAGCCTTGGCGCTTCCTGCTTCGGTCATCACGACGGACTTCAGCTTTTCATCAATCTTGAAATCTTCCTCAGGTTTCAGCTTCGGGACGATACGGTTGATTTTGTAATATTTATCAGTCGAATCTTCAGATGGGCCTGAAATAATAAGCGGGGTGCGCGCTTCGTCGATAAGAATGCTGTCAACTTCATCGACGATTGCAAAGTTCAGTTCACGCTGTGAAAAGTCGGCAAGGGCATACTTCATGTTATCGCGCAAATAATCAAAACCGAACTCATTGTTGGTTCCATACGTAATATCAGCACGATAGGCTTCCTGACGGGTACATGGACGGAGAGAATCCAGACGCTTGTCTGATGCCAGATATGCCGGATCGTAGAGGAAAGATGCGTCATGCTGAATAACGCCGATGGAAAGTCCAAGAAAATCATAAATGGGAGCCATCCAGCGCGCATCACGCTTTGCAAGATAATCATTGACGGTGACAACATGCACGCCCCTGCCGGTCAAGGCATTCAGGCATACCGGCAATGTTGCGACAAGCGTCTTGCCTTCACCGGTTTTCATTTCAGCGATCCTGCCCTCATGCAGGACAGTTCCACCGATGATCTGCACATCAAAATGACGCATATTCAGTTGTCGCTTCGCAATTTCACGAACAACCGCAAACACCTCGTCCCGCATGTCGTCCGGTTCCGCATCACTCTGGAGTCTGGACCGAAAATCAGCCGCTTTTGCCCGGAGTGCGTCATCGGAAAGACCGGAAATCTGTGGTTCGAGTTCGTTCACACGGTCCACTACAGTTATGTACCGTTTGAGCTCACGCTCATTTTTAGTGCCGAAAATTTTGCTCAGTAGTCCAAACATTTTTATATTTTAAAAACTGCCGCATGCTTAATGCAAGAAATTTTGCTATCTGACATTACGATTTGAATAATCGGGTTCTGTCGCAGTTGATGTTTTCCCGCAAATCTGTTATAACTTAAACCATAATTCAAGTGCGGCTAAATAAGTTTCATAGGCAGGAGAGAGCCACCTATGGCAAAAATCGATGCATTTTTCAAACTGATGCTTGAGCAGAACGCCTCCGACCTTCACATGGTCTCGGGGCAGCAGCCTGTACTCAGAATTCGCGGTGAGATGGAACGCATTCAATACAAGACACTCGACAGCGATGAACTGCGCGCTATGCTTTATGAAATAGCTCCCGAAGACAAAATCAAAACATTTGAAGAAACCGGAGACATGGATTTCGGGTATGAAGTGCCCGGAACTGCCCGATTCCGCTGCAATTTTTTCATGCAAAAATACGGCGTTGGCTCTGTCTTTCGCCTGATTCCGAGTGAAATCATGACCATTGATCAGCTCGGACTTCCCTCGATTTGCAAGAAGTTTGCCATGCTCCACAAAGGTCTGGTTCTCGTTACCGGTCCCACCGGCAGCGGAAAATCAACGACTCTTGCAGCCATCATCGACCACTCGAACAAAAACCGAAAAGACCACATCATCACCATCGAAGACCCCATCGAATTCGTGCATGCCAGCAGGGGATGTATCATCAATCACCGCGAAGTCGGCACTCACACCCGCTCATTTTCCGCAGCGTTGCGCGGCGCACTCAGAGAAGACCCGGACATTATCCTCGTCGGTGAAATGCGCGATGTTGAAACTATCCAGCTCGCCCTGGAAGCCGCATCGACCGGTCATCTCGTCTTTGCCACCCTGCACACCACCAGTGCAACAAAAACGGTTGACCGTGTTATCGATGTATTCCCGGCGCACCAGCAGGCACAGATACGGACAACCCTTTCGGAAAGCCTGAAAGGCGTTATCGCACAAAATCTGTTCAAACGGGCAGACAAAAAGGGCAGATGCGCATGCATTGAAGTGCTCGTCTGCACCTATGCTGTGGCGAACCTTATTCGCGAGAACAAAACGCATCAGCTGGCTTCTTCGATGCAGACCGGCCGGAAAATAGGCATGCAGACTCTGGACGATGCAATTCTGGATCTCTTGATGAAGAAATGGATTTCGCCGGAAGATGCTTATGATAAGGCGACTGACAAGGATAAGTTCAAACCGTTCCTGCGCGAAGTTCCGCCGGACTTTTAAGCCAAGGGGGGGAGAGCACCATGAGAAAACGCGAACTGGATCTGATTCTGGCGGAAATGCTCGAAAGCCATGACAATGTATCCGACCTGAATTTTACAGTCGGCAAGCCCCCTCAGGTCGAATCGGCCGGAGACCTCAAAGCGGTCGTATTTGACAACCCGCTTCTGAGCAGGCCGCTCAAGCCCTTTCAGACTGAGGTGCTTGCGCTCAATTTAATTAATGCGGACCGCCGCCTGACAGAAAATCTTATATCGCATGGATACTGCGATCTTTCGTACACGCTGCCGGGACGCGCCCGTTTCCGCGTAAACGTTTTCCATCAGCGCGGCTCACTGTCCATTGTGCTCCGCAAGCTTTCAACTCGGGTTCCATCTCTTGTAGAACTCAGGATCCCCCCTGTTCTGGCTGAAATTGCCCGGGATAAAAACGGTTTGGTTCTTATCACCGGCGCCACCGGCAGCGGCAAATCCTCGACGCTTGCGGCCATTCTGGATATCGTAAACGAAACGCGCCCGGTGCATGTCGTCACACTGGAAGACCCGGTCGAATTTGTGCATTCGCACAAAATGGCGACATTCAACCAGCGGGAACTCGGATCCGATTTCGATACCTATTCCGGCGGACTGCGTGCTGCCCTGCGTCAGGCGCCCAAAATCATTCTGGTCGGTGAAATGCGCGACCGCGAAACCGTCGAAATCGCAATGACAGCAGCAGAAACCGGCCATCTTGTCCTCTCCTCAATTCACACAATCGATGCCGGACAGACCATCAACAGAATCATCGGCTTCTTCGAAAAAGAGGAGGAGCGCCAGATACGCATTCGCCTTGCTGATACGCTTCGCTGGTCGGTCAGCCAGCGACTGTTGCCGAAAGTTGGTGGCGGACGTATTGCGGCTGTCGAGATTATGAAGACAAGCCTGCGCGTTAAGGAATGCGTGGCGATGGGAGAGTCGGAGGGGAAAACCTTCTATGACATCATCGAGGCCGGTGAAGCGTTCGGCATGCAGACGTTCGACAAGGCGATCATCAAGTGTTATGAATCGGGATTCATTACTGAAGAAACCGCCCTCGCCTTTGCTACCCGCAAAGCTGTTATCGGGCGCGGAATCGACACGATAAAGGCAGCCAGAGGGCAGAAAACATCGGATATCGACGGACTGAAACTCGACGCTGAATATGCACGCCGCGTAAAAACGATTCGGCAGCAAAAGCTGTGAAGAGGGATGCCATGACTATGTCACCAAGCCAGAACACGACTGATTTCGTTCCATATGATGAGACTGCCAAGAGAGCGCTGGTATGCGATACTGATGCTGCTGCTCAGAAATTTCTGACGGCGGCTATGACCTCACTCGGGTTCCGGCCTGATCTGGCAACTTCAATCGACGAACTTGCCGAGAATGTAAAATATAATCAGTACGACATAGTTGTTGTCAGTGAAAACTTTTCGGTGAATCCAAAAGGGGAAAACGATGCGGTCGGCTTTTTTCTGGAGTTACCGAGCGGTGTGCGAAGAAAAATTCTGGTGATTCTCTACGGGCCTTCGCTGAATACGCTGGACAACATGACGGCGTATGGCTTGGGAGTAAATGTCGTCATCAACACGCGGGACATGCAGAGCTTTTTGTCAATTGCAGGCAAGGCATACACGGAAAACGAGCGGTTCTTCCGCACGATGAATCAAATGTACAGTCTCGCCGGGAAAAGCTGACCTTTACAGCTTTACAGCTCTGCCGGCTATCCCGAGTTTTTCCTTGAGGCGCTCATGCTCTGCTTTCAGAGCAGCATACTCCTCTGTTGTCGTGCGCAACCGCTCTGCAAGAGCATTCAGCAACAGGCTGAACTCATACGACATTTTATTGATTTCAGAATCAATAAATTCCTTGTCAATAACGCCGATTTCAACATCTCCGACTGCTCTCCCGGAAGCGGGACGAGGCTTTTTATCAATAAAACTCAATTCGCCGATGATTGCCCCTTTCTCCAGAACAGCAATAACAGCTTTTTTGCCCTTAACTATCTTTGAGATTTCTACCGTTCCTGAGAGAATCAGATAGAGCGAATCTCCGAAGCTTCCCTCTTTGACAACGAGGTCCCCATCAGAAAATTTGAGCTTGTCAGCAATTTTTCTCATAAATGATGCTCTCCGTTCACGATGTCCAAATTATAAATTCGGACAGGACAAAAATCAAGATGAATTTCGCGGAGTGTCAAGGGGCTGAAACGATTTCCTGATTTCTCCGCAGGCTGCATATCGATATTCTGGACGTTCTCCGGGGAAAAACAGTATAGTAAAAAACATATCGAAGGGGAGGAAAGAGAACCATGATTCTGAGAATTCTCATTGCAGGCATAGCACTACTGAGCGCTGTATCAACAGTATCAGCCGAGAGCAGTGGCCTGTGTGATGGCGTAACAAAGGAGTTTCTGAACACAAAGCTCCCGTTTGCTGTTGACGAGATTGAAGACAAGCAGACGCTGAAGGATATGGGGCTTTGCCAAGCTGTCGTGCGCATCCGTGGAGAGCAGGTTACAACATATACGACTTCCGACAAGTCGGGAGTTCTGATCGGCAATCTCTATCAGAACAAAAAAATTGTAGCAGAGAAGGCCGTGCATTCCGTCAATGAAAAAGCATTTCGCCGGAACGAAAAAGCGCTGAACAACGCTGTTGCCTTTACCTATAAGCCATCAGGAGCTAAAAAGCATATTTACCTGTTCACCGATCCTGATTGCCCTTATTGCGAAAAAGTAAAGGCCGAGATTCAGCAGTGGGCATTTGAAAAAAAAGTGGAAGTCCGGGTTGTTCTTTTCCCCTTGCCGATGCACCCAGCGGCAAAAGAAAAGTCCATCAGGGGGATATGTGGCTCCATGACGTTTGATCAGTATGTTCGTGCCGAATATCCGGGTCAGTCTTGCAAGGCAGGGGAAGACAAGATCGCGGCTTCGATTGATCTCGCTCGAAAACTCGGAGTCGACGGTACGCCGATCTTTATCGGGCCGAAAGGCAAACGGGCTGTCGGCTTTTCAAGGGAGAGCGCTGAAAAAATTCTTCAGTAGCCATATTGTTCATGAAAAGGTCGGGCACTCTCCGCCTTTTTCTTATTTCGGCACTGCCGGCAGCAAGTATTTATAAAACAGCGAATATGCTGCAGGGAGAGTGCGTTTCCGGTGAGTGACCAGAAAGAACTGCCGCCGCATTTTCAAGCCGCTGATTTTGATTTCCTTCAGGATTCCGGAAGCCAGTTCCTCACGAACCGCCACACGAGAAAGAACCGAAATGCCCAAGCCTGCCTTCACCGCCTGTTTGATTGCATCTGTCGTTCCAAAGATACCGCTGATTATCAGATTCGAAAGCGAATAGCCCTTTGCACCAAGAATGCGCTCAATCTCTTTGAGGGTGCCTGAGCCTTCCTCACGCATTACCAGTGGACACTTTAATAGCTCCTGAAGAGAGATCGTCTGCTTCAGCGCAAAATCGCGTGATGCAACAACAATCAATTCATCATCATAAAAAGGCTCATACTGCAACTGGTTGTAGTTCAGCTTCGTTCCGACAACTCCGACAAGAAGCTCATGACTTAACATGCGGTCAACAACAGAACGCGAATCACCAATTACAATTTGAAATGAAATGGACGGATATTGCTTTCTGAATTCGGCCATGGTAACAGGCAGAAGATAGGTTCCGGGAATGGTGCTGGCGCCGATTATCAACTCGCCGGTCGGCTCAGCGCGGAACTGGCTCAATACGTCCCTGATAGCTTCAGCACGCTCGATAATATCCACAGCATGCATATAGAGTACTTCCGACTCTGTCGTCGGAATAATGCTCCTGCCAAGGCGGTCGAACAACCTGCAGCGCAAATCCTGTTCAAGCGACCGGATATGATCACTGACAGTCGGTTGTGTAAGATTCAGTTGCTCAGAAGCCCGGGAAAAGCTACGGTTTTTAAATACAGCAACAAAGACGCGCAAGTGATGAATATCCATGGGTTTCATTATAGCACAAGTCAATGCTGCTCATAGTTATCAGCCGCATCCGACTTATTCATGGGTAGCCCCAATATAGTGTGTCAGGCCGTCCTGAAAGATGACGTTGAATTTGTCGGTGGCTTGGGCAGCAGATCGAGGTCGCCGCAGTGAAAGCAGATGGCAGTCCGATAATGGGAAGGATTGTGGAACCCACAGGCCATTCTCTTGATCTTCTCGATCTTGTCGTTGTTCGCCTCGCCCGGAGCGTTGGTGATGCGATGACGCGCGCAGGCCACAATGTTGTCTATGTGTGACTTGACTGTCTTTGCGGCCTTCTTAACGGGCTCAAGTCTCCAATGCGTGGCCCGGAAATACCGCCTGCTTCACAAACCACGGCAGCTTGTTTCATAAGATTCTTGTAAACAGAGCTTTCTCGTCCCTCTCCATAGAATACTTCAACCCCTGCTTCTTGTGTACTCCCATGAAAGAACATGGATGCGCCATAAAAGTGGACACCGAAGTATTGGGTAGAATGCGAGGCAAAGGTGCAATGGAGAGGATACCGCGAGGGCCGCACACGAGGGAATTTAGGCTGGAAGCAGTGAAACTCATGTCAGAAGGGGAAACAATCAGCAGCGGAGTTTGACGATTCTGTATGCTGAGAGGCGCGTTTCTTCAAGATGCGCATATATTTCTGCTGCCCTACACACTCACGCGCTGACGGGCACCATTCAATGCAGGACGGCAACATGTCGCGCGTTATGACCTGCCCGCAGTCCTTGCACGCCATATCGGGTTCATCGCTCCATATCTCATTTTTCTCATGACAGAAAGGACAGGCAATATCTTCAGGATACGGAGTGCGAATTTCCCGGCTGCCGGGACAGCTTTCCCGCATTGCTTATGCTCCCCAGCGTCTGAACAAGTCGTGATCAATCCCCATGGCATCAAGGATCTTCCCGACAAGAAAGTCCACCATCTGGTCAAGAGACTGCGGTTCCTGATAAAAGGCAGGGACAGGCGGTGCAATCTTTACGCCGATGCGTGCAAGCTTGAGCATGTTTTCAAGGTGGATTGCGCTGAAAGGCATTTCCCGCGGGGCGAGCAAAAGGGGACGCCCTTCTTTCATCGTCACGTCAGCAGCTCGCTCAATGAGGTTGTTTGCATAGCCGCACGCTATCCCCGACAAGGTTTTCATGGAACAGGGCACAATGAACATTCCGTCGGTCTTGAACGAACCGCTGGCAACCGGCGCATACATCTGGCCGTCGTCAAAAAAATACAGTCGATCCGTTCCGTACTGTTTTCGGACAGCCTGCTCCGTATTATCAGCCCAGTCGATTCCGGTCTCACCCCTGATAATCGGAAAAGTGTTCAGTGAAACAAGGAGATGCACTTCCGCATGCCTGAGAAGTTCTTCAAGCAGGCGTATGCCGAGCACTGAGCCGCTTGCTCCGGTGATGGCGAGAACATAACGTTTCATACTCATATTATATACATCTTTTTCATCATGAAGCGACGCTTCGGAGGCACGTTCCTTGCAAATTTGTATGCAGAAGAATGAATTTCACAGCAGTGCGTCGTGGACTGAACTCAGTCCACGAACGAAAGAAGGTGACCGGTGAAAACTCTGTTCGTGCTGATTATATGCAGTTTTCTGCTGGCGCCGGCATTGTTGCTGCCTCAGGAGCGAAAGCCGGACGGCGTCATTCTCTCCACAAAGGGCCCGCAGAGCATCATTTTGCCGACACCGGGAGAAGCGGCAAAAGTGAGGCGCCCGCTCGCGAATCCGGCAGAGAAAAAGAATATCTCCCAAGAGCAGAAAAAGAAAGGCGTGTTTTTTCTGGCTGTTTTCGCAAGGTTGAAATCGAAGTAGGGTCGGATGTCAGAGCCTCCTCAAACAGACAGCGGAGCCTCACGGTCTGATGAACCTGTTGAAGACGATTACTGCCGCTTCTTTTTCCACTCCGGCTCCCATGTTTCAACCAAATCGCGGTAAGAGATGCTGAGAGCATCACGAAATGCCTGGTCCGGGTTGCCCGTCTGTCCGAGTTTTTTGATCAGCTGCAGTACACGGTCGATACCATAGCGGTCAATCAGATATGCCACGGCAGAATAACTCTCCCAGTATGCGAGGCTTACCAGCCGGATATCTCCAAGTTGTGCGAAAGATCCTTTGTCATGCAGCGCGGTCAGAGGAATGTGCTGGCCGATCCGTTGAGACCATCCGCCCGAAAAATATTCGGCCAGTCCTTCGTTCAGCCACAGAGGCGGGGATGCTGCAAGCGAATGAACAAGCGCATGGGTGTATTCATGGAAGAGAACCCGGCGCAGCTCTTTTTCCTGCCCTTCCGCACCGCGCACCGGGATGCGGATAACGCCGTCAAAGATGCCGTAAGCTCCGCCTACCCATTCCGGCAGGCGCGTTACATCCCGGAAATCCCGCTTGCTGTATAGTATGACCGTAATGGTAGTGTCAGGGAAATAGTTCAGTTCCCGGCCAATCTGCCGATATGCATCGTCCAGAATGCGCAGCACCATACGGCTCGAACTGCCGACTTCATGTCCGTCGAACACAACTCTGAAGCGTTCACTCTTCTCGTCAACATATTTTGCATGAGCCGCATCTTCCCGCTTCATCCATGCGGAGATCGCCTTCAATTCCTCATTCTGTGCATTGAGTGCAAGAGCACGATCCAAGTGTTCCCGAGCCTTTGATCGATTGCCTTTATGCAGGTAGAGTTCAACCAGTTTTTTCCTGACATTGAATTCGCTTGCCGGTTTATGGTTCAGAGCCTCTTCAAAAGCCTCGACAGCATCGTTCATGTTGCGCATGTGGTAATGAATATAGCCTATAGCCGCAAGAGTACTTTTGTCGCGCGGCTCTATCTGTTTCAGAAGAACAAGAGCCTCAGGAAACTGTCCCTTCTCAAACAAGGTGCGGGCTCGGTTGTGCATCTCTCGATATTCAGCATGAGCATCTTTCTGCTCCGTAAGTTCCGCAAACACTTTGCCGGGGTCTTCATTCTTTACGAGCTGCTCAGCCACCTTCTGAGAAGACAGCGGCTGTCCGGCCGGTTGTGCTGTCAGGGGCTGCGTTTCCGGGCCGGCAACCCGATGCGGATCAGGTCCGGACAGAGATTTCATCCAGTAGTATCCGCCGACAACCGCAGAGAGAAAAACGGCAATGATAAGCAGTGCCCGAAGCATGAAAAGAATTATAGCCGGATATGCGGAAAAAATCGCGGGACTTTCCGGCGATACTCTTCGTAGGCCGGCCCGAAGCGCGCGATCAGTTCCCGCTCTTCCAGAGGAATAATGACGAAATGCACGATGATAAAATCGACCACCGCAACGCCCCCCACGGCAGCGCTTCTCGTTATGAAAAAGATACCGAGCAACATAAACGTGTGAGCAAGATATGCAGGATGACGCACGCTGCTATATGCGCCCTGACTTTGAAATACATCCTGCCTGTTGTCCAGTTCGTGACCGCCGGTAATGCCGGTAAACGAGAGCAGTTTAGCCGTCCATATCTGGAGCAATGTCCCCCCGAGAAGGAGAACCATCCCGATTGTCGCAAGTCCGCGGGGGAGGTTCACAATCGTAGAGAGCAGCATATCCCGTAGCGAGAATATGAGAGCCGCACAGACCAGCCACGCCAGAACGACAAAAAAATACGACCACTTCCCCAGTCGCCTGAAAAAAGCGGTAAAAATATGCATCGGTATCCACATGAGCGGAATGATCGGCCAGAGCATGATGGTGACAAATGCGAGGTGCTCTTTCATGGCGATAGTATAGCCAGGCGCAAGCTCACAGCACTACTTCTTGCGGGGCTTCTTTGAGAGCGACCTCAGGAACACTCCGAGTTCCTTGTCATGGTTTTGAATATGCTCCTGATACCATTCCGATATCCACCGGCTGAATTCACGGACAAAGCAGGCATCTGCAGCTCCTTTGTCGAGATCAGCACGAAACGCACGATATGCGGAAAGAAAAGACTGATGAGCGAGTTTATGAGCCTCAGTTCCTCGATAGACATGAGCCGGAGTGCTGATCATATAACGCTCCTCTGTACGGAAATGATCCGATATGAAAGTCTCAAAGAAATCAAACGTATCACACACCAGCACGTCCGAACCGCCGGGCAGCTTTTCAAGCAGAAGATTTGCCAGGAATGCAATCTGCCGGTGCTGGTTGTCTATTTCCGGGACTCCGACCGAGAGCTTTTCGCTCCATTTCAGCATGGGATAGCCTTCATGACGTATCGGCAGGCGGAAGCCCCGGTGATTCGGAACTTCCGCAGCAAATACCTATTTCAGCCGCGCTTCCGCAGCAGCCCAATCAATGTTTTTGAAGAATGCCTCGATATAATCAGCACGCTTCAATCCATAGTCGAGCATGAATGCATGCTCAAAAACATCCATGATGAGAACAGGAACGCACCCGGCTGGATGCGCCACATCGTGCTCATTCACCCAGAAGTTGATCAGCTGTCCATTTACTGCGTCCTGATACAGCACAGCCCAGCCGATGCCGCGCATGGTGCCGGTCGCCTTGAAATCCTTCAACCACTCATCATAGCTCCCAAAGCTTGCTGCCATGGCTTTCCCGAGCCTGCCGTTCTGGTCGAGAGCAGCTTTCCCCCCAAGATTTTCAAAATAGAACTCGTGCAGCCGCATGCCGTTGAACTCCCAGCCGAGACGGCGCTTGAGTTCGGCAAACTCCGGGGTCGCCGCCTTCCCGTCGGCGAGCATCGCCTTCAGCGTGTCGAGCACCTTGTTGGTATTGGTTACATAGCCCTGATAGAGAGTAAAATGGTTTTTGAGAAGGGTCTCGCTGAACCCTGGCATGCCGATAAGCTTCGCGTAGTCTTTTGCTGAGTAAGTCATTTTTAATCCTCCTTTTTGTTCTGCATATGAGAGTGAAACTTCGTTGTTAAGCGAAAACCCGAATCCGGCAGCGCCAAGAGCGAGACCGGATGCCATCAGGAACTTCCGCCTGGTTATCCCCATATAACCTCCATACTTGGAAGGTTCTTTGGTTATTATACACATCCTCCAACCTAACTTTTCTCGCAGGTAATGCGGAATCAAATTCTGCCTTTTCCCCCTCTGCAGATAGGGTTAATTAATATTTTCCCTTGAAAAGAGAAAATATGCAACTCTTCTAAAGTATAAGCAGCGCACTGTTCCGGAGAGCAGAACGGCGCAATTCCGTCAAAAGTGAACCTGTTATACTATTAGGTTGCTGAAAAACTCTTCAAAGGAGGAAGCTCAGAGCAGTATAGTTGAAGAGCGCCAAATATCGAGGAGGATACGTGCGAGGCATCGACGAACCACAGGGGCACATGTTTCATTGTTTCAGCCTGGACAGCAGAGTGCCGCAAGATCATCCGTTACGTATAGTCAAAGAACATACCGAAGCCATATTGAAAGATCTGAGCGAAGTATTTGAGCAGATGTACAGCACTACGGGCCGCCCCTCTGT
>DATIKF010000141.1:0-6148 GCA_035477855.1 Dissulfurispiraceae bacterium
ACCTGCAGCATCCCAAACCCTGATGAGCATATCAGGGAGGCAAAATCAGACGGCAGCTCCGCACATGTTGCCCTCAAATCCATGGTCGGTTAGCTCACTGAGCCAGTTGTGCGTAAAAATGCGAGTTTTTCAGCAGCCTGCTAATGCTACTTTAGCCTTGAATGCCACCCCGTGATTCCGTCTCGTCCTCTTTCCCATGTCCGCTGCTCATCCCTATCCCTTGTAGTTTAGAGCAGCTCCCCTCCACTTTACACCCTGTCCGATTTTGCTGGACCACCTCTCATTATAGCAGGAGAAAGCAATGAATCAATCCCGACTTCGTGGTTTACGAAACAGAGCAGGTCATTCAGGTCTCTTCCCGATGCTATCCGGAACCGCCCTCCGGGGATAGACAGGTCTGATCTTTAGGCAGCAATAAAGTCGCTTGATGCTATTTTGAGCTTCCTCCTTTGAAGAGTTATTCAGCAACCAGTTAGAAAGCCTGGGGAGCGGGAATCCTGACTGAGCTGAACTATCGTTCAGGAAGCATCCGAAACAAAGAAATCGGGGAGGATTGAGTTCTCCCCGATTTTGCATTGACGTGATGTATACAGAGGCATTGCGCCAGGCGTCATCGAATGTGCGTGGGGAGGACGGCTACATCCTCTCGGGAGCCTGCACGCCGAGCATCTTCAGACCGCGGCGCAGCACAACCTTCACTGCCTGACAGAGAAGCAGGCGGGCTGCTGTCGTTGGAGCATCATCGGTAATGACACGGAATCTGTGGTAATACGGGTGGAACATCCCGGCGAGTTCCTGCAGATAAAATGTGATGCGATGCGGTTCGCGAGCCAATGCAGCGCCGCGAAACATCATAGGATAGAGAAGCAGCTTCTTGATAAGCTGATATTCATCTTCATTATAGAGGGAGAAATCAATACTGTCCCGAATTGCCGGAGCCTCGCCGGTAAAAGCGCCCGCCTCGCGCGCCTTCTCAAAAATGCTGTTGATCCGGGCATGGGCATATTGCACATAGAAAACCGGATTCTCATTGGACTGTGCCTTGGCTATCTCGATATCGATCTCCAGAGGAGTGTCCGAGCGCCGCGTCAGAAACAGAAACTTGGTGGTATCGGGTCCGATTTCATCCATGATCTCACGGAGCGTGATAAACTCACCGGCTCGCTTCGACATCTGAACCTGCTGCCCGCCCTTCAGCAAGGAAACAAGCTGCACAAGCAGCACCCGGAAGCTTTCTTTCGGATGCCCGAGCGCCTGAACGGCAGCGGACATGCGAGGAATGTATCCGTGATGGTCTGCGCCCCATATATCGATAATCTCGTCAAACCCTTTTTCAAATTTCTTCCTATGGTACGCAATGTCGGGAGTGAAATAGGTATATGCGCCATCCTGCTTCACCAAAACACGATCCTTGTCATCGCCGAAATCGGTCGACCGGAACCAGAGTGCCCCGTCCTGATCAAAGAGATGGCCGCGCTGCTTCAGATCATCAATCCCCTGAACAACGAGATTGTCGGCGTATAGTTGGCGCTCGCTCTGCCAGGAGTCGAACAGGACCCCGAAATCTGTCAGATCCTGCTTGACGGCATCGAGCATGCGAAGATAGGCAAACTCGACAAAGAACCCGGCAACGTCATCAAAGGCTTTCCCGGCATAAGCATCGCCGTGCTCGGCCAACAACGCCTGAGCAATTCCGGTGATATAGTCGCCTCGATATCCGTCCTCCGGAAAAGGAATCGGCCGTCCGAGCAGTTCCTGATACTTTGCATAGACCGAAAAACCGAGCATTCTGACCTGACGGCCCGCATCGTTAATATAGAACTCTTTCTCGACGCTGTAGCCCGCCTCCTGCAGAACGTTTGACAATGCGGCTCCGAGAGCAGCTCCACGCCCGTGGCCGAGATGAAGCGGACCGGTAGGGTTTGCGCTGACAAACTCGATCTGGATGCGCTTCCCGCCGCCGATATCTTCGCGAAGAACAGCATCAGGTTCGTCAATCAGGCGCAGCAACTCCTCAACGAGAAAGCGCTTAGAGAAGGTGAAGTTGATAAAGCCGGGGCCGGCAATTTCGACCCTTTCAAAGAGAGGTGAAGCTGAAACCGCCTTCACAATCTGCTCGGCAATCGCACGCGGTGATTTTCTGAGCGGCTTGGCAAGGCCCATGGCAAGCGGCGTTGAGAGATCGCCGAACTCTTCTTTCGGCACCTGGATATCAATCACATCGACCAACACATCCGTATTGAGTGAGGTGCAGGCATCCTGAAGAACAGCTCTCAGTTGTCTTTCCATAGGCTGAATAGTTTAAGCGGGAGTTTGGCGTATTGTCAACGCTGAAGCCGGCATAGAACGGCTTTCTGAGAGTGAATCAGTCCCGAACCGCTGGCTCTTGTTCGTCAGCGCCGGCTGCCATGTCTGCCTCCCGATCTCCGCGCATGATGAAAATAGCGCTGAAATCCTTTTCCTGATAGGCGCGCAGAAGACCGAGCCGCAGGATTTCGAGCAGCGCGAGAAACGTCACGATAACATGAAGGCGGCTGCGGTCTTCTGCAAACAGATCGGTGAAACGGATGGTCTGCTCGGCTTCGAGCCGGTCAATAATAAGATTAATTTTATCCTGCACCGTAAGCGTTTCGCGGCTGATAATCAGCGTCTCGGGCGGCACCCGGTCTATAATTTTCCTGAGCGCTCCCATGAGATCGAACAGATTGACGTCGAACAGCAACGGCTCAGGTTCGACCGCACCCTTCTCATCCGCCATCGGCGGTCCGGCAAAGGAATTTGACCATATGTCTTCACGCTGCCGGAACTCTCCGGACATTTCCTTGAATGCCTGATACTCCAGAAGACGCTGCACAAGTCCGGCTCTGGGGTCTTCCAGTTCTTCTCCGTCGGCAGGCTCTTCAGGAGGGGGCAACAGCATACGCGACTTGATGTAAATAAGCGTGGCCGCCATGACCAGGAACTCGGAGGCAATTTCGAGATTCAGTTCTTTCATGATCTCAAGGTAACCAAGATATTGCCTGGTAATCTCGGCAATAGGGATATCATAAATATCTATCCTGTTCTGCTTCAGCAGGTGAAGAAGAAGATCGAACGGCCCTTCAAATGCGGATATCTTGATGCTGTATGCAGATTGGTGCGGATGTTCGTTTGCTTCAACCATAGCGTATCAGTTTACCTGCAGAGAACATAAAAACTCAACGAGCCGGGCAGGAAAGGATAGACAAAAAAGCTTCAGAACCAATTGGTTATTATCTGCAGTAGACAGCGACAACCGTAATATTGTCAAACCCGCCGGACTGAAGCGCTCCGGAAACAAGTGATAAACATACCGATTCCGGCAGCCCCTCTGTCGAAAGAATTTCATGGATTACGTCATGACCCAGCATGTTGGAAAGCCCATCCGTACAGAGCAGGTAGCGGTCGCTCTCCTGAACCGCATACTCGGCAAACACGGATTCGACGTTCGGTTCTATCCCGATAACCCGGGAAATTATATTCCGATAATCACACTTCAGCAATTCCGATCGGCTTAAAAGACCGCGCCGAAATTGTTCCTGAGCAAGTGTATGATCTTCAGTGAGCTGGTCAAGAACACCGTCACGAAGCCGATAGATTCGGCTGTCGCCGACATGCACAATAGCAAGAGAATCGCCCACAAACAGAGCAGCGGCAAACGTCGTGCACATGCCCGACAGGGCAGGAACCCGGATGCTCTGATGATAAACTGCCGTATTCGCCCCTTGTACTGCCGAGCACATGAGACGGTTGAGCGCAGAGGTATCTTCACGAAAAAGTCCGGGCATGTGCGGCATGCCGGCAAAGGCTTTACGCAGAAACGCTTCAGCGACATCTACCGCAATCCGGCTCGCAACGTCGCCTCCGGGAGAGCCGCCGACGCCATCTGCGACGACATAAAAACCAATGTCGTCGGCAACACAGAATGCATCTTCATTTCTGCTCCGAACGCTTCCGATGTCACTGATACCGCAAGAACGCCGAATGCTCACGCACTTCTCACAAATTATAGAGCAGCATTGCAATGTCGTCAGCAAGATCTACGCTCAGTTGATACCGCTGCTCTCGCAATTTCGCCGTCATGCGGTCCAGCACTATGTCGCAGAATTCCGGCAGATCGGGACGAACATCGCTGATACGACGATACGGCTTCGTTGTAATCAGGTAGAACAGGTCTGAACGTATATCCCCTGAAATGAACCGCTCGCCGGTGAGCAGCTCAAAGAAAACCGCTCCGAGAGAGAAGAGATCAGCACGTCCGTCGGCTTGCCTGCCAAAAACGACCTCAGGCGCGGTGTACGGAATAATGTCCATCGGCAAGCGGTCTGCACCGCTATTCACAATCGCTGCAAGCCCGAATTCCGTCATGACGACCTCGCCGTTATGAGAAAGAATAATAGTTTCAGGGCGGATCGCGCGGTGAATGATGCTGTTTTTATGCGCCAGGTCAAGCGCCTCGGCAATCTTTGCAATAAGCGCCAATGCATCCTGCATTGACATGAGAGAGCCTCTGCTGCAGTATGCGGAGAGCGGCGTTCCCTCAACCTCCTCATATGCAATATATGCCACGTCAGTAGATTCTCCGTACTCAACAACTCGTGCGATCTGGCGATGAGACAATCTGCCGAGCTTATCTGCCTGCTGCTTCATCCGCTTTCTGAGTGCATCCTGCTCATGGAGAGGAATCTCAGCAAGGGGGATGGTGTATATCTTTGCCGCATGTCCATCAGCATTTTTCCCCTGATAAACGGGTCCAAAAGGGCCTGGAACAGGATTGGGATTCAGCTTAAATGAGCCGAATTTCAGCACTGCCGAAGCTTCAGGAAGCAGATCTGCATCCGCAACTGTCTCCAATGCAGCCCCCCCGGAAATATTCTGCTCAACGGATGCGATTTCAGCGTGCGGCACTGCTGTTTCGACCTCTTCAACAGCATGGCTCACTTCCCCTGAAGCAGGAACAACAGATTCTGTTGTTCCTGTCGGCGCTTCGTCGGCAGCAGACGGCAAAACATCTGAAGCCGGGGCATCCGGTAAGGGCTGACCATGCGGTACAGCCGAGTGAACGTCAGCCTTCTCCGCATCCTGCGGGCTTTTTACCTGCTCAATCGCCGTACGAGGCTCATCATCCTCGCGCTTCGATAAAAGCAGTGAAATAAGGTAACCGATAAGCAGGAGCAAAATCGCATAGCCAAACCTCAGGCCTCTCATCTCTTGTTCAGATGAAAAAACGGTGCTTCCCAAGGCACAAACCAGCAGGACTATCATCAGCAGCCCAACTCGTGGGTTCAGAAGGGGCAGAAAAAAAGCAAGGAAAAAGCCTGCACAAGCGATAGCGCTCAATTCAGCGAAAAAAGCCCATTCCGGCCGCGCACTCCCGGCGCGCAGACTGTCAATGCCCAGTATTTTTTCAAGCTGCTCCAGAAGGGAACCGGCTTCCTGGTAACCGAACAGAGCAACTGCCGTCAGAAAAAGGGTTGCCAAAACCGATATGTTCTTTCTTTGCATGGTACAGTATAGCAGATATTCTGTTGTCGAAAGGATCTCCTTTTTTCAGAAATTTTATCCTGATAACGGAAAATACCTTATTCTTCAATCTTAAATACATGTTGATTTCATGTCTTTTTTTTTGCTGCACATGAGCTGGCACGGCTATTGCTATTTTATCGTCAGCATTTCAAAAAACCACGGGGAGGCACATATGAAGAAAGTACTGGTTTCGGTCGTAGCTCTTTTCACCGTATGCGCATTCGGACTGAGTGCTCAAGCCGGCGTCATTGATGACAAATGTGTAAAATGCCACAAGGCAGAAAAGGCTGTCGACAAGATTGCAGCCAAAGGAAACATTAAGGACGGCGAGGGAATGTTGAAAGCCGTTCGCGGCGGCAGCAAGGCAGGTCTGCACAAGAACCTTACCGATGAGGAAATCAAAGCATCAGCAGCTGAGCTCAAGGCTCCGGCGAAGTAGAAAAAAGCCGCTGAGGGCTGCTGAAAGTGAACCACTCCCCGGGCTAAAGCCCGGGGCTTCAGGGCCTCAACATAACCTGCCATAGCCTATCTGTTTTGATCCCTGATGTATTTGCGGATGACTTCTTCATTTACCTGCCCTACGGTTTCGGCAAAATAGCCATCC
>DATIKF010000142.1:0-2288 GCA_035477855.1 Dissulfurispiraceae bacterium
CGATCGACAAAATGGCGCACGAGAACAACCTGCGCGTCCTCGACGAGCTGATCGCGAGCAAGGAGCAGCGACGTACGTCGCTTCTTGGCGGCGGTGGCGTCGCTGAGCTAAGAAAACAGATCGCCGAGATCGACGCCGCGATCGCAGAAAGAAAGAACGAGTTGAGGGAAGCCGGCGCCGGAGACCGGCACCAGATCCAAAATCAAAAATACACCCTGCAGAGCGAGATCCTACGACTACAAGCGGAAGAAAGGGACACAGCAGCAGCGATCGCAACGGCAAAAAATGAACGAGACCAGGCCAGCGAAGAGGTCGAAAGGGAGAGGGCGAACTGGCACACGGTCAACGACACGGAGCCCGCGATCGACGACACTAACACCACCTGCCCGACCTGCGGACAAGAGTTACCTGCCGATCAGATCGCGGCGGCCAGGGAAACCGCCCTGGCCAACTTTAACCAGGACAAGGCCCAAAAGCTGGGAGCGATCACAGAGCGAGGCAAGGCAGCCAAAAGAAGAGCAGACTTGGCGATCGAAAAGATCGCCAAGTTGGACCAGGCGCTGGCCGGAATCATCGCTGAAAAAGCGCTGCGCGATGCCGAGTTGCAGGAGATCGAAGCTACGATCGCCGCGCAGATCGCCACCACCACCGCCCCGGCAGACGACCTGCAACACAAGGTTCTGACCGCCCAGAAAGCGCAGACCGAGATCGAGCTCGCCGAGCTAACACGCAGCAGCAGCACAGCCATCGCCGCTGTTGACGAAGAGATCGCCGCGAAGAAAGCAGCACGGGCACAATCAACCGAGGCCCTCCAAAAACTCGAGCGGTATGCCCAAGGAGGGATCCGGATTAGCCAGCTAAAGTCACAGGAGACCAAGCTGGCGACAGAATACGAAAAACTAGAACAAGAACTCTACCTGACCGAAGAGTTTATCAAGACAAAGGTCGAACTGCTCGAAGAAAAGATCAACGGCCACTTTGAGCATGCCCGCTTCAGAATGTATAACACCTTTATAGCGGGCGGGATCGAGCCAACCTGCGAAACGCTATTTAAGGGCGTGCCATACGGGACCAACCTCAACAATGGAGCCCGAATCAACGTCGGCCTGGATATTATCCGCACGCTCAGCAGACATTACAGCTTCGAGGCGCCGATCTTTATCGACAACGCCGAGGCGATCACCCAGCTGATCGAGACGCCCGCGCAGATGATCAAGCTCTACCACATACCTGGCATAAAGGAGCTCGAGGTTGTGGTCGAACAACCAGCAGCACCGCAAGAAAAAAAATAACAAAATAATGGAGGGTTAAAAAATGACCGAACAAAACCAAGCAAGACCGGCAGCGACACCAACGAGTGTCGCAACAACGAGCGCACCAAGCACGCAGGAGCTTGCGCTGATGAAAAAAGACGTCGTCGACATAGTAGCAGCAAAAATCAACAAGCTCGTCACCGACGGCGAGCTTCACCTGCCAGACGACTACAGCGCCGAAAATGCGCTGAAATCGGCCTGGCTTATCCTGCAAGAAACGACCGACAAGAACAAAGTCCTGGTGCTAAGAAGCTGCACCAAAGACAGCATCGCCAACGCCCTGTATGGCATGATCATCCAGGGACTGAACCCGGCCAAAAAGCAGGGCTATTTCATTGCCTATGGAAATCAGCTCCAGTTTCAGCGGTCCTACTTCGGGACCGCCGCTGTAGCTAAAAGGACCCTGAATTGTTTTGAGCCCTGGTCAGAGGTCGTCTATGAAAAAGACGACTTCGAGTATGAGATCAAAAGCAACCGGAAGCAGATTACGAAGCACACCCAGCGACTGGAAAACATAGACCAGAGCAAAATAAAAGCAGTATACTGTGTAATTGAATTCCAGGACAACCGGACGACCTATACCGAGATCATGACCATGGAGCAGATCAAGGAGAGCTGGAAAGCGAGCAAGGCCAACCCTGACGCCGTCGACAGTATCCATCGCCGGTTTACAGACCAGATGGCTAAGCGGACCGTGATCAACAGAGCCTGCAAGCTCTTGATCAACACGACCACGGACAACGACCTGCTGATCGAGCATTTCAATAGATCCGACCAGCAGGTCGCGGAGTATGATCTCGAGGTGGAGGCCGAGCTGCTGGCCAACCGCGATCCGATCGACATTATCGACGATCGCGATAGTTTCGACGATCCGACACCCGGCCAGCCAGCCACGGCTGGGCAGCCGGCCTTGATCGCGCCGCTTAAAACGCAGAAAAGCGGCGGGCAGGCCGCTGGAAATATCGGCAAAGAGAA
>DATIKF010000143.1:0-2128 GCA_035477855.1 Dissulfurispiraceae bacterium
CTCACCAATTCGATCGCAGCATACGCAAGCAGCCGATCCACCTCAACCGACCCGCGCCACGCAGCCAACACCCCAGCCACCCGGCAGACAAGCTCCGGCGCTAGCAATATATGCTGGCGCATCAGACCAAGACCAGCCGCACCGCCACGCCCCAGCCCCTCCATCCGTGAATAGAACTCAGCCAGCACCAACCTCGCGTCAGCATCCAGCCTGATCACAGGCAAATCAGAGCAACGCTTAGGCACAGGTACAGACAGCAACTCATCGCCGCGACGCCAGTAATCACGAACCGCCAGAGAATCCTCGGCCCGCCAGGGCTGATACCGGCGCGGAACCAAGGGCTCGGGATGCGCCACCAGAAACCGCGCCCACAAACCAAGACCGGACAACCTGTCGTCCAGCACGAGCTTCCTCAACCCGTCCGGCTTCGCCAGCAAATGCATCGACAAACGCGCAGCACGATAATCAGCACCACGGCCATCATCCCACAAACCACACAACCACTCAGCATTGCGCCGACAATCAGACAACCTCACCCCAGCTTCGTTGCTGAATACGCCTCGACTGACCGATGAACGATCGGCGTGAATCTCAGCGCCAATCACAGGGCGCCGTCTACCCAGTAACCGATCGTACCAGGGAACCGGCACACAAACCCGCGCCAACCCAATCCTGTCAGCAGCACCTTTGCCATCACCCGATTGCACAACCGTCAGACCATACAAACTCAAAGGCACAATGCCACCGCCCAACGACTCCAGATTGTAACGACCCTGCACCATCAACGCCGCCGATATCAACAAGGAATTGCCAACAACCGGTAGGGTTACCTGCGCACCCTCAGACACCTCACACACAACATCGGCAAGAGGGCCCAACGCAGCCAGTGGATACTCTGCCGGCGCCGGCAGTGGCTGTGTGACTGGCAACGGCGATGATTCAGGCGGTGGGGACTCGGGTAAACCCTCATCAGGCGGTGGAAGTTCTGCAACACTCAGAGGAGTCACCTTTGACCACTCCTCCCACACATCCAGATCCACCTTCGACCACGCACCATCCTCACCAGGATGCGGAAAAGCCGCCCGGTCAATCCATGAGTGAACCTCTGCACCATAACGCAGAACAAGATCATCCTGAGAAAAACGATGTTCAGTTAACATGGGGGCATCTTACACCACTTTATCCCGAGTGGGACATGGGGGCATTATTTTTTCTTGTCTAGAGAGAGGGGGTGGTTACCTGCGCCCAGTGCGAATGCCCCGTTGCGCAATCGACCCCCGGGCTGCGGCGCGTCTACCGCCTGACTGAGCGCACCCTCGACAAGAAGGGCCAGCCCTTGCTCTTTCCCGAGTACGTGCTCGAGGGCTGGAGCACCACGTTGGGGCCAGAGATTGAAGACGAACAGGTCATCGCGCTGTACCGCGACCACGCCACCCATGAACAGTTCCATGCCGAGTTCAAGACCGACATGGATCTCAATCGCCTGCCCTCGGGCAAGTTTGCCACCAACCACCTGGTGTGCGCGCTGGCGGCGGTGGCGATGAACCTGCTGCGCATCGTGGGCCAGCACACGCTGCACGAGAGCGACAGCCCAATGCGCAAGGTGGCACTGCGCCGGCGCATCAAGACGGTGATGCAAGAGCTGATGTACAAGGCTGCGCGCATCATCAGCCACGCTAGGGGCTGGGCGCTGGGCATATCGGGCTCGGACTCGGGCTTTGCGGTGTTTGAGCGTGCCTTTGGCAAGATGAAGGCGGCCTAGCGCCGCTTGCTGGGTCAGATCAGGCTCAGCGAACTCACGGATTGCACAAAACGCCGGGTTCGGCGCGGGTAGACGCGCGCCCGTGGCCACAACCGGGTGCCAAACAGCAGCAAAACGGACTCCACACGGGCTCTCCCGGGTGTGCATGGGCCGCTCCACAGGCGCGCTATCTTAAAAAATTTTTATGATGGCTCTCCCGGGTGTGCATGGGCCGCTCAACAGCACACCAAACGCGACATGGGCGCTGAAATCGCGCTTGCGGCATCAAAAGCGGGCGCATTGGGGGTGGGTGGGGATTCAGGATAGCTTTTCCCTATCACCATCGCCAGCATGATAGAAAACTTTTTTGCCGCAGCACCAAAAAAA
>DATIKF010000144.1:0-1746 GCA_035477855.1 Dissulfurispiraceae bacterium
CTTACGCCGGCAGCATGGTGGTGCGAGGCCCCGGCGAAGCCGGATGATCCCGCCCATGATGTGATCAGGAAAACACCGAGCGAATGCGCGCACGACCCGCACGGGGGCTTGCCCGTCAGTTCCCTTCTGGGTTCATGCTATAGGCCCAACGCGGCAAATGCCGGGGGGCGGGGGGCAGGGCCCCCGTCGCACAGGGAAGTACGCAAAAACCGGATGAGCAAAAAAAAGCCCCGCCCAAGTCGCCGGGCTGGCTTTTCCATGCGGATCTGGGTATAATGGGCAGTCGTATCGAGACCCGCAGAACGTGTCAACGGAATGAACCGGATGATATCAGCGGACAGCAGGCCGCCGGCCTGAGAGATCCGTGGCTCGGCGTCGGCTCGCCGGGAGGGGAACATGCCCAGACAGGCACGAACGGTGATCGCGCAGTGCGCCCACCACGTCACGCAACGCGGCGGCAACCGCCAGGACGTGTTCTTTGTGGACGCCGACCGCCGGGCCTATCTCCAGTACCTCCGCGAAGCCGCCGGCCGATACGGCCTGCGCATCGAGGGCTATTGCCTGATGACCAGCCACGTTCACCTGATCGTCGAGCCGCAGGAGGAAACCTCCCTGGCCGAGGCCCTCAAACGCACGAACCAGCTTTACGCCCAGTACGTCAGCCGCATGCACCGCCGCCATGGCCATTTCTGGCATGACCGCCTGGGCACCAGCCGGGGCCGACCCCTCGGCAGCGACGCCTTCATTGCCGAACTCGAGACCTTTCTCGGCCGCCGCCTGCGCGCCATGCCTCGCGGCCGGCCGCCCAGACAATCAAAGAATCCCCCCATTTCAACCAATACGCAAAGTACTGAAGGAGACATTCCATGAAGAACCGCCCAACCCCCTCCATGACCACCTTCCGATCCGTCCTTCATATCCTTAATATACACTTTTCACTCATATCATCTTTCTTACTAGGGACTGTCCCCCTTTACGGTCCCCCTTTACGCCCTGGCGCGCCCGGCAAGTTACGCCCATATCCTTAATATACACTTTTCACTCATATCATCTTTCTTAATAGGGACTGTCCCGCTTTATGCCCTTTACACCGTCCACCTTTACGCCAAAGATATTGAAGGATATGTTGCTATTACTTATAATATTAATGAAATTGCAGCGAGTACAGGTGGATTAGATTTTATTAAAGGAGCAAGTTATGGTTGGGATACTTTTGATACTCATAATGAAAATCCTCCTTTTCCTACTTCGGCTTATGTTGAATCTTTTGGTTTTATTGAAGGAGAAGAGGCGAGGTCAATTGCTCTACCTCCTCTTACAGATGATATTGTAAGTTCTGCTTCTGAAAACTTTTCTGGAAGTCTTATTGTTAATAGTGGAAAATCTGTAACTCTTGAAAATGCTGCGCATTATCTTACCACTTCTATTGGTGGTCTAGAAGGTTGCAAGGTTTATGTTAATGGGCAGGATATTTCTACTAATAGCACAGTTAATTTAGGCACTCTTACTGGAACATATGGAGAAGGAGAACATCCAACTGCGAGCTGGACTGTTTATGTTGAATATGTTGGAACACCGACGGCGCCTGCGGTCGAGACACTTTCCACAGCAGACGTGACGTACACCACCGCCACGCTCCAAGGGCAGGTCAGCAACGAGGCCAAGAACTGCGAGTATTGGTTCACCTACTGGACGGAGGGCGGAACTGTCTTCACCAGCGGCTATGGTTCCGGCGTAGACGGTCCC
>DATIKF010000145.1:0-1813 GCA_035477855.1 Dissulfurispiraceae bacterium
TGCGGGCCGCCTCAGTCGGCCGCAAGGCCTTCTGACACTCACGATCAGTGCCAACACTTGGATCAAAACGCGCCTGTTACAGATCCTCAATCAAATCCCAGCCAACGTCTGACCCGTCCATGTTTATGCAACGTTAGGGATAATGCAGAGGGGACCATGGTGGAAGCAGTGTTTGGTCTGGTCGGAGTGGCTGTTGGCAGCGTGTTTACGTTAATAGGCATATACCTTCAACAACAGTCCGTTGCCAAGCGATGGAAGATCGAACGTCAGATCATGTACATCGAGAATGAACGGGAGCGATGCCGAAAGGTCTTTGACGCGGCAGTATCGCATGTACTGCCTTTGATTCCCGGCATGGACAGTAGATCTGCCGATCTATGCAAACTTCTCCTCTTCCAGATGCCGCCGGAAGTGCTGAAGGAACTCACAAGGCTTTCAGAGAAGGGCGCGATTCAGACTCCCGAGGAAGGTCTCGGATGGATCTTGGCCATCAGCAAACATATGAGCGACTACTTGGAGAGCTTGGACAGACAAATACGAAATTTGCTATCTTGAAAGTGATCCGAACATCGATAAAAGGAGTTGGGGAGGCATTCGGATTCGAGAACTGTCGTGTCGGTGGGTTTGGGGCTCTGATGGAAGCGGAAAATGTGAAGCGTTTGAACTTCCTCATCGTCTCCAACAGGAAAGGTGTGCACAGCACACCCTACCGCTGACGCTGATTCCCGGGTGCCTTTCCTTTCTCTCGTCCCTTCATGCCGTCGTGGTGAGCAGGAGATGGATTCCTGCTTTCGCAGGAACGACAGAATCGAATCCGCGAACGTCCACGGCGAGAACAGCGGGCGGCTGTCAGTGCTGCATGTGGAGCACTCTCACCGTCCGAACTTCTTACCTTCTCAACTTCTCACCTTCGTCTTCGGGCTCTGTGGCCTCTGTGTCTCCGTGGTGAGTCCTATTGGAGCGGTTTTCGCTTCTTGTCCCAACGTTCGCAGAGGCGGATGGAATCGAGGCCGACAGTCCGGCCCTTGGAGAGCGGATTGCGGCCGACGCAGACGAGCCTGAGCGTGTGCTTGCCCGGCGTGAACTGGAAGCTGCCCAGGTAGTTCTCCTTCACCTTCAGGATGGGCGAATAGAAATCGCAGTCGGTGATCTTCTGGCCCGCCTGAACGAACCCCGCACCCAGCACCGACAACACCAGAACCGTTGGACACACAATCGCTTTCCTCATTCCGTCTTTCCCCATGAGCCCGCAGACCGCTCAGGATGCCCCGTCGGACTTGAGCTTCACACTCGGCGTCGTTTGCCCGGCCAGATTCTCCCGGAGTTTGAGTAGATACGCGTACCATCGAGGCTCGGTCTCTTCGATCCTCCCGAGGTGTTTCTCGAACGCCTCCGGCGTCACCACGTCGCCAAGGAGCCGGGCCAGACCCGCCCGACACGTTCCATTGTCGCATTGCATCAGGAAATGGGCAAGACTCCACCAGTGCAGATAGTACAGATTGAAGTGTTTGTTGAGGTCGGGGCCGCCGTCGCCGGAGAGGATCGCCTGCAAAGGGATGATCCGACCTGCCGCCTTGTCCAGGGCCAGGTCGCCCGAGAACTCGAAGGAATCGAGCCACCAGACGGGATAGGTATTGCTATCGATCTGGCCCAGATGGAGTCTATTATCGATAAATGGGGTATTTACTTGACTGAGGTGCACACTATGGGTTGTGCCCCAGAAGTCGACGTTTGCCTGCGACCTGAACCAGGCGATCATAGGGGACCGGTTCGGTCTGCACAGCCTGCTGGACAAGCCGGAAGAACAGCTTGC
>DATIKF010000146.1:0-1862 GCA_035477855.1 Dissulfurispiraceae bacterium
TGTCCTTTCTGCTGAGACCCGCGTGATCAACACGGCCTCCAACGCCGTCAATGACCACCCATTCTCACAGAAAGCTTCTGGGAGTGCCGCACTTTTACTCCGCCCCGCCACCCGCCGCACTTTTGCTCCGCCCTTCACAGACCCGCGAGGACTCAGCCGTCTCCAAGTTTCTACGCAGCACCCCTGGCCCAAACCCGCAAATATGTAAGCCGTTCCCCGAAATCTTCCATTCAAATCCTGCCCGCGTTCTGCCGATAGATCAGACAGAGGAGCGCATTCTTCCCAAGGAGCGGGCGATTATTCCACGTTATGCGGAGATACATAGTGCCAGTTGCACTTGAGAAACCAACTCTTGGACAGTACCTCGCTCGCGACGAAATAGCCCCGTTTGTGGAGAAAAGGCTGTGGCGAGGGGACTGGATAAATCTTGGCACATGCATGTTAGTTGTGAGCACAGGGGTATTCAAGAAGGGTGCAGTCCTTGGCAGGGCACGTGGCGACTGCCTTAGCGTATTGGCAAGGATGTTCATTGAAGGGGATGATAACTTTGACGAAAGACAGCAGGTGTTTTGGACAAAGCTGCACGAGCAAATGCGGAAGCGGGTCTGGGAATACAGTCAAACAGGTGAGTCTCTCCCCGTACCCTGGGGTACGTTCATATTCGGACAGATAGACCGTGACACATTTCAGAGGTGGGCTGCGACAACAGTCCCGCTGGACAGAATCACGCCTATGGTCACAAGATGGCATCTGGATGGCATTGTATTTGGTGCCATGTATCCACAACTGCTCACCGAACAGTGGGTGGCGATGTACGAAAGCCCTCAAGCCCAAGAGGCCATGTGGCGTTCCGCCAGGAGGGATGGCCGTTCGCCAGGAGACCTAAGGAAACTCACGCTGGCCAATGCGGAACAGTCTGTCCTCTTAGAGGTTGCATGTCACGTACGTGAGTTCTTTCCTCACTTGGTTGATCCACTGCACTTGAGGATGGCATAGGGAAGTAGTCTGAGCACAGGGTAGTGCAGACAAGTTTGCCGAAGGAGTGAGCACATGGAGAGATTCAAGGGATTCACTGATAGCCAAGTCTCAGACTTCTGGCGAGCCGCGACAAAGGCTGGTTTCCAGTCTGGCCCTTGGTATGAGGCCCGCAGGTATTCTGGTCCGTCTGTGACGGTACACTACGAACTCAGTTTCAAGCGCGGCTGGTTTTCCAAGTCTCAAGTTGCCGTCGGCGAAGACTGCGAAGCCATGCAGAACATCGCAGATTGCATTGCTGACACTCCTCAGTATTGTGACGGAAGCCTTTCGGTCCAGATGGGACACTGGGAAATCCACTCCGGCCATTTCGCGGTTGTGAAGAAGTATGTCTTCAGGGGTGGTTCAAGGGATGTCATCATCAGCGTGTTAGCCCCGGCGGGAGTAGGCGAAGCGGCGATTGATGCGGAGTTGGGCAAGGAAAATGAAAAGGTGGTTGGGTATGTGTTGTCATCAAAGGCAGATGATGTCCAAACACTTGTGAAGAGCATGGAAGCACGCCTGTTAAGACCTATCCCTCCCGACTTGCACGTTGCCCTTATGGAAAGGGTAAAGGAGGTCTGTAATGCCCGTCCCTATGATGAAGCTGGTTTTGCGAGAATGGTCCATCAAGTCGTTCTAAGGCACGTGGGGTGTAACGGCATACACACAAGTCAGCTTGTGTCAGAGTACCTTGAGCTACCAGTCACGAATGGCACTGCCGTCCACAAGGCGTGCGATACCAGGGGTTTATGTTTTCTGCAGTTGCTCACGGAGTTGCTCTCGGGGTCGTTGCATGAGGGGGTAGCGGTGGCGACGGCGTTTGAGGACCCGTGGCTCGATGCGGC
>DATIKF010000147.1:0-4203 GCA_035477855.1 Dissulfurispiraceae bacterium
TGAGCTGTCGGTCAGCCCGCATATATACGAGCCGATAGCAATCGAGCGCGGGGACATCGATGTCTCGCAAGGTAAGGGGGAATGCACGATCACCATGCCGCTTAACAAAGAGCCTGCAAGCATGTTCGCGCTGTTCAACCCGCCCGGCGTGCTCTGGGTGACGGTGATGCGATACCCGGCGATGCATGTCCTGTTTGTCGGCAAGATAGTGAAGTGCAGCCCGAAACTGAGCGCGGGCAAAGCCGAGCTGAAGGCCATCTCGTTGCAGTCGGTGCTTGCTGGCAGCATACCAAACAAGACGTTCAGCGTGTCGTGTGAGCATGACGTTTTCGACGCTGACTGTGCTGCCAATAAAGCCGCCTTTACGCTGACCATGAATCTCGGCACCTTTACCATGCCTGACAGCATGACACTCCAGTCGGCTACATTCGACGCATACGCCGACGGCTACTTTAACGGCGGGCTAGTGGCGAGCGGCATGGAGGGGAGCTTCGTCATTTCGCACGTTGGCGACACGCTCTCGTTGATGTACCCGCTGCAGACGGTGCTTGATCAGAGCTTCATCACGATCGAGCCAGGCTGCAACAAAGTGATTTCGATATGCCGAAATAAGTTTAACAATGAGGTGAATTTCGGCGGGTGCGCGTGGATTCCGAACACGAACCTGACGACGCAGGGCTGGTAGTAATTCTGAGCAGCAGGGGAGGTGCGCTTTCTGGTTCCAACTAATCATATGGATTATCAGCACGATTATCAGCTACCTGCTTCGTCCGAAGTCAAAGCTGAACAATGCCGAGAAACCCAATCTCTCGTCGTTTGAGTATCCGACCAATGACAGCAGCCGGGTGGTATCCGAAGTGTTCGGGACAGTGCTGGTCAAGGGATGTCAGTACATTTACGGCGGCGCGGTACGCACTGCTGAGATCAAGGTCAAGTCCAAGGGCGGAAAGGGCAAGGGCGGCAAGGATCAGATTGTAGGCTATGCATGGTTTGCGTCTTTTGCGATGTCAACCGGCGGGGCAGTAGATGCTGTACTTGAGCTGCACCGTGACGGCAAAAAGGTGTGGACCGGCAATGTCACTACGAACGGCACGACCATTCAGGCACAGACCGGGCAGGCGTATGAGCCGGGCGGCTCCGGCACCGGGCCTAGTAATATTATCATCTATCTCGGTACGCAGACAACGGCTGATGCCACAATGGCCGCATGGACCGGCTACAACGTAAGCTACAAGGGCAAGACCCTCCTCGTCTTTAACGACGTGTTTGTTGGTGACGGCGTGAGCAACGCGCCTGCATTTGACGTGGTGCTGAAACGCACGAACCTGATCCCCAACGGCACGGGCGGCTATAATGACTGGTCAACATACAGCGCGATCAATGTGAGCGGCACGTATGCTGACTGCAACCCCGCGCATGCGTTGCTCTATATTCTGACGAGGATGCTCAAAGTTGATGCTGGCATGATCGACCTTGCCTCGTTCCGCACAGCAGGCATTACACTCTTCAATGAAGGTCTCGGCTGTTCGTTTCAGATGGACGCTGCGCAGCAGGGCGAGCATTGGATACAGGAGATACTGCGCACGATCGACGCGGCAGTATGGCACGACCTCGTGTCGAACACGACGAAGATCCAGCTCTTCCGCAATGATTATGTGGTCGGGTCGCTCGTGACGCTGACGGACAGTAATATCAAAAAGCTGGAGTTCGAGCGTCAGGCGTGGGAAGATTTCCCTACCGAAGTTACAATCAAATACACCGACCGCAGCGCATTCAAGAGCGCTGGCTTCACAATACCGAACCCGGCGTCACGCAAGATGCTCGGCTACAGCAAGCCCGAAGAGTACAGCTTCATGATCATCAGCAACCTGACCGCCATGCAGGGCGTCAAAAGCCGCCTCGCGAAGAAGCTCTACTACCCTCTGCTCGTCATGCGGTTCAGTGTGTCTCGGTCAGCATTCCCGTCGCTGGCTGTCGGGCAGTGCGTGAGGGTCAACAGTGCAGCGTTCGGATTTTCCAATCTCGTTGTGCGCATAACCAATATGGGCAGTGATAGTTTTGCCGATCAGGAGGTTGAGATCGAGGCCATGCAAGATCCGTATGGCCTGGCTGAGCTGGACATCACGCCAGGGTCGTATTCCATGGCTACTGACTATGACTGGTCCGTTGGAGCAATCGCGCAGGCGCGGGTTATTGACGCCCCTGCTGAAGTGGTGAACGTGTCGGCTGTCATGGTCATGTATACCCCGCCTGGCGGTACACCCATGGGGGTAAAACACTTTCTGTCCGACGTATACCAGATGACCGGCAGCGCACGGGTGTTCGGGTATGGCGTGCTCAATGCAACGCTCTCCGGCACTGGAGTAGTGCAGCACGCAAATGTCATCCAAAACGGCGTCGGTTTTTACATCAACTCCGGCGCGATCAATGTCGTCGAGGTTGCCGCAACACGGGCAGCGTTTCAGCGGCTCAAGTTCACGCTGATCATGGGAAGTCCGGCGAGCGGGTGGGAGATTATCGGCTACCAGAATTGCACGCTTCAGGGAGATGGAAGGTATTACATCGACACGCTGATGCGCGGGCTGAACAACACAACGATCCGCACGCACAACATTGGAGAGGAAGTCTGGTTTTTCTGGGCCGATGCCAACGAAATGCCTGCACTTCCGGTAGACCCAGCTTCGATCAACATTGACCTGTGCGGCTTTAACCAACGCGGCGTTGGCTCGGAAAAAGCCCTCGGCGCATATACCTATGGATACACGCAGGAAAAGCCGTACCCGGTCAGCAACCTCAAAGGCTCCCGCGTCGGTAATGATATAACGCTCCAGTGGGTGCCGTGCAAACGGCTGGGACTGACAGGGTATCGCAATCCTGCTAATTTCGCGGCGGGCGACGACACGCCCGAAGGCTCGTGGCAGGTCCGCTGGAACGACGGCACGGAGCACATCGTAGATGTAACCGGCACGACGCCGGTAATCAGCTACGGCCGCACCGACGCCGGCAGCCGCACGTACTATGTCCGCTCCGTCCTGAACGGCTACGTGAGCGCCGAACGAAGCATCGTAATCTGATCTGAGAGGTGATATATGGCATTACTGACGCATGGACTGGAGACAATTGAAACAGGGGCGACGGGATGGGTGACCATCCTGAATGCTATGATTGCTGCCCTGGACCCCAACCGCATCACCAGCGGTCTGCTCTCGGCCCGGCCTGCAGCAAGCAAGGCACAGCGCTTCTACTACGCGACGGACATTCAAGTCCTCTTTTACGACAACGGCTCGGCATGGGCAGTGGCAGCCGCCGGGTTACAGTCGAAAACCCCGGCCAGCGCAGGAGCAACCGGCACGATGGGCGAGCGCGCCGTCGACGCGAATTATCTGTATGAATGTGTCGCAACGAATACTTGGATTAGATTCACAAGGGCATGGTAACATCGACCTCAACATGTCCGAAAGGGAACAGTTAAGATGAAAAATGAGCATGCTAAAACAGTCAAGCTCAAAATCAGCATCGATCGCGCAGGGATTGCATCCCTGAAAAGGCTTTTCCGCGAACTAGGCAAGCTCAACACGCGGATCGAGGCAACCTCAACAGAGGTGATAAGGGCCATCGTCCATAATCTTGCTATACTGAAATCAAGTAGCGAACAGTTCTTTGCTTATAGCTTGGAACCCTCAGAGGTCTCGGTCGCTGAACCAATAATCAGCGGCCACTTTTTTTTCTATCTCCACCTAGGACCATTCCTGATTTTTCGCAGTATATCCGAATCTGCCGGGTATGCCGTAATAAAAAAGGCCCTGTCAATATCTTTAAACTGGATAACGACAATGTAGTTTCTTACAACGATACAGACCCTGCGTTCCGGATCATAAGTCCCAATGTTCTTATTCCATCCACGGAACAATTCCGCAGTTGTGTGCTCCAGCGCCCACTTTATCCAGTCGATTCGCTGCGCCCTTCGCGATGAGAAAACCGACTTATCGCCTTTCTGCCTGTTTGCGCTTTCTCTGAATGCATGTTTGAAATTGCCGGGATAAAAATCCACCCGAATCCCGTCAAATGTCATCACTGTGCCTTTGTTGCAGTAAATATTGCAAAAATGCTGATAATACTCGTCCTCTGTCAGATAATGAACCAACGGAGGTGGAGTCTGACTCACTACCAGGAACCCTCATTCAGTCGGATTCTGAAAATGTT
>DATIKF010000148.1:0-2819 GCA_035477855.1 Dissulfurispiraceae bacterium
GCCGCATCGAGCCACGGGTCCTCAAACGCCGTCGCCACCGCTACCCCCTCATGCAACGACCCCGAGAGCAACTCCGTGAGCAACTGCAGAAAACATAAACCCCTGGTATCGCACGCCTTGTGGACGGCAGTGCCATTCGTCTATACTCTTATCGGTCCTTGGCTTACAGCTTATGGAAGTGCCATTCGGGTAAGCCACTGCGATTCTGGCGTGATAGATTGATCCAGGAGTTTATGGAATGACATGACAGCATCGACCTGCCGGTGGCGGGATGCGCCGAATAGGGGCTCCCGCCGCCAAGGTCGATCCACAGTCAGTACGCCGTCACATAAGCGAGGGGATTGCCGACCGCCCCGTGCTGACTCAACGGGGCAGACCTGACAGTAGAACCGTCAATCCCAGCTCAGGGATCGTTCGAAAACCGTCAGATTCTGGGAAAATAGTTGCGCTGGATGAAACATGCGCTACAATGAAGCCATCGAATGCAATCGCCGTTGCGCCTTCGGCGTGATAGGCACACAGAGGAGTGAATTACATGAAACTTGCAGACCGCGAACGCGTTGACGGCACGAATGTCACGATCGGCCGTCGTGTATACTACCGGAACAAGAAGAATTGCACGTCCAAATGCTATGCCGCCGAGTATCGGGATCTCGACGGAAAACAGGCGTGCCGAAACCTCGGCACTCGAAGCCGGGCGGAGGCCCGGCGAAAGGCCATCGAGATTCAGCAGGAACTGGAGTCCGGGGTCACACGGGTTCCGGAGTCCCATCTCACTGTCAAAGATCTCATCGGTGCATACCTCCAGTCCATGGAGGCCAAGGATGCTGCACCCAAGACCAAGTGGAAGTATCGGGCCGACTTGGACAAGCTCGATGCCTATTGCCTGCAGGCACAGGTCAGGCTGGCCAGCCGGTTCTCGGAGAATGACCTGTATGGCTATCGAGGCTCCTTGAAGAAGCAGGGCTACGCCGACAAGACTGTGGAAGGAGCCGTGATTCTGGCCAAGCAGATGTTCAAGTGGGCGTGGCGGCGGAGACTGCTGAGGGATTACCGGCTGGCGGGGACCTCCTTTCCCAAGGCCAAGGCCCAACCGCAGCCCTGCTTCACGTCCGAGCAGGTCAACACCTTGATCGACGCCGCCAAGGGCGAGGAGAAACTCGCCTGCGCCCTCATGGGTTATGCCGGCCTGCGTATCGGCGAGGTCGAACAGTTGCAGTGGGATGACCTTCACGCAGGCGGGGGCCGCTTCACCATGATTCATGTGAGGCGCGGCGGTTCATCCGGGACGACAAAGGACAAGGATGACCGCTTCGTGCCCGTGCACTCCACCATTGCAGCCCTACTGGGGTCGCCGGCGAAGAGGACCGGCAGGGTGTTCAAGGCGATCACCGAGCGTCAACTGCTCAAACGGCTCAAGGAGCTGTGCGAGACCAGCGGCTTTGAGAACCCTAGGCAGTACAAGCTCCATTCGTTTCGCCATCACTTCGCCAGCCTTTGTGCAAACCACAACGTCGCGTACCGCAAGGCCCTGGCCTGGCTGGGGCACAGCTCATCGCAGATGTTGGACCTGTACTACCACCTGCACGACGAGGACAGCCAGCGGGCTATGGAGGCCTTAGGGGAATCAGCCGGTGCGGCGGCCAGGGACGATCAGAAAGATGCCCCCTCTGAGGGCAATTTGAGGGCAATGGGCCTGTCAAGAATCGAGAAAACGCTACAAGTCCCTCAAATTCAAGGACTTGTGACGAGTCTCGCAAACATAACGGAGAGGTCGGGATTCGAACCCGAGGTAGGGGTTTACCCCCTACAACGGTTTAGCAAACCGTCGCCTTAAGCCGCTCGGCCACCTCTCCAAGGTATTCAGTTGTAACGACTTACGCCATATCTGGACTCTCTCATTAACACATGGCTACGACCTTTGCGACAACTCATTGGGCAGCCAAGCTCGTTAGTTGTAGCCAACTCCGACAATCCGATGTCCGGAGGTACGTGTCATGACACAATCCGCAACCCAACATAAGTCCACGCCAGCCCGAAATAAAAGCCGACACCCCTTGAGTTTACACCGAACTGGCCGGTGGTACAAGAAAATTCATGGCAAGTTCTACTATTTCGGAACGGACAGGGACAGTGCCATTGCGGCATACCATGAGCAGGCGACGCGTCTGCACGCCGGGAAAGGGGCCATCGCATTCAATGCAAATGACCTCACCCTGCTCACGCTCTGCAATCTGTACCTCGACCACCAGGAAAGCCGCCTGAACAGTGGAGAAATCGGGCCGCAACATTACTACGATCAGCGAAACAGGCTACGCGCCTTCGCCAAATACATGGGCTCAACTCGCCGGGTGAGCGAGATTGTGGCATTGGACCTTCAGAACTATAGGGCAAAGCTCATTGGCTGCGGCAACAAACCAAACACCATCAACAATCATCTTGCCGTCATAAAAGCGATCTTCCATTGGGCAGAGGATAATCAGGTCATAAACGCGAGCCCGAAACTCAGAGCAGTGAAAAAGGTCCGCGTGGCGGCCAAAAAACAGAGGGATGAGAAGAAAGCAGAGCGGAAGTTGTCAAGTTGAATGAGACAGTTCCTTTTCACAATTAAGCTCTAATCAATCCGTTGTTTTTGGGGCCTCCTTGGGCGGATTGATCCAGACGGCCTGAGGGGGCAACGCCGCCTCGGGCGGTTTGCGTACGAAGCGGTTGGGCGACCGCTGGTAGGCGGCGTCCAAGGCCGCCTGCCGACGTTGGTGAAGCTCGTGGACCCGGCCGTAGTGAACGTCAGCCGGGGTATAGAGCGCCACGCCGGAGTG
>DATIKF010000149.1:0-23016 GCA_035477855.1 Dissulfurispiraceae bacterium
AACTCTTGATGCAAAATGCACTGCCAAAAACGACTCTCTCAGAGGCTCAAGAATCGAAAAACTCGGGTCAATCCATGTCAGAACATCCCCCGAAATTGACCCTGCTGAGCCGCAGAGGGACTTTTTCAGCAGCCTGGTAGAGGTTCAGCTGGGGACTCGGGCTGACGATGTCCATGTTTGCATCATAGTACGATTCGAGAGTGCCGACGTCCTTCCAGTAGCCCCGCTCGTTAACTCCCATGCCCGGAACGCAGTTGTCAAAGAAGTTGTATGCGTAAACCTTATCACCCGCCTCGAGCATCATCGGGATCACGTGTTTCCCGAAATCAAGGTCATCATAGCGCTTCTTGCCATCATGCAGCATCTCGATGAGTTTCTTCGTGGAGAAGATGTAGTTTCCCATGGAGGCAAAGCAGGTTTCCCTCCCCGGAATCGGCCGAGGGGCTGTAGGCTTTTCGACAAAAGAATTCACCCTCAGGTCATCGTCAACGTTGAAGATGCCGAAACGCTTTGCATCCTCAACCGAAACCTCCAGGGCGGCAATCGTGATATCGGCCCTGTTCATGATGTGGTACTCGAGCATCTGGGAGACCTCCATCTTGTAAATATGGTCTCCTCCGAAAATCGCCACATGGTCAACGCCCGAAGACTCGATAAACCTCAGGTTCTGATAGATCGCATCCGCCGTTCCCTTGAACCATTCATCGCTCATGCTGCCCGTCTCGGGCTGGATGGTGTCAAAGAATTCCCCGAGCCCTGTCCATTTTGCCCATGACTCCCTGATATGTCTGTTCAGCGAATAGGCCCGGTATTGAGTGAGAATATAGACCTTTCGGATGCCGGAATTGAACATGTTGCTCAGAACAAAATCGATGATCTTGTACTTTCCGCCAAAGGGCACAGACGGTTTTGACCTTCGCAGTGTGATAGGGCTCAGCCGCTCGCCCTTGCCCCCGGCGAGTACCATTGCCAGAGTGTTTTTTGCGATGCTCCCGATTCCCCTGTAAGTCATGGCTTCCCCTCCCATTTGCATTGATAGCCGCTTGCCGGCTTTGCTCATTTTACCACGCGGCAAAACGCCTGCCAACCGCTAAAACTGCCCTGTGCTAAGCATGATGAGTGTGCAGGCCTCCAAAACTTCGATGTCGGCACTTTTCAACCGCTCGCATGCCTCCGGATTTTCAGAACCAGGATTGAAGATGACGCGCTGCGGCTTCAACCATATCAATTCATCAATACATAGTGCCTTGTCGTTTGGCGCTGACATATATCGTCACAGTGTGGATTTTTTCGGATACGGCACTGATCGTCGGATAAACCTTTCTGCCGAGGATGACATCATGCGCAGAAGAGATCGGAATAACAGTATAGTGCATCTCAATCAACCGCTGGAGGCACATATGAGAATAGCGTTCCAGCTTCGGGCTGGCGCCCATAACGACCATATTCCTCACATGTGTGTTACCACATCCTGCAAGAAATACAGAGAACTGTGCTGGACAATCGAGGTGGTCCAGGGAGCGGCTTGCCATGATAGCGCACGCCGCTCCTCAAAAGAACAAAACTCACCGGATTTCCATGCCGGAAAAAAAATAAAGGATCTCAAATGCTGCGGACTCAGCAGAATCAGACCCGTGCACGGCATTATGCTCAATGTCATCGGCAAAGTCCTTGCGAATCGTTCCGGTCTCTGCATTGGCCGGGTTGGTAGCACCCATAAGGGCGCGGTTCTTTGCAACGGCGTCTTCGCCTTCCAGCACCATCACAACAATCGGCCCTTCGGACATAAACGTGGTCAGGCTGTCGAAAAATGGCCGCTCTTTATGAACATAGTAAAAACCTTCTGCTTCAGCCTTACTCAGCTGAATGCGCTTCATTGCGACAATACGCAGGTCATTCTGCTCGAATCGGGATATAATCTGACCGATAACATTCTTTTTGACTGCATCAGGCTTGATAATCGACAACGTCTGCTCCATCGCTTCCTCCGTTACGTAGTAGGGTTCCTCCGTGCTAACCGCACAGAGAGAAAGGCTGCTGAACGAATATCCTCAAATGGCCTTCCGGAGACTTTTCTATGCTGTAGGCGGCTCGACAGGAGCGAAGAAACATCTCCAGTTTTTTACGCTCTTCCGGAAGATTGTCGAACAATATCTCGACATCCTCAAAGACTCCGCAGATGCCTGTGAGCTCATCCCGGAATGCGTTGATGTGGTCGGGATGGCGCAGACCCCGAGCGTCTATCGAAATCATATGGCAACGCCGGCGCGGCAGGCGAAAAGGCGGAAGATCGGCAATAGGAGACTCACTTCCTCAACATATTCCCGCCCCTGTGCTTCGGAACCACTTTCCTTCACGCCCGGAGTCCTTCAATCGTTTTGTTCAGCGAGTCGATGTCTTCGACATTCAAACAAACAGAAGACGGCTCTATACGTTTGATAAGACCGCCAAGCACCCTGCCCGGACCGACCTCGATAAAGGTTGTGTCACCGCTCGCAAAAATTGCCTTCACACAGTCTTCCCAGAGCACCGGCCGGCTCAGCTGGCGCACCAGAGAAGCGCGAATATCTGCCGCAGCCGACAGTTCCCTGGCGTCCGCATTATTGACAAACTTCACCTGCGCATCGCTGACCGGTGCAGCATTGAGCACTTCTGCAAACTTCGCTCCCGCGGCATCCATAAGCCTGCAGTGTGACGGCACGCTGACCGCAAGCGGGAGAGCACGCTTTGCACCCGCTTCCCTTGCTTTTGCCATGGCAACTTCGACAGCGGCACTTTCACCTGCAATGACGGTCTGGCCGGGGCAGTTACAGTTGGCAACGCCGACATACCCCTCAGTCACGTCTGTGCAGATCTGATCAATTTTTGCACGGTCAATGCCGAGAATGGCAGCCATGAGACCTGTGCCTGCGGGAACCGCATCCTGCATTATCCTGCCGCGGGTCTCAACCAGCTTGACTGCATGCATAAAAGCGATGCTGCCCGCCGCAACAAGAGCAGAGTATTCGCCGAGGCTATGGCCCGCAACAAGAGCAGGCTTGATGCCGTTTTCAGCCAGAGCAGCGCATGCGGCAATACTTGCGGTCAGCAGGCATGGCTGAGTGACATGCGTCCTGTTCAGCTCTTCAGCCGGACCTTCAAAGCTCATCGTCGCCACATCATAGCCGAGCGCTTCGGAAGCTTCCGCGTAGAGTTTTTTTACAGAATCGAACTGGTCGTACAGGGACTTGCCCATTCCGACTGACTGGGACCCCTGTCCCGGAAAAACAAAGCAGATGCCCATCTTAGCCCTTCGCCTCCCTGATTTTCTTTATCAGGAGCGGAACCACTTCGTACAGATCCCCGACGATTCCATAGGTGGCTACATTGAAGATCGGCGCGTCAGGGTTCTTGTTGATCGCAATGATGATGTCTGACGATGACATGCCGACAATGTGCTGCACCGCGCCGGAGATGCCGCAGGCGATATAGATTTTCGGGCAGACGGTCTTGCCGGTCTGGCCGACCTGGTGGCGGTACGGAATCCAGCCTTCGTCGACAGCGGCACGCGATGAGCCGACCACTCCGCCGACCAGCCCGGCCAGCTCGCGTATCAGTTCGAAGCCCTTTGCATCGCCGAGGCCCCGACCACCGGAAACGATTATTTCTGCATCCTGCAGGTTGATCTTGCAGGCGCCTTCCTCGCAGACCGACGTTACAACTTTGGTGCGGCAGGTAAGCCCTTCAGCCTTTACCGGAATAATTTCACCGGTGCGATTCACATCGTATTCACCGCGCTTCATAACGCGTGGTCGCACCGTCGCCATCTGCGGGCGGTAGTTCGGACAGAGAATGGTCGCCATGATGTTGCCGCCGAATGCAGGGCGGATCTGCATCAGGTTGCCGGTCTCTTTGTCGATCTCAAGCTGCGTGCAGTCAGCCGTGAGTCCGGTCTTGATGTGGCCTGCCACTCGGGGCACGAATGAACGGCCGATAGCGGTTGCGCCTGCCAAAACGATCTCCGGTTTGTACTGTTCGATGAGGCGAATCATCAGCTGGGAATACGGCTCATCGTTGAAGGTGTCGAAAAGAGCATCCTTCGCGTGGTAGACCTTGCCGGCGCCCCACCTGATGAGCTCCCGGGCCTCACTGTCATCAGCGCCGAAGAGAACTGCAGAAAGCGTGGTGTTTCGTTCTTCCGAAAGCTTCCGGCCAATGCCGAGCAGCTCGTAGGAGACGCCGGCAGCCTTGCCGTGGCGCTGCTCCGCAAAAATCCAGACACCCTTGAAGTGCGCCAGGTCAGTATCCGGCTTGAACTCATCGCCGTCGGCCACTTCTGATATGGCGCCGACAGGGCAAGCATCAATACAGCCTTTGCAGACGTTGCAGAAATCGTTGATGACCGCCTTGCCGTCCTTCATCTCTAAGGCGCCGAACGGGCAGGAGCTTACGCAGGTTTCACAGCCGGTGCAGAGTTCCGCATCTATCACTATACGCATTGCAGCCTCCTCAGCTCCGCCACGAGGGCATCGACCTGCTGTTCCGGCGTGCCCTCCAGCACCCTGCGGTCGCCCTTCGCCTGCGGCGCGAAGATGTTCTTCACCTGGGTCGGTGAGCCTCTGAGTCCGATGTTCTGCTCTTCAGCCCCTATGTCCTCTGCCGTCATTTTGGTGATGACAGCCTTTTTGGCAGCCATCTTTCCCTTGAGCGACGGCAGTCGCGGTTCATTCATCTCCTTGACAACGGTAAGAAGCACGGGAAGCGGTGACTCGACGACATCATAGCCGTCGTCCATCAGACGCTGCACGCGAATGGAGGTTTCGGTCACCTCTTCAAGCTTCCTGACATAGGAGATATGGGGAATATTCATGTACTCGGCAAGCGCCGGGCCGACCTGCGCGGTGTCGCCGTCGATAGCCTGTTTGCCGCAGAGGATGATGTCGGCGCCGAGTTTCAGAACTGCCTTGTAAAGCGTATACGATGTTGCCCAAGTGTCGGCCCCTGCGAACAACCGGTCTGAAATGAGACGAACATCGTCCGCGCCCATCGCGATGGACTCGCGGAGTGCCTCTTCAGCCTGCGGAGGGCCCATGGTAATCACGGTGACCTTGCCGCCTGTCTTTTCACGAATCTGGAGCGCTGCTTCGATGGCATGGACATCGTACGGATTAATGATGCTCGGAACACCTTCTCTGATGAGGGTGTTGGTCTCGGGATTGATCCGTACCTCAGCAGTATCAGGCACCTGTTTTATACAGACAATGATTTGCACTGAGAGCCCTCCCCTGAATTGAAATAAAGGACTGAAAACTGAAGAAAAATTATACCGTTTGGGGGTCGGTTCTGGCAAGCACGACGGTAGCTACGGCGTAGTGTTTTTCGTGGGAGAGCGAGACAAGAAGCATGTGGTTTTTCAGCACGGCCTGAACAGGTCCATGCAGGCGCATATGCGGTCGACCGGCTGCGTCGTTGACAATTTCAATATCAGTCAGGTTCGGCGCCCTCTCGCCGGGAGTACGGAGCGGCGTCAGCGCCTTGATAGCTGACTCTTTTGCGGCGAAACGGGCGGCCAGGTGCGGATACGGATTCTTCTTGCTGTCCATACAGTAAGAACGTTCCTCGGCGGTAAAAACGCGCTTGAGAAAGTGGTTGCCCCACCGCTCAACCGCATCCTGTATTCGCTGAATTTCGACAATGTCGGTGCCGAGTCCGACAATCATGCATGGTACTCGATGAGATCTTTCATTTCGCGCACGGCACGCTCGATGCCGACCATGACCGAACGGGAGATGATGCTGTGGCCGATATAGAGCCCGCGGAGGCCCGGAATCGCCGCAACGGGCTTTACATTGAAATAATTCAGACCGTGACCTGCGTTGACCGTCAAACCAATGCGCTCTGCGTAAAGAACCGCATCAATAATGCGTCGAAGCTCGCGTTGCTGTGCCTTGTCTCTGGTATCAGCATAGCGGCCGGTGTGGACTTCGACCATATCGGTGCCGATTTCTTTTGCAAGGTCAATGACATCCTGCTCCGGATTGATAAAGAGACTCACCCGGATACCGCCGTCCTGCAGCTTTGCAATCGCCTCCTTCAGAAGCTTTTTGTTGGCTGCAACGTCCAGTCCGCCTTCGGTTGTCAATTCCTGCCGTTTCTCCGGCACAAGCGTAGATATATCAGGTTTTACCTGAAGGGCTATCTTCACCATTTCTGCAGTTGCCGCCATTTCCAGGTTAAATTCACAGGGGACTACTTCACGAAGCAGACGGATATCCCGGTCGTTCACGTGGCGGCGATCTTCACGGAGATGGGCAGTTATCCCGTCTGCGCCGCCAAGAATGGCGAGCGTTGCTGCAGCAACCGGATCGGGCTCAAAAGTGCGCCGGGCCTGTCGCACCGTCGCAACGTGGTCGATGTTAACGCCAAGAATCATAACTCGTTACCTCCATCCGGCCAGTAGTAGGAACTCAGCATCCGGCATGCGAGCACAAAAACCGCACTTGACGATTCTTTCTGCATTCCGGCTTCCTGCTTTAGTTCGAATCATTTAATGTACCAAGAGTGCCCGGCTTCGAACCAGCCCGGAATACGGTAATCCCCTTGAGTCGCTTTTCAAACGCCAAATGAAATGCCTGTCCAACAGTCTCTCTGGTCGCCCGGTGCGGCAGGTTAATGGTCTTGGCGACCGCATTGTCGGTAAACTGCTGAAATGCTGCCTGCATTTCGATGTGCGCAGAGTAATTGATTTCATGCGCTGTTCTGAAAAGGCGCCTGAAGGCCGACGGCACTGAGCGTTGCCCCCGCAGTGTTCCGTGCGCCATCACACACTCCATCAGCTTCTCTGAATAAAAGCCCTCTCTGCGCGCAATTCCGATGAAATGCCGGTTCGCCTCGACCATCTCGCCATCCAGAACACTGCGCTTGAAAGCAAGCGCATAGAGCGGTTCGATGCCGCTCGAACAGTCGGCAATGATCGAGAGTGTTCCGGTCGGGGCAATGGTCGTCAGGGTAGCGTTCCGGCGAGGCGGCACTCCGGTCCGCTCGTACACGGATCCGGTGAAGTACGGAAAAGGCCCGCGCTCCTCGGCAAGTTCCTCAGAAACATGCTGTGCCGACTCCTGGATAAAACGCATGACTCGGCGGGCTTTGGCGACTGCTTCCGGGCTGTCATAGGGGATGCCGAGCATAATGAGTGTATCAGCCCACCCCATAACGCCGAGACCTATTTTTCGGGTGCCCTTGTGCATGCGGGCTATTTCACGGAGCGGATAGTGATTTGCATCGATCGCATTGTCGAGCATGCGCACCGCCAGCGCTATATCGTCGCCGAGCGCCATGTAATCAATCGCCCCCTCGCGCACATACGACGAAATATTCAGAGAACCGAGAATACAGGCTTCATAGGCCAGCAGAGGCTGTTCTCCGCACGGATTCGTTGCTTCAAATGTGCCAAGGTGCGGGGTAGGATTTGCTTCATTGATTCGATCGATAAAGACCACGCCCGGATCTCCGGACACCCACGCGCTCTCGACCAGTTCATCAAAAACCTGCCCGGCACGAAGCGACTTCACCGGCTCCCCGGTTCTCGGATTGATAAGGGGGAAATCGGTGTCCAGCCTGACCGCCGCCATAAAGACATCTGTCACGGCTACCGAAATATTGAAGTTGGCAAGTTCCGCAGGGTCTCGCTTCAATCTGATAAAATCCAGGATATCAGGGTGATCAATGCACAGGATACCCATGTTCGCACCACGCCGGGATCCTCCCTGTTTCACAACTTCGGTTGCCGTATTATAAATCTTCATAAACGAAACCGGGCCGCTCGCAACGCCGCCGGTGGTATGCACCGGGTCGGCTGCCGGACGAAGACGGGAGAAGGAAAAGCCGGTACCGCCGCCGCTCTGCAGAATGAGCGCCGCGTTTTTGAGCGTCTCGAAAATGCTCGCCATGCTGTCTTCGACAGGCAAGACAAAACAGGCAGCGAGCTGACCGCTTGGAACGCCTGCATGCATGAGAGCCGGCGAATTCGGCAAAAACCGAAGCGACGAAAGAAGCTCGTAGAAGAGCTCCCGGCAGAGGTCAACATTCCCATTGTAACGTTCTTCAACAGCTGCAAGCGCGCGCGCAATGCGTCTGAACATTTCATCGGGGGTTTCAACAATGCGCCCCGCATTGTCTTTTCTCAGATACCGGGCCCGGAGAACCGCAAGCGCATTTTCAGAGAATTTTCCCATCCGCCCTCCTTAAGCTAAACACAGTATAGCGCTGAAAAGAGCCTTTTACAATGGAGACCACTATTTTGTCCGCTGCTCTCCCGGGGTATCCAGTTTTTCGACGCTTCTGCCCCGCAGCTCAGCTGTAACCTTACCAATCGGCACAATAGTTTCGACGCGAAGCGGAATGCGCTGGTCGTCATCGCTGAGCCAGATAAAAATATCTCCCTTCTTCTTGAACAGACCTTCCGTTTCGACATTCGGCTTAATCACCACGGCATTGAACTTGCCGAAATCAGGGATGTCGACCTGTTCCCTTTTCAACACATCAACCCCTACTCGCGCAAACTTCCCGCTGTCGAAGATATCAATCCCGACTTTCTTGCCGACTTCAAGCGGCTTTATCCTTACATAATAAAAAGCTGAGAGGATGTCCCACAGGGGCGTTGCGGGCAAATCATGCTCACTGCTGACATTTTTCACTGCATTGGAAAACGATATTTTCTTCGTCAGGGGATCGAACTTCGTCTCTTTGTTCCCGCGGTTCTTCCCCTCATGCTGCCTGAACCTGAAGGAATACGGACGCCCGTTCAGCAGGATACTTTGTGCAAAGTCATCGACAGTGTAGAATGCGGAAATAACGCCGGCAGATCGGGCTTTGGACGTAATCATGAACGAACCGTCTCCATGTGATGCCTCAAGCTCTGCCATTCCGACATACACTCCCGACCAGTATAAATCGTATTTTAAGAGTTCTTTTTTCACAGACAGGAGAGCTACCACTTCTTCAGATTCGGCAGGCTGCGGAGATTCAACAACCTGCGGCGGCTTATGCACCTCCTCCGGCCGTGCCCCGCCGGCACCCTCGCCGTCGGATCGGGTTTCAGGCTTCGATGGAAATGTATCTGAGCGTTCTTCCGGAGAAGGTTTGCGTTGCGATGGTTTCGGCTGACTCGCCTGCTGCTGCATGCGAGGTGGTGATTCCTTCGGTTCAATCATCGTAACCGCGATCTCTTTATCCGGCAGCATGCTGAAAAGATCTATTTCGACCTCGGAAAGAAGGACAAACAGCAGGACATGCAGCAGCACTGAGGCTGCAACAGCAAAAAGTATGATTTTTCCGTACGAACGCTCTTTATAGTTCAGTGCCACGTTCTGAGCATACCATCTGAAAAATCAATTCGCAAATCACGGAACAGGTGCAACCGAAAAAAGGGAGGAGAAATGGCGCCGCTTATCAGTCATCCGGTGCTGTCCGTACTGTTGAAAGAAGTTGAGCGGCCTTCCCGCCCGGCTGTCCCCTTCATATCTTCGCCGATGACATCCCCAGAGCGTTTCCGGAAGTCGTTGATAATATCACCATTTTGCCCGAAAATCTCCTCTACAGCTGCCGCTTCATCTCAACTGCGCTTTTAATCCGCTCAGGGGAATACCCGATGCCCTCGACGTCAATGTCCGGCACGCCTCGCCTGCCGGACTTCTGCATGCTTTCTCGCGCCTTCATACAATAGGGACACCAGTCGGTCATGTACATGATGACCGCGCCGCTTCTGCCGAATGTCCTGTGTCAGTAGTAGTTCACCTACTCCTGTGATTTTAATTCCGCATTCTTTGCCGGAAAATACTCGTAGAGTTTTCCGAAATCAATCCCGCCGATGACAACATCCCGATACTTCGCCGGAAGAGAGACACGGCACTCCTCAAGGGGGCGCGCCGTGATGCCGTGCTGAACCGAAAGTGATGCCTCGACAAATGCCGCAAAATGGTCACATGCCTTCAGCAGCACCCCATCGACAGGGCTGAACTCATCACGATTGAAATGTCCCTGAATTTCATCGAATGTCACGTTTTTCCGGATAGTGCCATCCACACGGACCTTGTTCGAAAACTCATCCTCTACAAAATACCGGAACTCGTCGTGCCATGCCGAGGGAAGCAGGGGCATGATTTTCTCCTCCATCTGAATATGTTCGTATTCCTTGATAACGCTGTCGAGTCCCACAACCGAGGTTTTGACCGGCGAGACGATGTCGCGGGTCAGCACTTCCGGCAGGTCATGAAAAAGCGCCGCAAAAAAGTTGTTGTAAAGCCGCCGGTTGCACGCGCCGATATCGACAGAGCAACAGTAGGAGAGTATTGCAACAATAAGCATATGACCGAGCACTGAGGTCTTTGGAATGCGGGGCGACTGAGCCCACCGTTGCTGAAAACGGAGCTGACCGCAGAGATCAACAAATCCGTATGATTTTTTGCCGAGGCGAATCTTCTGCACTCCGCTGAGATCATAGTGATCCTCAATCTGATTTTCGATCTCTTCCCTTGTCCGGTCAATGCCGTAGATAAATGGACTGGCATTGTAGATAATCTTGAACTCCCAGTTCGTCGCCAGATAATGAGCGGCACGGAGAATTCTTTTTTCGAGTCGGGCATAGTCCGGCTCGAAAAAGTATTGCTGCATGCGTTCACTGAAGCCGGCGCCGATATGCTGTATGTCGGAAGCAAGCCGGGAGAGCGCCCATGCGTTCAGTTCACGGCCCTTTCTGGCCATCAGTTGATGAAAGACCGGCGCCTTGATGTCGGTCAGAATAACGCGCTGGAAAAACTCGAAGATGCCGCCATCAATCAGCCGGCTCCAGTCAATCTTCGCTTCGCGCTCGGTCTCCTCGAATCGGCCCAGCACATAGGCGATAACCATTTTATGCGCCTGCTTGTCGAGCTCGACGAATTCGACCGGCCGAACATGGTCATTCCACCGCTGGATGCTTGCCGCCTCAAAGAGCCGTTCCACCAGTCCCTTTGTTATCATGCCTTCTCCTCTCTGGTCCTTTTCCAGCGCCGGTGTATCCAGAGCCACTCGGAAGGATATGCCCGGATATGATCTTCGATATGCCGGCTGAGTCGTTTTGTATCTGCAATCAAAGCAGCTTCACCTTCGCCGGTACTCCCATCCAGATAAAACGGCGGGGAAAAGCGGACCACCTGCTCATCGCCCTCGCGATGAATGAAGGCCGAGAGCACGGCGGAGCCGGTTTTTTTGGCGATCAGCGCCGGCATCCTGGTGGTCCAGGCGGGTCGTCCGAGAAAATCGATGAGAACCCCTTCATTCTCGAAAACCGCCTGATCCATAAGGATGCCGACCACCCGGTTATGGCGCAGTTCCGACAGGATTGCCTTCAGCGCTCCCTGCTTGTAAATGATGCTGTTGCCGTACCTGGCACGCACCCATGCGACCATCTGATTCAGGTAAGGATTATTCTGTGCCCGCGCAACAACCGATGCCGGTTCACAGCGGAGGCCGGTGACCAGTGCCATAATCTCCCAGTTGCCGCAATGTCCCGTGATAAAAAGAATTCCCTTGCCGCCGCGCTTCGCCTCGTCGAAATACTCCTTGCCCTCAATGCGGACCCGATCAAGAATATGCCGGCCGAGGCCGCAATAAACCTTGACCAGCTCAACGACAGATCTGCCGAGATGCCGGAAAAAATCGCGCACTGCCTGCTCAGCATCGAGCGATGCCGGGAGCGCGCCGTACTCAATCGCACTGCGGATATTGTCGATTGCAATACGCCGCCTGCTGCTCCAGAGCGCATATGCCGCCATGCCAAGACACTGCCCGAAAACACAAGCAAGACGATATGGCATGAGCGCAACCGGCAGGACGACCAGCATGAGTCCGCATGCCTGAAAGAGCCAGAGCAGCCGCTTCACGCATCAACCGTCCGGATCGTGATGAGATCAGTTCGTCTCATCATCCCGCTTTTTCGTCTCTTTCTCACCGTTATTGCTGTTTTTTTTCTTTTCAAGTGCCAGTGTGATTTCGTCAAAACGCTTCATCACCAGACAATTCACTGTGCCTTCCGGATAGGTGCCGTCCTCCTGCAGTTCACCGACCCGCATGCCCGTCAGGATCTCAAGCCCTTCCTCCATGCGATCTATCGCATATACGCTGAACTTCCCGTCCCTGACCGCATCAGCCATTGCCTGCTTGAGCATCAGATTTTTCAGGTTGCGGCGGGGAATAACAGCTCCGTGCGTACCGTCAAGACCGCGCAGTTTGCAGAGATCGAAAAACCCCTCCAGTTTCTCATTGACACCGCCGATTGGCTGAACATCGCCGTTTTGATCCATGGAGCCGGTAACGGCAAAACTCTGCTTAAGCGGCACCCCCGAAATGCTGCTCAGCAACGCATACAGCTCGGCACAGGTAGCGCTGTCTCCCTCGATCATTTCATAGAGTTGCTCAAATGTGATCGATGCGGAAAGACTGATCGGTTTTTTTCTTGCATAGGTGCTGCCCAGATAACTGCTGATTATCATGATCGCCTTTTCGTGAATCTTGCCGCTCATCTTTGTTTCACGCTCTATATTGACAACGCCCGCTTTGCCGACATGCGTTTTCGCCGTGATGCGCGATGGCTTGCCGAAGCTGTAATCACCCAGCGAAAGCACCGCAAGGCCGTTAACCTGGCCGACAGCAGTGCCGGCGGTATTGACGATGAAGGTATCGTCAAACATCAGCTCGCGGATGCGTTCCTCAATGCGGTTGGAGCGGTAGACCTTCTTCTCAAGCGCGGTAACGACATGCTCGGCCTTCACGTCCTGGCTGTCCGCTCGCTTCGCCCAGAAGTGGGATTCCCGAATCATATCGGCAATAGCACTGAAGCGTGTCGTGAGCTTGTCCCTGTGACCGGCGATTCGGGCTCCGTATTCGATGATGCGGCAGACTCCGCCGCGGTCGAACGGCAGAAGGTTTTCTTCCCGCTGGCATGAGGCGATATATGCGGCATATTTCTCGATGCTTTCGGGCGTCCTCTCCATCTGGCAGTCAAAATCGGCCTTCACCTTGAAGAGATCCCGGTACTCATCGTCGAGGTTATAGAGCATGTAATAAATAGAAGGGTTGCCGACCAGAATAACTTTGACGTCGAGCGGAACAGGCTCCGGCTTCATGCCGACCGTGCTCACCAGCCGATACTGCTCCCACGCATCTTCAATTTTGATTTCAAGATTGCGCAGAGCACGCTTCAGGGCATCGTAGGAAAAAATATTCTTCAGCAGATCGAGCGCATTAATCACAAGATACCCGCCGTTTGCCCGATGCAGTGAACCTGCGCGTATCATCGTAAAGTCCGAAAGCGCCATGCCGTACTGCACCTTGTATTCGATTCTGCCGAAGAGGTTGAGATAGGTCGGATTGCTTTCAAAAACGACCGGAGCGCCGGCTGAGTCAGTATTGTTCACCAGCACATTTACCGAGTATTTTGCAAAAGACACTTCCTGCTTCGGCATTTTCATGAATGGAACCGGTGACGGCTGTTCTTCGCCAGGCTTGAAATCTTCGAGATGCGACAGGACGTCTTCCTGGACTGCATGAAGATACGAGACGACCCGTTCATAATCAGCATATTTTTTCTTCAGCTCATCAATAAAATGGCCGATTGCGCTCAGCGCTGTTTCCCGCTCGAGCCTGGCAAGCGTTTCCTTCAGAATCTTCTCAGCCTCGCGAACAGCGCGGACAATGTCTTCCAGCTTTTCCTGCAAAGCGGTCCCAATCTCCTGCACCTTCGCTTGCATTTCCTTGTCAAGTGCGGCAAATTCCTCTTCCGTAAGCCCTTCCCCGGTCTTTTTCACCGGCACCATCATGAGGCCGGCTGCCGCCTTGCGGATTGCAAAGCCCCTGGGCTGGGCCTCCTGCTCCAGGCTTGTGAAAAGCTCCTTCTGTTTCTGCTGAAATTCTTCAACGACCTTGGCGCGCTGTTTGTCATACTCCTTTGACTCAAAGGTTCTCGGGATTTCGGCAAGAAGGGATTTCAGGAGGAGCTCCATGTCGCGCTGAAACTCAATGGCCTTCCCCGGACGCAGACGGACGGCGAGCGGGGCATCAGGATCGCTGAAATTGAAGACATAGCACCAGTCGGCCGGAACCGGCTCCCGCGCAGCCCGCTCCGTCAGCAGCTGCCGGATAGTGCGCATCTTGCCGGTGCCGCTCTCCCCGAGCGCATAGATATTGAATCCCTTATTGGTAAGACTCAGGCCGAAATCCAGGGCATCAAAGGCTCGCTCCTGACCAATTGTGCTGCCAAGTTCGGACAGATCTGCCGTTGTTGTAAAAGCAAACACTGATTCTGCGCAGACAAGAGCGACTTCTTCATGACTCAATTTACTGATCATGCAGCCTCCTCACCGTATCGAAGTCTGAAAATACGCACCACCGAAATCAGCAGGCCTTTGTTCTGCATACTCCCGACGTCGGCACACAGGAAAGCAGAAGGATGCAGGATGCTACTTTGCTCTCGGATGGTGCTCAAGATATGCTTTCTTTATTCTATCAGAAGAAACCTTTGTGTAAATCTGGGTGGTCGCAATATCTGCGTGGCCGAGCATTTTCTGCAGCGAACGGAGATCTGCGCCTCCGTCCAGAAGGTGCGTCGCAAAGGAGTGGCGCAGCATATGAGGAGAAAGCTCTACACCGGCAGATCTCCCGAATTCTTTCAATGCCTGCCAGAAACGCTGTCGCGTCATCGGCTCCCCGCGATTCGAGAGGAACAGATACGGTGATCCCTTCCGGCGCACCAGAGACGGACGGAGCTCAAGCTGATAGGATCTCATCTTGGCAGCTGCGCGATGGTTCATCGGAACGACACGCTCCTTCGCCCCTTTGCCGAGAACACGAAGAAACCCGCCCTCAACGTTGAGATCCTGCATGCGGATGGTGATAATCTCGCTCACCCGCAACCCCGATGAATAGAGCAGTTCAAGCATGGCACTGTCACGCAGGAACATGCGGGTCGGCAGTGCCGTCGCAAGCAGTCGTTTGATATCCGGCAAATCGAGCGCCTTTGGCAGGCGCTCCCACTGCTTCGGCGTGCGAAGAGCCTCGGTCGGGTCATCGACAATGAGCTTTTCTATCAGCAGATACTTGCAGAACGCCTTGACTGAAGAAATGCAACGGGCAACACTCGACGCCGCAGCGCCGCGCTCACGCAAAACGCCGATGTAGTCAGCAATGTCCTGCCGCTGAAAAGTCAGGAGCGTTGTATCGCGCCCGTCGAGAAATGCTCCAAATGCCCGCAGGTCCGACGCATAGGACAGAACCGTATTCCGTGAAAGTCCCTTCTCAACAGCAGCATACGAGAGAAACGTCTTAAGCGCTGCCATATCCGGCACCGACAAGATGCTCCATAATTCCGGTTGAGCTCTTCAGTTTTTCGTACAGGATTTCTGCCATCGGCAGCAGATAGGCGACATCTTCCCGGTTATACGCCACAAGCAATTCACGGGCTGTGAGGTCGCCATGCCTGGCACGCTCCCAGAGGCGGACAGCATCGTACCCGCTTAATCCCTGCACCGAGGCATCACGCGCAAAGCCGAACTGTGCTTCAAGGCTTTTCAGCCCGCCGTGCAGATCGAGCCGTTTCGCGGCAAAACAGAGGTCGAAATGAGGGATGTCAAAATGGACTCCCGGCATTGTCATGAGCAAAAATGGCACATCAAAGCCGGCACCATAAAAAGTTATCAGAAGCTTATATCCTTCAAGATGGCGGCTCAGAGTCTCGGACGTAAGGTTCTCGCCGCGGACAAGGGTGACCGCATCATGGCCGTCGCAGAGCCCGACAACAGTAGGATAACCGCCCTGTGACGGATGAAACCCGTTGGTTTCAATATCGAGACAGACCGCTTCGCCGCGGAAGAGTTCAAAAAGCCGCCAGTGTTCACGCCGCTTGATCGCATGGGCAAGATATGCAGAATCGCGGGCATCAAGAGCGTCCTTGCAGAGGCTGAGCTTCTGGTCATAGAGATGTTTGCGCTCATCTGATATTCCTTCCAGCCGGCGAGACGCAAGAAAGTCGTCCCATGTCAACACCCCTTTCTGCCAGAGGCGGCGTTCCAGTTTCTCGCCGACACCGGGCAACAGGGAAAAAGTATTCTCAATCAAGATAATCCTCCGGAAACGTAGTAATTCATTATACAGCGTGTGTATGCAATTCATAAAACACACGATTCGCAGAGAGCTCCTCATTGAGTTTCAGCAGGCTGCAGGAAGCTCCCCGCGAATGAGTGTTAAACTATGGCAGATGAAAACGATTCGCCTTACCATTGCGTATGACGGCACAAACTACCATGGCTGGCAAATCCAGCCGAACGGCATTTCAATTCAGCAGGTCATACAGGAACGACTTGCGGTCATCACCGGGGAAAATGGTGCCGTCATGAGTGCCGGAAGAACCGATGCGGGAGTCCACGCGCTCGGACAGATTGCGGCATTTCACACATCTGCACGTCACACACCGGTAGTCTTTCAGCGGGCTCTCAATGCGGCTCTGCCGCCTGATATCCGCATTCTTGATGCTGTAATTGCCGCTGATGCCTTTCATCCCCGCTTTGACGCCAGAGACAAGATGTACGCTTATGTGATAGCAAACACTCCGGAACTGTCGCCTTTCACTGTTCGGTATGCCTGGAAGATTACGCACTCCCTGAACAGTGATGCGATGCGCAAAGCTGCGGGCTTTCTGGAGGGGAAACATGACTTTTCTTCTTTTCGCGCCTCCGGGTGCGGCGCGCGGACAACAGAACGCACTGTCGCGTCCATTAAAGTTTCGGAACATTCCGGCCTGGACTTTCTCGGCTTCCGACTGGAAGGCACGTTTCTGATTATACGTGTCACAGCAGACGCATTTCTGAGACATATGGTGAGAAACATCGTCGGAACACTGGTAGATGTTGGTCTTGACAAAAGAAAAGCTGACGCTGTCCCGATGCTGCTCCGCTCGAAAAACCGTTCGGAAGCAGGACCGACAGCGCCGGCCTGTGGTCTGTTTCTGGAGCGCGTCTCTTACTGACTAGTCGTGCTGCGCCTCTATTTTGTCCCGCGCCTCGAGAAGCTCCTGACAGTCACGGCAGCAGATAGCAAAAGGCATCACCTTGAGACGGCCCTCTTCAATCTCGCAGCCGCACTCCTCACAGATTCCGTAGGATCCTTCTCGTAGCTTGGTAAGCGCCGCATCAATCCTGATTAGCATCTGGCGATGAGCAGTCAGCTGCTTGAGGTTGATATCCTCAGATACGTCCGCAACGGCAAGATCCCCATCGTCGAGAACAGTCTCGACAAACTGGCGATTCTCTCCCGAAACCTGCTTTTTAATCTCCTTTTTGGATTCCTTCAGAATATTTTCACGCTTCTGAACAAGAACCTTTCTGAGACGTTCTATCCGCATCCCCTCGTCTTCTTCCGTAGCGGCCGCAGGCGCTGCTATTGGATCAGCTTTCAGTGTATCCTTCTTCGGCGTCTTTTTTATTACGTCCACTTTCTTTTTTGTCATGAACTGTCCTCACGCCTGATGGTCAATGAAACCGCGGGCGCAAACACACGGAGTCCTGAATCATCGCCGTCAGCTTACTGTGCTGCGGCTTCCGCCTCTTCCTTATGAACTTCGATGATGCTTCTGATCGTAATACCTGCCTCCTGCAGCGCTTTCTGTACATCCGAAAGTTTGGCATCGGTAACCTTAACAAGAAAATTCGAATTCACCGCCATCGTTAAACCTCCATGATTTCCTTTTCTTTGTGCTGTAGCACCTCGTCAACCCTGGCAACAAACTGATCGGTAATCTTCTGGATCTCTTCCTGTAACCGCTTCACATCATCTTCACTGATATGCTCTTCTTTTTCTGATTTTTTCACTTCTTCATTGATGTCGCGGCGAATGTTCCGGACCGCAACCTTCGCTTCTTCGGCACGCTTTTTCACGACCTTTACGATTTGCCTGCGCCGCTCTTCGGTCAGCATGGGGATATTGATTCTGATCGTCTTGCCGTCATTGTTCGGCATAAGTCCGAGGTCGGATTTCAGAATCGCCTTTTCAATGTCGGAAATCAGTTTTTGTTCCCACGGCTGGATGGTTATCTGCCGGCTCTCCGGAATGCCAAGCGTGGCAACCTGCGCCAGCGGCGTTGGGGTGCCGTAATAGTCAATCCTGATATTATCCAGAAGCGACAGTGATGCGCGGCCGGTTCGGATTGTGCCGAAGTCCTTTTTGAGGGACTCGATCGCCATAGTCATCCGTTCATTCGCTTTTTTCTTGCTCTCCTGCATGTTCCACCCCGTTCAGGATTTTACCAGCGTGCCGACCTTCTTGCCTTGAACCAGCTGCACCAGCCCGCCCGGTTTCTTGATGTCGAAGACAACGATCGGCAGATTGTTGTCCATACAGAGCGTGATCGCGGTCGAATCCATCACCTTCAGATTCTGTTTGATCACATCAATATGCGAAATAAGGCTGTATTTCTTTGCCTTCGGATCTTTTTTCGGATCGGATGTATAAACGCCGTCAACCTTGGTGCCTTTGCATATGATGTCAGCGCTGATCTCCATGGCCCGCAATGCCGCCGCGGTATCGGTCGTAAAATACGGATTGCCCGTTCCCGCGGCAAAAATGACGATACGGCCCTTCTCGAGATGACGCATTGCCCGTCGGCGAATATATGACTCCGCCAGTTCCCGCATCTCGATAGCCGACTGAACGCGGGTCTGGAGTCCGAGATTCTCGAGCGCATTCTGGAGTGCAAGGGCATTAATGACGGTGGCGAGCATCCCCATATAGTCTGCTGATGCCCGCTCCATGCCCTGAAGCGACGCCTCCACGCCACGAAAGATGTTGCCGCCGCCAATAACCACTGCAACGTCAACCCCGATCGAAAAGACCTTCTGAATCTCTTTCGCCATGTAGTTCACCGTTGCCGGGTCGATACCGTACTGCTTGTCACCCATAAGCGACTCACCGCTCAACTTGAGCAGCAGTCGCTTATAAGCAAGCTTCATCCCGGTTTTTTTGGCAGCGTTCGTCTTCATGGATTCTTAGCTTCCGCAGCTCTCGGCCTTCGCAAGCCCCTCGCCGAGCTGGAAGCGAACAAAGCGCCGGACAACGACGTTTTCTCCGAGCTTGGCGATTTTTTCTGTGACAAGCTCCTTAATCTTCTTCTTGCCATCCGGGTCCTTTACAAAGACCTGCTCAAGCAGGCAGAAATCGGCAAAGTATTTATCAAGCTTGCCTTCGAGAATCTTCTCGACGACCGGTGCCGGCTTGCCGGTGACCTGAGCCCGGTAAATCTCCTTCTCACGCTCGATAACATCCGCCGGAACCTCTTCGCGGTTCACATACTGCGGGTTCGCAGCTGCAATATGCATCGCAATGTCCTTCACAAGTGCGCGGAAGTCATCCGTGCGGGCGACAAAGTCGGTTTCGCAGTTGATTTCAACCATAACGCCGATCTTGTCCATGTGAATGTAAGAGCCGATAAGGCCTTCAGATGCCGAGCGGCCCGACTTCTTCGCAGCACTCGCAAGCCCCTTCTGACGCAGAATATCGATAGCCCTTTCCATGTCACCATTTGTCTCGGTGAGGGCTTTTTTGCAGTCCATCATGCCTGCGCCGGTTTTTTCGCGCAGGTCCCGTACCGTTTCAGCAGAGATGCTCATTATTTGCCTTCCTCCTGAAGCCGCGGCGTTTTTTTCGGTACAGCAGCAGCCTTCTCCTCTGCCGCCTCGGCAGCAGCCTTTTCCTTCAGCGCTGCAACTTCGGCTGCTTCGTTCATCTTCTTCTGAAGAATGCCCTTGCCTTCGAGTACCGCTTCGGCCATTTTCGATGAGATGAGCTTGATTGCCCGGATTGCGTCATCGTTGCCGGGGATAACGTAGTCGGCATCATCCGGGTCACAGTTCGTGTCAACGACAGCCACGACAGGAATGGCAAGACGGCGTGCTTCCGCGACCGCAATCTTCTCTTTTTTCGGGTCGATAATGAAGACCGCTCCCGGGAATCTGTTCATGTCCTTGATCCCGCAGAGGTTCTTTTCAAGCTTTATGCGCTCGTTTTCGAGACCGGATACTTCCTTCTTGGTCAGAACGTTGTAGGTGCCGTCTTCCTTCATACGCTCAATCTTCTTGAGATAGTCGATGCTCTTCTTGACGGTTGCAAAGTTGGTGAGCATGCCGCCGAGCCACCGGCTGGTAACATAATATGCACCGCAGCGGCGTGCTTCATCAGAGACCGAATCCTGTGCCTGCTTCTTGGTGCCGACAAACATGACCGCCTGGCCTGCTGCAGAGATGTTTTTCACAAAACTGTATGCTTCTTCAATCCCCTTGAGCGTCTTCTGGAGATCGACAATATGGATTCCGTTTCTCTCGCCGAAAATATACTTTTTCATCTTCGGGTGCCACCGCTTGACCTGATGACCGAAATGGGCACCGGACTCAAGCAGCTCTTTCATGGTTACAACACTCATTTTACTTCCTCCTCTGGTTATGCCTCCGCCCGCTCTCCGTTCCTCCCGCCAAGGGCGAGAGACCAGAAAAAAGAGCTTTTCCGGGCGTGTGATTTAGCTACGAAGATTAGCACAAAAATTCCTCTTCTATCAAGAGCAAACGTCAGACGGCGGTATGGAGAAGCGGCAACTGGCGGACGGACGTCAGGCTTTATCTTCTCCATAATGCCGGACAGCGTCACGATACTGCTTGGCCCGGTACAGGGCCTCATCAGCTGCGCGATACATGTCGAGTGCGTCAAGGAACTTTGCAGACGCAGAGTTCACAACGCCGATGCTGACGGTAGGGCGAAGTTCAAGTCCCTTGAAATCCATTTTTCTGAGACGCTCCTGAATGCGCTTCCCGAAAGTCAGCGCACCCTGAAGATCAGAATTCAACAGAATGCAGGCGAATTCATCGCCGCCAAGACGGCAGATGGCATCGCCCCTGCGCCCGATTATCTTCATGCCGTGAACCACCCCCTTGATTGCTGTATCTCCTGCAAGGTGACCATATGTATCGTTTATCCGCTTCAGGTTATCGATATCGACGGAAAGAAGCGAAAACGGCTCTTCATATCGCTGATGGCGGGCAAACTCCTCTTCGAGTTTCTGGAAAAAGAAGCGCCGGTTGAAAATATTCGTCAGCGGGTCGATAAGCGTAATGCGCCGAAGCTGAGCATTCTTTTTTTTCAGTTCTTCCGTCTTCTTGTCGACTTCCGCTCTCAGCGTCTCATTCCAGCTTGCGACCCTTCCGTAGAGCTGCATGAGCAGGATCATCTGCCCCACGAAATTCGAGAGAATCATCACCAGATTAATCATATTCTCATCAAAAACCCCGGGCATCGGATGGCTGAAGTTGATGACACCGATTATTTCCTTGTCGGTACGAATCGGCACCGAAAGCAGCGAAGCGACCTCAACGTTCATATCCAGCGACTTGAACTGTTCATCTTTTGAAATATCGGGTACAAAAACATAGGTGCCTCTTTTCGCTGCTGTGCCGGCAACCCCTTCGCCGATCCTGATCAAATTCCCGGTTTTCCCCTGGAAGCCGTCATCAGCATAGCGATCGCCCTTCCCCTTGCCGGCAACAACCTGGAGCATTTTCCCGTCGGCCGTCTTCAGCATGATTGAGCAGTTCTCGAAATCGAGCTCTTCAGAAAAAATATCGAGGACATTTTTGCAGAATCTGTCGGGGTCATAAAACACTTCGTCTATGCGTCCGACCTTGATGAGAGCTGACAGCACACGAATGGAAAGCTCATAAAAGCGATCGACTTCATCGAGGGCCCGATGAAAGGCACGCGAAACAATTTTACAACGATCTCCCTGTGAGATCTCTTCATTAAGCTTCAGTGCAATAAACCGCTCCCGCTCGGAAAGGCTTTCCAGGGAGATTGGCGCAGCGGTGCCGGACATGCAGCGACGGTATAGTCGTTCAATGAGCAGCGACTCTGAACTGTGCTGTCGCGGCATTTACTGGAAAAGCTCGGCCGGGAATGTCTGCTTGTCAAGCCCGGATTCAATAGTCTCAAGATCCTTTTCAGAAATCCCGAGGATTTCGAGCGCCGAGGAATCAAATGCGTTTACCGGTTCGACTTCAAAAAGGCCGCGCGAATGACGGGCGGCGACAGCGTTGGCAACATGAGCCAGTGCAACGAGCTTCCGGTTATTCTTTGCTTCGGAGGGCGCATGGTGGAACTCAATTGCGTCCTGAATAATTGCCGGCAGATTCCATTTGTCCGCCAGCCAGACTCCAATGTCGGCATGGGTAATGCCGAGCACTTTTTTTTCAGCGTCAATCAGGAACAGTCCGTTGTTGAACTCATCAAGGATGCGCGCATAATCATCTTCAAAATATTTATTGATAACAAGCTTGCCGATATCATGCAACAGTCCGGCAATAAACGCTTTATCTGCCAGTTCGCAGGCGACTTTCTCGGCTATCTGACGGGAGATGACGCCGACCGAAACCGAATGGAGAAAGATGCGGTGATAGGCTGAAGCAAATTTCTCCTTGCTCTCCGAGAAAATCGTCATGAGAGAGATGCCGAGAGCGATGCTTCTGATATTCTTGAAGCCAATCTTCATGACCGCGTCGCGCACGCTGAGCACCGGTTCGCCGGCGCCATAGAAAGCGGCGTTGGCGAAGCTCAGCACCTTGGCCGCAATCGCCGGATCCTGTGCAACAGTCTCAACAATCGTTTCAACGCTGGCAACATCATCGTCCACCATGCCGAGAATGCGCTCCGCAATCATCGGCAACGTCGGAAGCTTCGGAATCTTCTGCACTAATACGCGGAGAGCCTTATCTTTACCGTTTTCCATCGTAGTTGTAAAATATAGCATACCTTCACGGGAAAAAACATCCTGAGCCACTACTGTCCGGTTAAAATAGCGCGCCCTGTAGGCCATGTTCATGTGCAGCGAGGAGCCTGTCTGACCTGAGCGTCAGTATATCAATCAGCGTTTTCCGCTCAAAGAGCGTTTCACGTATTACGCGGCTGAGCTGAAGC
>DATIKF010000150.1:0-6845 GCA_035477855.1 Dissulfurispiraceae bacterium
GCACTCTGCTGTCCAGGCTGAAACAATGAAACATGACCCCTTGTGGTTCGTTGATGCCTCGCACGTATCCTCCTTGATATTTGGCGTCCTTTAACTATACCGCACTGAGCTTCCTCCTTTGAAGAGTTTTTCAGCAACCTGCTAAAGATTCAGATAAATATCTGATATGGATGTGTGAAATGGAGAGAATCCCGAGAGTGCGGTACACGAAGAAATTTTAACTGCAAACTATGAGACTTGTGACAGAACCTGGCAATCAGGAAAGCTTCTTTTCCCACTCCCATGCGGTTTTCACAATGAACGGAAGGTCATCATATATTGGCTTCCATGCAAGGAGTCTTCTCAGCTTTGTCGAATCGGCAACAAGCTGGGCGGGGTCGCCTGCGCGACGGCCTGTCTCTTCCACAACAAAAGGGATGCCGGTAACATCCTTAATAACGTTGACGACCTCGCGCACGGAGAAGCCATATCCGTAGCCGCAGTTGAAAATGTCGCTCTTCCCGCCATCGGCAAGGGAGTTCAGCGCCAGCAGATGTGCATCTGCAAGATCGTCAACATGAATATAATCGCGGATGCAGGTGCCGTCTGGCGTATCGTAATCCGTACCGAAAATTTGAAGCCTTGCGGAGAACCCCTTCGCAGTTTTCAGGCCGCGCGTAATGAGATGCGTTGCCGCTGCATACGCCTGTCCTATCCGCGCCTTCGGATCAGCGCCTGCAACATTGAAGTATCGCAGCGCTATATATCTGAATGAAGAATGAACGGCAGCCATATCGCGGAGGATCAGTTCGGTCATCATTTTCGAAGTGCCGTAAGGGTTGATGGGACAAACCGGGGCCGATTCATCGACCGGTATTTTTTCAGGCATACCGTAGACTGCTGCGGTTGAAGAGAATATAAACATGCCAATCTTTTCCTCCTGCAGAACGCGCAGCAGATTCAGTGTATTGGCGGTATTGTTTGCATAATATTTAAGCGGATCGGCAACACTCTCAGGCACTACGATGGCGGCGGCAAAGTGGATGACTGCATCAGGACCGAACGCCCGCACCGCCAGACGGATTGCCTCCATATTTTTGAGGTCATCGACAATCGTATCTCCATATAACACAGCCCATCGATTGCCGGTAGAGAGATTATCAAAGGTGCAGACAACATGCCCCTGCTCCCCCAGTTTTTTGACTACATGGCTGCCGATATATCCGGCACCACCCGTGACCAATACACGCATGGGATAATCCCTTCAAAAAAAATCTTTATATTATACTCTAATAGTTTACAATTATATTTACAATGGCTGTTATCCCTGTTGCTGGAGAGGTCATCATGTACCGATACTTTCTTGGTGTGTTCGTTGTCATACTATGCATAGTGCTGTCTCTGCCTGCATCTGCCGGACTGGAGCGCTGCGACGGGTGTCACAACAACAAACTGGCAGCCGAGCTGAAAGACCGTTTCAAGACAGCAGCAGATCTTGTTCGCGCTGCCAAAAACTCAAAAAGTCCGCTGATGGGAAGCGTCCGCACAAATGAAGAATACCTGCGCGATGCCGCAAAAGATCTTGGCTTGAAATAGATTGAACATGCGTGGAACTCTTGCAATAGTGCGCAGAGAAAGAGTAGATTAACGAAACCAGGAGAGCGGGTCATGACTGTTTTCGACAAGATTGAAGAGCTGCGAACGCTGCCGACACTGCCGGTAAATCTTTCACGACTGATCTCGGTTTTGAATGATGAGAACGCATCGCTTCGGGAGTTGGAAGAAATCATCAAACGAGACCAGGCGGTTACTGCCCGGATTATTACGGTTGCAAACTCAGCCGCCTTCGGCTATGCCGGCTTCATCAACAGTATCGAGCAGGCGATTCTGCTGCTCGGGATTGACCTTGTTCGGAGCCTGTCGGTAGGCATATCGATTTTCCAGTCGTTCCCGCTGCCGCCCGCACTGCTGAAGCACCTCTGGGCGCACGCTTACAGTGCTGCCACCGTGTCAAACCTTCTTGCCCGAAAAATCAGGCATGCGGACCGTAATGTATGTTTTCTTGGGGGATTGCTCCATGACATTGGAAGACTTGTTCTGCTAACCATTTTCCCCCGGGACTATTCGATTACACAGGATGCCGAATCGATCATTGAGTCCGAAAAAGAGCGCTTCCTCTGCACACATGCAGAAGCAGGAAGCCATTTCCTTAAAGCACTGAATGTTCCTGCTGAGATTACCGATTCCATGCTCTATCATCACAGCATCGACATCGGCAGTCCGCACCGCGAAGTTATCGCCTGCACCTATTTCTCCGAAGGATTGCTGCAGATCCTGGGAACGCCGTTTGTGAGCGACAGCCTCTGGACTGATGAGCACCAGAATCTTTTCGAAGCTTATGGATTGACGGTTTCGGATGTTGAAGAGCTTGCGGCAATGCTCAAGTCGCAGGAATCGGAAGTAATGACATTTTTCGAACTCTAAATCAGCTGCCGTTTCTGTCCGTTTTTTCCTGAACGCCGATTCACAATTTTTTTCAGCGCCATCGGCAACAGCAAGGCGAACGAAGCCACCAGAATTCCGGTCAAGATGCCATGTATATTGCCATGAAGAATCAGCTCTCCCATTGAACTGCCGAATGCCACATAGGCAATACATGCCGGCAACATGAACACAAATGAACTCCAGGCATAATGAACAAACGAGATCGGAGTGACTCCAAAAAGATAGTTCAGAACAGGAAATGGAAATATCGGGACCAGCCGGGCAAAAGCAACTGCCTTCCAGCCGTGCTGTTCAACGCGATCGGATAGCGACTGCCACCGCTCATGGCCAAAACGAGCTTTCACGGTATCGCGCATAACATAGCGGGCAAGCAGGAACGCCACCGATGCCCCGCACGTCGAGCCGAGAATCGAAAAGATGACTCCCCAGAAGGGCCCCCAGAGAAATCCTGCGCCGAGTGTCAACGGAAGGCTCGGCAAAAAAATACTTGGACCGACGGCATAGACCAGTATGAAAAGAAACGGCGCAAGCACCGGGTTCTCATTGAGTAACCGGACAATCCCGTCAGTTGAGATAGAGCCGCTCTGGCGGAGCCATGCTGTCAGGAAGATCAGCCCTATCAGACCAATCGCGATAAGAAATTTCGGGTTCAGGATGCGCGCTTGAATGCCGACTGAAAGGCGATTGATCCATTTACGTCCAGAACTGACCTCCGCTTTTTGCTGATGCACGCCCGGCAGAAACTCAAGCAGATGGCTCGCCGATGCTCCCCGCGACTGAAATGCGTTTTTACAGCCGACGCAATACGTTACCACCGGTCCGGCTGGCCGATGCCCTAAAGCCACTCGTGCAAATGCATCGGCCAGTGCTGGCTCAAGAACATGCAGCCCGCCGCCGCAGCCGCAACAGGCCGGCATCGCTGCCTCATCTCCTCCGACGTTACTGCATGAAGCAGCTTTCTCGCGGAGGCCCGGGATGAGGGCCGACGGGCAGGGGTGATGCAGCGCAGAAGGCAGCTTCCCTTGCCTAAAAACAGAGGCAGGCAGAACTTCAAGTACATGCTGCACAGTAACAGACTCAAGCATCCGGCTGAGTACTTTGGTGCAGTTTACGCATCCGGCAATGACTCTCTCAACGCCGCCCGTCTTCAGACGACTGCCGATGTCCTGCATCGCAGCGCGCACCGTATCGACATCGCCCAACTGATAAGCCGGATCAAAACAACAGTCAATCACCAGTCCGACAGGTTCGGCCAGAACACGGGAGAGATGTGTGCGTACTGATGCCGCAACAGCCGGCAGCGAACCGACAAGCCCGCATCCCGGCCAGAAAACGGTTTTTTCAGGCTTCCAGGCGCTGAATGGAAATGCATGTCCACGCCGCGCAAATGACCGAGCTCCCGCAAGCGCGCTGTGAACGCGAGCAGAAATATCGCTGTTTTGAATTCGTTCTGTTTTGGATGCAAAGAATGCATCGGCAGGGCTGAGATTCATCGGACAGAGCGATGTACATGCCCGGCAATTCGTGCAGAGAAAAACGGTATCATCAGGCGATTGCAGAATTGAGATCGGCGGGCCATGTTTTTCCAGAAAAGGGCACGCCTGAGCACAGGTTCCGCACGAGGCACATTCATCGACAAAGGGTTCAATACTATGACTCATGCAAGGGATCCTTTATCGATAAAGTTTTATGAGACGTTCAGGCGATGCTCCAAGCAGGAAGAGCAGAACAATCGCAGCATTACGCACGCTAACCAGTATCGGTGCGAGCGGCAACGGCCTGAGAAGCCGCCGTGCGGACACCGTCACGCATGATGACATCGGGCGGAGCGTACCGGTCCGTTTCAGTCGTCTCACAAAGTCGAGATCTTCAAGGAAAGGATAGCTTCGAAATCCGCCGAGAGATTCATACAGTGAACGCCGTAAAAAAAGCGACTGATCACCATACGGAAGTGACAGGAGAGACGATCTCAGATTGGCCCCCCACGCAACAAGTCTGACAGGCCATGAGCTGTCGTCAAAACGGAGGCGAAAGTATCCGGCATCGGACCCGGCAAGCAGCGCAAAAATTTCACGTTTGCACACAGAAGGCAAACGAGAATCGGCATGCATGAAAAAAAACACATCGCCCGTTGCTGCCAGCGCTCCGGCATGGAGCTGTATCCCCCTGCCCCTCGCCGACCAAACAACGCTCGCGCCGGATGCCATAGCCCGGGCAGAAGTATTGTCGGTGCTGCCTCCGTCCACGACGATCACCTCATCTGCGCCGGCGGCGAACGCTGATGAAATCGCAGGGGCAATATACGCCTCTTCGTTCAGGGCCGGGATAATAACTGAAAGCCTTTCCGCCATATCAACCTATCCAGACGGTCTTTTCAAAATCCTTCATGCCCTCCACAATATGGTTTGTGGTTCCTCGGTACCCCACCTTTAAATCCCTCTCAAGATCGAAGTGCTTCAGACAGGTTCCGCAGGTGAAAATTTCGACTCCGCGGTCAGTAAACTCCCGGAAGATCGGAATCATTTCATCATCAGTCGTAGTGAGCCTGACTGCAGTGTTCAAGAAGAAGATAGTATGCGGCAGCTCCTTCGTAACCTTCATGGTTTCGAATATACCCTTTATCAAAATCCGCCCGAGCACCTCATCCCTGCCAATAGTATCGGTTCCGACAATCAGCAGGATATCCTTCTTCTTTTTGAGAAGTGACAGCGATTCCGCTCCTGCAGGAATATCGCAGGGATAGCCCTTGGTTATCTTGACCCTCCAGTATCCGTTCTCGGCAAACGTTTCCGGCATCATCCCGTTATTCGATGCAAAACGCTTGAGATTCGCCACCGATGCCTCATTATCCACCCAGACCTCAACTATTCCTTCCAACATGCCATTTAATGCGTCCTCAGCCATCAGTACAGGCTTCGGGCAGGAAACACCTCGGGCATCAATCACCATGGATTCACCATCCGCTAAACAAGTATTTTTTCGAGGATATCAGCTGCAGTGCGGACATAAAGCGGGCAACGTGATGTGAAGTATCCTGCTTTTTCCGCTTTCTTCACACCCGCGGGAGTACTCATGTCCACACCGAGCAGCTGTGAGCAACCGGTGCTGCCATGCTGCGCCTTGAACTGCTTTTGCAGCTGTTCAACTGAAGCAAAGGTCTTTTTATGCGAGTTGCCGCTTTTCAGTCCGATAACCAGCAAAGCGCCCGTCACGGCACCACACTCCGAACCGATGCCCATGCCTCCGGCAAATGGTGTTCCAACCCTTCTGGCAGTCGCTTCGTCCAGCCCGTAAAGTGGAGCGTAAGTTTCAAAGATTGCCTGCGAGCAGTTCATTGACTTCATGAAATGTGCGACTGCTCGCTCCGGGCGGCTTCCGGCGTGCGACGCTGCATCAGCCTGACTGACCAGTCCCGTACCGCCCGCGAATGCCGCCACCGTCAGCAGCGAAGCTTTCAGGAAATCACGCCGTTTGCATAAACAGAGCATGTCAGCCTTCTTTTCCATATTCATTCTCCTGAATTGTAATTCTATGTAGATTACCGGTGCGGACCGGAAGCCTTCCAATCGATAATTCCTTTTTATTATAAGATGACAATAGATTATGGCTATAAATACAAACAGCAGAAGCTCATCCGGCATTGAGCCTCTGCTGCGTGGTATCACCAAAAACTGTTCTTTAATACGAAAAGCCTACTCCTTGACCGGCAAAACGTGAATCGCCTTGATGATAAGCTGAACCTCGTCACCCTTTTTCATCTTCATCGCATCAAGCGACTCCGTTGTAAGAACCGATGCCATTTCCGCAGGCACCGAGACTTCAAACTTTACGAGCGACATGATGTCGCCCTTCTTCACCGACTTGACCTTCGCCTTCACGGCATTCCGGGCACCGAATTTCATGATATCCTCCCAAAAAAACTTTCCTGCGTTAAGGATACCATAAGCGGATGCAAAAGACAGCCTGCTTACTTCACAACTTTTGCCTGTGGCGGACTCGGGATATTGCCGCCATGGCAATCCCCGCAGTTCATCTGCGTCTGTATTCCAAAAGCGGTAGCCGGGATTTCGCCCTTCGTATCATATTTCTTAGAAGTGGCTCAGGTTGTTTGGACAGGAGCAAGCGATTCTTAAGTGGGAAGCTGCTCAGCATCAGGCTGCCCGCTCATGCGGCAGCATAGTCCAGTAAACCTCATCGGGCGTTTTGTAGTCAAGTGCCTGATGAGGACGCCGATGATTGTACTTCTCCATGTATGCTGCTATACCCTGTCTCAACTCGATCATCGTGCCGTATGCCTTCGGATGCACCTCCTCGTATTTTAATGACCGCCACAGCCTCTCGATAAAGACGTTGTCCATCCA
>DATIKF010000151.1:0-2270 GCA_035477855.1 Dissulfurispiraceae bacterium
TGATTGATATACTGACGCTCAGGTCAGACAGGCTCCTCGCTGCACATGAACATGGCCTACAGGGCGCGCTATTTTAACCGGACAGTAGTGGCTTTAATTATAATTTCCGGCGCTCTGGCGAAGCCCTGCGCCAAGGCCGAACATAGTATTGAGCCAGAGGCGGAGCGCCTTTTTCGCCGATTGGCTCGAATGACGGGTTATCTGGATCTTGCCTTGGCCCAAGTTTTGCCCGTTCCCCTGACGACAACGATCTCCTTATCTTGGATATCCCGCACCAAAATGTCTGTCATACGTACTTCGTCGTTCTGGTCAATCTTGAAATCGATCTCCGTCAAGCCCCAAGGGTCAATTCTGATTGGTAGGCTTATTCTGTCCTTGTATCCGCGGCCCCCCAGGATACCTTCTTTTTCACGTACATACAAGTCAACTACGGCTGTCGGACGATGGCTGAGATTTCTGAAGAGGAGTGTAATCTTGGTTCTGTCGTCGTCACTTCCGTGGTAAAAGACATTACGTTGCCAGACTTCCAATATGGCCCGACTTCTTGCCCGCTCAGAAATAATACCCCAAGAAAGAAATAGGACGCTGATGGCGAGCGCTGCACCAGAAATCAAGATCGGTAACCACTTGGTCCAATCAAAGCCCGTTCTATTCATGAGTCCTTCACAATCCTGGCCTTTTCTTCAGATAACATAAAGATAACCCGGAGTGGCCCGACAGGGACACGATCCGGTATCCAGTGGTTATCTCGTCTTTTGTCTGTACTCGCACTGAAGCCCTTCGGCAACCTTGTCCAGTTTCTTGTCAAGCGTCCAGAGAGGAACGCCATTTAAGAGAGCTGCGGCCAGAAGATGGACGTCTACGTAACCCAACCCTTTTCCCATGACATTCCGGGCCTCGATGAAGGAAAGGATCTCTTCATGCTCTGCCGCAAGAGCTGTGGGTAGGGCTTCCAAGAGTAGGATGATACTCGTTCTGTTCTTGAGGTTTCCACACGCGAGTTCTCCAATGATGAACGGGTGGCACACCACCTCTCCGTTGTTGAGTAGTTCTACTAAACCAGCGTGGGTTTCTCGGAAGTGGGATATCCAGACCGATGTATCAACAAGAACCACTTAAACGCTCCGCCTTCTCGGTACCTGTTTCAACTGCTTTTCGGTACCCCCCAGCTTGGCAAGGCGCTTTCCGCTTTCTCTTGCAATGAGTGCTTCCAGTCCAAGTTTTACCAGGGTGGTCTTTTCCCCTATGCCTGTCATTTTAGATGCCTGTTCAATCAGGTTGTCTTCGATATTCAATGTCGTTCTCATGGTGTCACCTCATCATATGATATGTATAAGTATGGCATGATGATGCATACCGGTCAAGTGGTTTTTAGATAACGCGGCGGATGAGCGTGCGGCAGTTTGCGCGCTCGATCCGTATTGTTCGGCGCTTCTATTTGCATGCCGAACGGATCGGCTCGCGCAGTACCGTTCAGTTAATAATCCGCCGCGATCGGGTGCACGCGATGGTTATCTGGAGCCGTTTGGCTCTCGTGCTCGGCCTTCTTACTCTTCGTCCCTCTGACCGTCTGGTGTGGCCACACCGTTTATGGCGAAACTGCTATATCCAGCAGGTCGTCTCGCAGGCTGTTGAACAAGCTCTTGTTTGTGGAGCAAGTCTCGCTTCCACTTCCGGCTAACATATGAAGATGGTCATGCCCAGGGCACATGACCCTCTTTGCTACCTTATGCCCATTTAGTCTACCGCTTGAAAGGGGTACCATGCCGTCATTCGCAGGGAAACGGTAGTTGAACCCCGTGTCCATGATGGCACCGCTGATACACAGCTTCTGGTGGTCTTCCATGAACGGAATCAAGGGGAGCCAGTTCCGTATTGTCTTGGGGTTAGACCAGCGCCGTCTGCAAGGGGTCAAGGCATCCATGTAACCAGAATAGGCGACAATCTTATTGGCCAAGTCGTCCGTTAGGGACTCGTTGAGGGTTGCCAACCAGTCGTTAGCATCCTCGGCACCAACGGTAGGGCCAATCTTGTTGTCCCACCGCAAATCGGACCTGTTCCAGTGGTCGGAATCCGTAGTAACATCCCACTTACTGCCGTCAGCGGTACTTGTCAGGTTATAGAAGAACTCACTACTGTCCGGTTAAAATAGCGCGCCCTGTAGGCCATGTTCATGTGCAGCGAGGAGCCTGTCTGACCTGAGCGTCAGTATATCAATCAGCGTTTTCCGCTCAAAGAGCGTTTCACGTATTACGCGGCTGAGCTGAAGC
>DATIKF010000152.1:0-2222 GCA_035477855.1 Dissulfurispiraceae bacterium
GGCGAACTCGACAAGAAGCGCCAGGATCAGGCCATGAGCTGGATGTGGTTCCTGGTCAACGAGGGGTTGGAGCGCTGGTTCTATCAGCATCCCGAAATCCAGAAGCTGTTGCCTGGCATCCGGCAGCGCGTCGAAGAAGGCAAGATGGCTCCGACCCGAGCCGCCGATGACCTGGTGGCTATTCTTGGCAAGGATCTGCTCCTGTAACCGTCTCCACGGTAACAACAATTCAGGTAACCGATCAGGGGGTGTTAATTTTTCACTGGCGTCGTAAGCCAGCATTTGCTACGGTGCTGTTATGGAAACCACAGCGCCTATGTACAAAATACGGGGTCGCCACCTCTACCAGCATGACCTAGCCGAAATCCGTGAGGTCGTTGCCGACCATTGGGATATTGGTCGCACGGCGATCTCAAAAATTCTCTGCCAGCTGTGGCAGTGGCGGCAGCCAAATGGCCAGTTGAAGGATATGGCCTGCCGGAGCCTTTTGCTCACCCTGGAGAAAAAAGGCGAACTCATTTTGCCGCCTCGGATGAAGGAAACCTATCGTTTCCCGCGTCGGGCAGATCGCCGTACTTATGCAATTGACACCACGGAAATGGCTGGTTCTGTTTCCGCGTTTGGCTCTTTGACAATCAAGATGGTTCGCCAAAGCCCTGATGAGGGGGTATGGGATTACCTGATTGACCGCTATCATTATCTGGGCGCCCCCTGGATCGTCGGCTCATCGCTGAAATATCTCGCCTACCTTGACGATCGACTGGTTGCCTGTCTCGGTTGGGGCTCCGCCGCCTGGAAAGTGGCCTCTCGCGATCAGCTGATCGGCTGGAATCGTGAGCAGCGTGAACGCAACCTCTCTCAAGTGGTGAACAATGTTCGCTTCCTTATTCTCCCCTGGGTCAAAGTTCAGCACCTGGCCTCTAAGGTGCTCGCCATGAACATCCGCCAGTTGGAACAGGATTGGTTCGCCTTTTACCGGGAGCCCATCTGTCTGCTGGAGACTTTTGTAGAGGCGGGGCGCTTCCAAGGCACCTGTTACCGGGCCGCCAACTGGGCCAAGGTGGGAGAGACCACTGGTCGTGGTAAATATGACCGCCATTACCAACGAAGCGAGCCGGTAAAGACCGTCTTCCTCTACCCGTTGAACAAAAAATTCAGGGAGCAACTTCGTGGCTGAGGAATATACGCCCCTGGACCTCCAGATCAGCGATGCCGAGTTAGAGCTATTCCCCCCTTCGGCTCTCCGGCTGATCATCCGCAAACTTCTGGATCATATTGCCCGCCAAGACCAACGGATCAGAGAACTGGAGACTGAAGTCAGCCAGCTCAAGGCCAGGCTTGACCAGAACTCGTCCAATTCCAATAAGCCGCCTTCAACAGACTCGCCCTACAAGGAAAATACACCAAAAACCAACAAGGCAAAATCCGGTGGGCGCAAGGGCCACAAAGGACACCGTCAGCAGCTCATACCACCGACAACAACAGAAATCGTGCACCCAGGCCCGTGCACCTGCGGCTGCCAAAAATTTACCGAGTTACGTCCTCACCATACCCATCAGCACATCGAGCTGCCCGAAATTGCGATGACGGTCATCCATTTCATCCTCTATCGCGGGAAGTGCTCCAAATGCGGCAAAACGGGTAAAGGGTATACACCAAAAAGATTTCAAACTGGCTTTGGCCCCAGGCTCTGTGCGCTGGTAGCCGAAATCGGCGGCATCGAAGGCAACAGTCGACAGGCTATCCAGTCTTTTTGCTCCTCGGTCCTGGGCATCAGTATCAGCCTTGGAGCAATTCAGAACATTATTGATCGGGCCTCCAACGCTATCCAGCCTCATTATGAGGCGATCGGCGAAAAGGCACATGCCGCCAAGGTCAACCATGTTGACGAAACCCCATGGAAAAACAACGGCAAGCTCAACTGGCTCTGGGTGATGGCCAGTTCGGTGGTCGCCTATTTCATGGTGCACACCAATCGCTCCAAGGACGCCTTTGAATCCTTGGTTGGAGGTTGGGAAGGCATCTTGGTCAGTGACGGTTATCGATTGTACCAAAATTGGGTGCATGCCCGCCAAACCTGCCTAGCCCACCTGATCCGCCGGGCCAAGGGGCTGGCCGAACGAAAAGATCCTGAACTAGCTCGATGTGGCGCCTGGGCCAGAGATGAATTGCGACGCCTATGCAGGATGGCCAAGGATCCACCAACGAAAGCTGAGTGGCGC